>NZ_PYNX01000029.1:0-32095 GCF_003026755.1 Photobacterium sp. GB-50
TAACCGAAGTTATTTGTATTGGTCACTAGTATCATTGATAAATCTTTCGACTTAACTTTTCAACGAGTGCCCACACAGATTGCATGGTCAAATTGTTAAAGAACAATACTGAACTCGGTAACCGCTTACGCCGTTGTCCGTGTCAGTGGGGTCGCATTATAAGAGCAAATATAAAGATGGCAAGAATAAATTAAACAAAAAAAACCAAGTGTTCATAATTCAAACAATACCTCCATTGGTGATTATTTTCACCTCTATTTGTGCATCTTCTCTTACTAAATAACCCTATCCAACCTTAGTGATGAATTGCAAAACACAAGACGTTTAATCACGATGCGATGCAATCTGTCTCAATAGCTGATGATCTTCTTACTTAAGCGCCACTGAAACATGGCACTAAGTTTGAATTATTTATTAAAAGTCATTCGCGGAGCACTGTGATGAAGACAATAGGTTATGTGATCCCTTGTTTCCCTACTTTATCTGAAACATTCACGGGTGTTGAAATGAGAGCAATGATTGCACTTGGACATCATGTTGTTCCGTTTTCATTTATGAAAGGTCAACACTTTCAACGTGCTGATATTCCATTAATGAAGCAGTGTTGCTACCCCTCAAACCTTCCCTACTATAGTTTTCGCCACATCACCCGTTCCGTAAGAAGCTTACCTTTTATTTACCAACAACATGAGTTCGGAAAACTCGCTCTTATTCGGCAAGGCCTACAATTAGCGCTATGGGCACATAGTTACCAATGCCAGCATCTTCATGCGCATTTTGCTTGGCATAGCTCAGCGATTGCAATCGTTGCAGCAAAAATATTGAATATTCCAGTGTCATTTGTTGGACATGGCGCTGATATCTACGCTGGGCCTCAAGATTTACAAGCCAAGCTTTCTCATTGTCAGTTTTGCTGCGCTGTGACAAAGGCAATGCATGATCATTTGCAATCACTAACAAAGACACCTGTTCACTATCTACCTTGTGGGATTGAAGAGCAAAACTATCCCACTTTAAATAATGAATGGTCTCCATCTAAGCGCTTTTTATTTATTGGTCGATTGGTTGAAAAAAAAGGGCTTATAACGTTATTGAAAGCCATACAACGACTCAAACACCCGATTGAAATCGATATTGTTGGTGATGGGCCATTAAAATCGGAACTAATATCTTTTTGTAAACGGCATGGACTCATAAACGCTGTTTCTTTTTTAGGCAGTCAAAATGCAGATTGGCTACGATCTCATGCTCAACGTTACCAAGGACTAATCGCTCCTTTTACCATCGCTAATAATGGTGATACTGATACAGGCCCACTAGTTTTAAAAGAAGCCCTTGCATTAGGGATCCCTATTATTACTACTAACCTTGTTGGTTGTACTGAGATCCTTTGCTCTGATATAGGAGTGATGATACAGAAAGATTCACCTACAGAATTAGCAACAGCAATTACAAACCACCAGCTAAAAAGCTATCAGGAATTAAAAACTCAAAGAGAGCTCGGTTATAGGCATGTCATGAAAGCCTTTACTGCAAAAGCTCAAGCGCAACGGCTATCACAGTGGATTGAAGCACTATGAGCACATTAAAGGTTGTTGCGATTTATGGGATTGGAGTCGTCTTTTGTAAACTAATTGGATTGCTAATTCAACCTTATGTTACAGATCAATTAGGTTTGGAAGAATACGGTAAGCTTGATGTATTATTAGTTTTAACTACATTCTTATCACTGCTCATTAGTTTAGGCATCATTGATGGTCTCTATCGTTTTTATCATGATGCATCAAACCCAACACGGTTATTAGGCCAAGCCTTATGGCAAGTCATGTTATGTGGTGCAATAATTACAAGCCTGCTTGTTTTTTTTAATCACGATATTCAAACGCTTTTACCTGGTCCACCGCCACTTTTTTCCTTTAATTGTTTTATTTTTACTATCTACTTTAACTCTCTTAACGCTATCCCTTTAGCAAAGCTAAGGATTGAGAATAATGCTAAACACTTTGTAAGTATTTTACTTATCACGGCATTATTGCAAGCGGCCTTAGCGCTCTTGTTGGTCACTACATGGAAAGTTGATGGTATGGCTTTAGCTGGATTGATCGCACAAGTCGTGTGTAGTGTTTTACTCTATAAACAATGGCCAATACCACACTTCTCAATGAACCCCGCATTATTAAAATATGGTGCAATTCTAACTATCTCTGGATTATTGGGTTTTATTTCATTAGGTGCTGAGCGTTGGGCTATCGCGCATTATTTAGGAGTGGAAGCGGTATCTCCTTATGCAATTGCAATGCAGTGGGGGGTTGCCGCTAGTTTATTAATAGAACCTTTTGCGTTGTGGTGGTTTCCAAAACGATTTAGCTTTATCAATACAGAGCACCGTAAACAATACTTAGCCAATATTACTATTTTAGCTTGCCAGCTTTGCATACTTATTTCTGCTCTTGTGCTTTTGTTCGGCCCTGTTTTTTTAAGGTTTTGGCTTAATGCTGAGTTTTATTACAGTAGTGTTCTTATCCCATTCATCGCATTGTGGTTAATGCTAAAAGGCTGTTGTACTTTTCTTAATGTCGGCTGCTATTACCACGAACATGGACAAGGAATATTATTGATTAATAGCCTGTCAACGCTATTATCATTACTCGTTTTTATTTATATATTACCCTTATTTGATATTCTCGCATTGATCTATTGTGGAATTGCGATTCAAGCGTTGCGCCTTTTTATTTTTTACTTTTATAGTCAATACCATCTCCCTCTGCGATATCCTCTCTCTGATTTGTTTGTCAGTTTTTCACTTATTATACTGATCTGTTTTTGTCAGCAATATCAACTCACTTATTTTCTCATTCTGTTAACTCCTCTTCTTTGCCTTCAAATCTATTGGCCTTGGCGTCACCTTTGTAACTATCGCCATGTATTACAGGTGATCTATGACAAGGGGTAAACAAATTATCATCGCTTTGTTTAGTACGATAAGTTGCTTTATTGTAAGCAATTACACGTTTAAACATTACTTTGCATTTCTTGGAATACTGTCCCTGCCCTTTGTTGTTAAGCGTGCTTTTTTACTCTGTATTTGGTTTATTCTTTTTTCATATTTTCGCTTACATGAAGCAATGCCATTCCTTGAACCCTTTAAAATACCCAAGTTATTAGCACTTGCTTGTTTGGTCGGATTAAGTTGGCAGTTATGGATGAACTATCGTAACTTCAAGTGGCACCCATTACATACATGGCTACTTTGCTTTGCATTTTGGGTCAGTATTAGCTGTGCTTTTGCTTCTAATAGAGAAGAATCATTTGAAATGTTGTCAGGTAACTTTCTAAAAATCGTTTTAATGGTTTTTGCTATTAGTTTATTACCCACCCATATTTCTCAACTAAAAAGAATTCCTTATTTACTCTTTCTTTGTGGTTTGTTGATTGCCTCTATTACGTTGTATAACAAATATTATGAGATTGGATTAGTCGAAGAAACACGTGTCACGATTGGCCGAGCATTTGGATCAATGCTCGGTGATCCTAATGATCTCTCTTTAGTTCTGTTATTTCCGCTATCATTTACTGCTGTCCATATTTTCCATGGCCACATTATTGCTCGTCTTATTGCGATGCTTATTAGCATAACTCTCCTAGCAGGTATTGCAGCAACGGAAAGTCGAGGCGGACAACTGGGAATAATTAGCGTGGTATTTATGTCACTGCTTCTTCGCAGTAAAAATATCGTCACACCACTTATCATTACCGCTCTTGGGATCATGGCTTTATTTGTCGCAGCAGGTATTGAAAACAGATTTGTTTCATCTGCTAGTTCAGGCGCCATTGATGAGTCTGCAATGGGGCGTCTTTATGCTTGGGGCGCTGCAATAATGATGGCAGTTGATCATCCATTTACTGGTGTTGGATTAAGTAATTTTTATAATAATTACTATTTTTACTCAGTACATTGGGATGGTAAGAACCATGCTGTTCATAGCTCTTGGTTTGAAATATTAGCTGAGAACGGATTTGTCGGGTTATTCTTATTTGCTACTTTGTTAATAAAAACTTTCCAACTTAGTTACCGCTTACTTAAACGATTAAAAAAAACAACATATCAACCACTTGCTGAAGGGCTATGGCTTGGCATGGTTTCCTTTTCTGTCAGTGGTACTTTTCTCACACAAGGAACAACGTGGCCTTTTTATATTTTATTAAGCTTATTAATTGCAACCGATCGATTAACTTGTAATACAAATCAACTCCATAAAAAGGATTTGAGTCATGGATCGTGATATAGAGTTTATTATTTTTGGTGAAGATTGGGGACGACATCCATCTAGCACTCAGCACTTAATATCAATCATTGCTCAGCAATATCCTGTCTATTGGGTCAATTCTATTGGTTTAAGGCAACCCCAACTGCAAGCTAAAGATATCAGGCGTATTATCGAAAAGTTCATGGCTTTTATGCGTCGTACAGAAAAAACTGAAATCTCCGCCACAAATTTAAAAAAGATCATCAAACCTCTTGTTTGGCCATTAGCTCGAAATAAAGTGATGAAGTACATCAATAAGAAGCTATTGACGACACAACTCCCCCCAAAAAAACACTATCGTGTTTTATGGATAGCCTTACCGAGTGCGATTGAATATATCGAACTCTGCCAAGCCGATTTAATCATTTATTACTGCGGAGATGATTTTTCAGCACTAACTGGCGTTGATCACGATAAAGCAATGCAAGCAGAACAAACATTAAGTATGCAGGCCGACCTTATTTATGTGGCAAACAGACAATTAATGGCACGCTTCCCGAAACACAAGACACATTATTTGCCCCATGGTGTTGATCTTCATTTATTTAAATCAAAACATGAATGCCCACCAGCCATTGATAAAGATAAAAAAAATATTGGCTTTTATGGCAGTTTAAATAATTGGCTTGATTACGATTTATTACAACAACTCGCATTAGCGCGCCCACATCTTCAATTTTATTTGCTTGGGAATAAGGAGTGTCATCAAGTTCAGCAATTGCAAAATGAGAATATCCATCTATTACCTGCGATACCTCATCACCAACTCGCTAGTTATTTACAACATTGGCATATCGCTATTTTACCTTTCATCAATAATCAACAAATTAAAATGTGTAACCCCTTAAAATTAAGAGAATATTTAGCAGCCGGATGTCCTGTCATTAGCAGTAAATATAAAGCCGCAACAGAGTACTCACCTTTAGTGTCAATTGCGACAACTCAGATAGAATGGCTCTCGGCAATTGATCGCATTACACAGTTAACCCCACAACAAGTCGATGAATATAAACAAAAAGCATACCAAAGCGTCCAGCATGATAGTTGGCAACGTCGTATAGAAAAGATCATTCATACTATACAAAAAATACGATGTTCAACGACTGAATAACAAACCCTTACATCAGGCACTCTTTTTGCAGTCTTTCTTATACACACAAGAAAAAGGAATGCGTGATGATAAGAACAATCTATCTAATCATCTTACTAGGGCTGGTTGGGTGTGCCAGTACCTCACAATCCAATAAGAAATTAGAGCTTTTTTTTAGTTCAGAGCAAGTGACGTTAACCGCAGAGCAACACCGTAAAATCATCCAATTTTTTTCAACCTTCTCATATAACCAAATAACAGCAACAGTAGGCCCTGCTAAGCTCAATAATAAATTTGACGCTTTATTACACAGTCAAAAACGAATGCAAAACATAGAGACGATCGCACAAGAGCATCAAATCCCTTTAACGTTGGAGTATTCTCCTCAAATAACAATCGATACGTTGCTCCTTCGGAGTAACTAAGGTATGCGCCACCTCTTTATAACGCGCTTATATCCATTACTTTATGGATTATGGCTTCATCGTTATTTATTAGTTTTACCCATCATCATTATGCCTTTTCTAATGACAATAGGCGGCTTTCTTAAAACTAAGTATTACTACTCTGAAACCACTATTTTGGTTCAGGAGGCCGCATTGCTTAATCCTTTTTTAGAAGATTTATCTATTTCAATGAATCTAGAGCAGCGAATTAAAGCACTCCAAGTCGTGATCCAAAGCCAATCAACGTTGGCGATCGTAATTGATGAACTCGATCTAGTGCCTGATAAAAACCCACAAAAAATTAAACACGTCACCGCTCAACTCGAAAAAGGGATCACCCTTGATTTGACAGGTAACGATCTCGTTCAAATGAGTCTTGTATGGCAACAACCCGAACAAATTCCAGAAATATTAAATATTCTTTCTCGCATTTTCTTAGAAAAGCTACGAGCCCCTGGACGAGCATCGATTGATAATTCAGAAGTGTTTTTACAAAAACAATTAACAACAACCCAAAAAGATTTAGAGCTTGCAGAAAGTGAGCTTGCCACCTTTAAAGCAGAAAATGCGGATAACTTACCGCTCCTACAAGGCGTCAATGTTGATACTAGTATTAAATTGTTAAGGAAAATAAACGAATCAGAATTGGCTTTACTCCACGCAACAAGTAAACGTGATAGCATGTATAAAACACTGATAAATACCAACCCTGTTATCGGCAAACTAGAGCAAGAAATTGTAATGGCCGAAGCCGAGCTTGCTATATTACGTGCCAGTTATACCGATCAACATTCATTAATTAAAAATGTACTCCGCCGTTTAGAGCGTTTAAAACAAGAGCGGACTCGGCAAGTTGAGTTACAGCAATCACTTTCCCCAGATCAAATCAACAGTTTATGGCAACGGCTAGTTAATAGCACTCAAGATCCTGAAAACCAAACCCAACCTATATTGCTCAGCCAATTTGAAACCTTACAGCAAGCAGAGTCTGAAATCGATGCCATTAATCAAGAGCTCGTATTACTCAAAAAACAAGCTGCAAATATCATAGGAAAACGGGTGGAGTTTGCAGAATTAGAAAAAAAACTCACCAGTTTAGAGCGAAACTATAAGGTCAAATCGAACATTTATAACCAACTACTAGAGCGCTATGAAATGGCCAGAGTCACTGGCCACCTTGGGCGTTTTGAAGAACCAGACAAGCTCAAAATAATAGACAAACCCTCAGTACCGAATGCTCCTCAAAATTGGCCATGGTGGATGAACTTTTTGTCCGGCATTCTTTTTGGCGCAGTCATTGCTTTATTTCTTGTAGGCATCTCGATTATTTTTGATACGCGATTATATCAATCCAGCCATATCCGACAGTTAGTATCTTACCCAATCTTGGTGCGCATTCCTTACTTCTCAAAGGAACATGAACATGGTTAGAACACTACAAGTCGTCCAACATTTACGCCCTGGCGGGTTAGAAAAGCTCGTTCTGAATTTGGTGCGTTTTGCCTCATCAAAGCATCGTGTTTATGTTGCTTCATTAGAAGAAACAGCCACATCTGCTATTTCAGCATGGCCTGAGTTAGCAGCATTTAAAAACCAATTAATATTTTTAAATAAACCCTCAGGTATACATCTTCAAACCGCTTATCAATTAAGAAAAATCATTAATAAGCTAAAGATCACCACGGTTCACAGCCACCATTTAGGTCCTTTACTCTATAGTCGACTCGCACTATTAGGGCTAAGCACAACCCATATACATACTGAGCACGACAGTTGGCATCTAGAAGAGCCAAAACAACAAACCCTCACTCGTTGGCTATTAAAAAATAAACATGTTGAACTCGTCGCCGATGCCCCAACAATAGCCAAAGATCTTCATCAACGATTAGGTCGTCCAGCTGATCATATTATTAATAACGGTATCGACTGTCACTTTTACTGTATTGGCGATCAAGCCAACGCTCGTCATGACTTAGCGTTGCCTCAGAAACAAATACTCATTGGTTGTGCTGGGCGACTGGTTTCAGAAAAAGGGATTGATACCATGCTTCTCGCCCTATCATCACTTCCAGAGCATTATCATCTTGTTATTGCAGGTGATGGCGAGCAGTTCTCAAACCTCAAACAGCTCGCCTGTCGTTTACAGCTTGAGCATCGTATTCACTGGTTGGGTTATTGTAAAAACATGCGTTCTTTTTATCGCGCTATTGATGTGTTCTGCATGCCGTCACGTCATGAAGGACTCCCCTTAGCTTTGCTTGAAGCACAAGCGTGCGGTAAACCGATTGTGGCATCAAATATTGGTGCGATCCCCGATGTCGCCCATCCAGAAAACAGTGTATTAATATCGCCTAATGATCCTGTCCAATTAGCTCACGCTCTAGATCATGTACTGACACATAAGACTAATGAAACAAAAACAGCGCATTTCATCCAACACGTTGCTGATGTAAGAACGATGACAGCAGCGTATGAAGCCCTCGCGAAGTAAGGAGCTAACCATGATGGTAAGTTGGTTTATTCTTTTAATTCTAACGCTAATTATTATTTATCATCATGTTATCTATAGTGCTGTTATGGTGTGGTATGGACAACATCTAAAACGAAAAACCATTACAGTAGAACCAGATAGTTTTCCAGCCATTGCGATCCTTATTCCGGCTTATAATGAGGAAGCACATATTAACGATAAACTGGCTAATTTATTGATGCTTGATTATCCCGCAGAAAAACTGTTTATCTTCATTTGTTGCGATGGTTGCAATGATGCAACCGCAAAACTTTGTCGCCAATGGGAGAGGCAATTTCAACGGGCTAATATTCATTTTCAGTTGCAAATAAGCACCAGCAATAAAGGAAAGTTAGCGCGCCTAAATCAACTTATCACGATGGCACAACCTTATGCAGAACTGGTTGCATTAAGTGATGTATCAGCGCTTATCTCGATCGATGCCCTTAAACAAGCAACCCATAGTTTTAACGATCCTAAAGTTGGTGCAATCACAGGTAATTACCTTATTTATGATGGCAATACAGGAGAGAAACAATACTGGTCTTGGCAAAATAATATGCGCTTTGCGGAATCACATTTAGGTAGTGTTATTGGTGGCAATGGCGCTTTTTATATTATGCGATCACGCTTATTTCAGCCATTGCCTTACGACACCATCAACGACGATTTCATGTTGCCGATGCAAGTGCTTAAGCAAGGTTATAATGTGATTTATAATGAATGCATAAATAGTATTGAGCTCGATATTAGTAGTAATGAACAAACCCATCAACGAAGACAGCGTATTGGCGCCGGTAACTTACAGCAACTGATCCGCTGTCGTTTTGTATTTAATCTCCACCAGCCAGGGGTAAAATGGTTATTCGCATCTGGTAAAGGTTTAAGAACCTTAATGCCTTTTCTTTTCATCATGTACCTAAGCATAACCTGTTACCTTGCCGTCCATGGCTCACTTCTCGCCATATGGTTAACGGGATTGCAAGTCGTTGGATATAGTCTTGCGGCACTACCTCTATTAGGTGTAAAAAATAAACTGTTAGATAAATTACATTATTTAATAGGTGGTTACCTATCTTCTTTAATTGGAATGCTACGCTATCTCTTTGGGCAATTTAGAGATGGCTGGAAAAAAAAGCCGCCTCTCAATACCTACCAACATTCTTTTACGATTATCCTCAAACGCTTCTTCGATATTCTTCTCAGTTTTATAGGATTATTACTCACACTTCCATTATGGCCCCTGATTGCCTTGCTTATACGGTTAGATTCCAAAGGTGATATTTTTTATCGACAAGTGCGTGTAGGACAAATTAATGATGAACATATCATGTTGTTCTCCATGTTGAAATTTCGCACCATGCAATCTAACGCTGAAGCAAAAAGTGGTGCGGTATGGTCTCAAAAAAATGATCCTCGTATCACTCGAATAGGAGGGTTCTTAAGAGATACGCGATTAGATGAACTGCCTCAATTTATTAATGTGATAAAGGGAGACATGTCATTAATTGGCCCTCGCCCTGAACGCCCTGAACTATGTGGAAATTTGCAAAATGCATTGCCTTTCTACTTAGAACGAACTCGAGGCTTACGCCCAGGTATAACAGGCTTAGCACAAGTAAATCAAGGCTACGACAGCTGTATAGAAGACGTTAAAGCGAAGATCGCATGGGATCATGCTTACGCTATCGCATTAGCATCACCATTACAATGGCTTAGAATGGACTGCTGGATATTGCTCAAAACAGCATACATTATGGTAACGAGACGTGGACAATAGTTGGCACAACCTTTGAATCATATTAGTTAAAATAGAGAATAAGGAATACCTATGTTCGCATCGTCCAGCTCAGTTATCGCACTTGCTCTACAAGATGAATTTGATGCGCAAAGAGCAAGGGAGCTTGAAAGTGAATTTGATGTTCTCAGTCAAACCGAGCGAATGGAACTCGTCATTGATATGACGCAAGTCCAATTTATCGACTCATGTGGTATTGGTGCCATTGTTTTTCTTTATAAACGCTTAAAAAGCCGAGGACGTCGTTTACGTCTACTTAATGTTAACGGTCAACCTAGAGAGTTAATGCAAATGCTCAGGATTGATAAAGTGATCCCACTCATCACATCAGCAGAGTTAACTTAATGAAATCGCCTCTATTGCTGCTTATAGCCTTATTATTACTACTGACAGGTTGTAGTACTTTTTGGCCTGCGCAAGGAGAAATTCCACTTTCACCGCCAAAACAAACCCAACTCCATCAACTCGAACACCATCAGTTTGAGCTCCAATTACTCGCAACACGAGGCGCCAAACATTGTCTTCCTGGTCAATATATCCGATTACAAAACCTTTATTTAAAAGCAAGAGAAGAAGCCCTTAACGGTTTTGATCGTGATGCTGAAATTACTCTTTTAAAATACCAAACCCAGAATGCCGTGATCCAAAAGCAAATGGATTGGTTGGAATATCACACCCTATGCCTTGACCCCAATTATTCTGAAGTAGAACTCAAAGAGCGTTTCTTATTATATATGTCCGTCGATAACCAGTTTGCGTTAAATAAAACAACCTTGTTGCCTGATTATCAAGAATCACTCCGCTATGCCGCTGGAATAATTAAACGTCAAGAGCACTGGCACTTACAACTTATTGGCTATACCGATAGCCAAGGTAATGAACTGAATAACTATGCTCTTGGCTTAGAAAGAGCGAATACAGTTAAAGACTTCTTTGTTGAAAATGGCGTTGATCCTAACCAAATAACGGTGCTTAGTGTTGGAGAAACACAGGCCATTGACGATAACACTCTCACAAAGCAGCTCAATAATAGAAAAGTAGAAGCAAGAGTATTGGTTGAACACCACGCTCAGTCTATTCATCGCGTATTTGATATAAAGGACTGGCATACAATTCGAGATGGCTTATGATCCGTATCTTCTGCCTACTCATTCTCTTTATCTGCTTCCCTTTACGGGCAGACAATACAATCACGCTAACGGCAGGCGATCGTATTTTCCTGTTTGTACCTGGCGAAAAAGCATTCAGTGACGATTTCACGATTGATGATAACGGAAAAATTCAACTCCCAGAAGTCGGTACAATATCGATCGCAGAGCTCACCATCAAAGATGCTGAACAAAAAATAAAACAAAAACTATCATCTATCTATCTTAACCTTGATGACTTTAAGCTTACCTTAAAAGAACAACTCATCCGTATTCATGTACTTGGCTATGTTGAAACTCCAGGAACTGTTTCACTCAAACCTAACAGCAATATTCAATTAGCACTTGCTGCTGTTGGCGGTGCAAGATCAGGCGCGCAGTTAAACAAGTTCTCCATCATACGTAATGGCATATCTCAACGTTTTAATTATAAAAAATATTTAGATACGGGTGATACCTCCAATCTACCTACCTTAACCAATGGCGATACCCTCTTCGTCCCTGTATCTCCACTGCTCGGCAACATTGAAGTTGATTTTGATGCTGCAGCTATTCAAAACACAGGTGATTCAAACAAAAAAAATGGCTTAACATTATTTGGTGAAGTCCGAAACCCAGGAACATTTAGTTATAAGCCAGAAATGAATGTGGTTGATGCCATCATGCGTGCAGATGGTGTAACACGCTATGCCGACGTAACTAAAATTCGAGTGGTTACCGATAATAAACCTTATATATTTGATCTAAAAACCTTCTTAGATACAGGTGATACCCAGCATCTTCCTCCTATAAAAGAGGGAACCACAATTTATGCTCCGATTGAAATTGATGACATCAGTACAACGGTAAGAACCGCCTTTGTCATGGGGGAAGTGAAAGCCGCTGGCGCTTACGAAATAGGAAAAAATACAAAATTTATTGATGTGCTAGCCAATGCCGGTGGTCCAACACGTTTCGCAGATACAACTCAGATCAAAATACTCAGTGAAACAGAACCGCCAATAACGATCAATCTCGTTGAGTTTACTAAATCACCACAAGATTATGATATCCCGCTGATGAAAACAGGTGATGTCATTTTTATTCCAGAAAAAACCACCGTAAATGTAAAGTCATGGCTTAAAATTACGGATGATCGCTCTATTAAAATTATAGGGGCAATCAATATTCCAGGGCGTTATGAGTGGAGCCCAGCGATGGATTTCATGGATCTACTCGCTCACGCAGAAGGCCCGACTAAACGTGCAAATTTAACGAATATTCGACTCATCACCGAAGACAAAGATCTTAATAAAGGCCATGAGGTCTCTTTCTTTAATTTCCAAAACTTTATCAAAAAAGGCCATCCTAAAAGATTACTTCCTGAGCTTTCTGCAGGAATGACCATTATTATTGATGAATTACCCGATGACCCCAGTGATAATAAAGCCAGTTGGTTACGCCAAGCACCAAAAGATTCTATTTATATCTTTGGCTCAATTGGCGCGCCTGGTCGCTATGCGTTTAATAATGACCAAGGGTTTCTTGATATCCTCTCAGCCGCTGATGGGCCAAGTAATGAAGCTGACTTACAAGAAGTGCTTATTACGCATCGCAATGGTACTCAAAGCCATGTTACTCAGTTAGATCTTTCCGAATACTTTCGAACTGGGGATGAATCAGTCTTACCCAAAGTCGTTCCTGGGGACGTTATTTATATACCAAAAATATCAAAAGCTTCAGATCATCATGCAATTAAGATTATCGGTGCGGTTTATACCCCCGGACGTTTTAATTTCAACGAAAAGCTAACATTTTTAGATCTACTTTCCATGGCTGGAGGACCAAAAAATAAAGCTAACTTATCCAGTATTCGTATTGTAAGACTTCCGAAAAAAGATCAACCCTCGGCTCAAGGGCATCAAGTACTCTTTTTTGATCTTGAGAATTTTATTAAGCAAGGAAGCCCTGAAAGTAAACTCCCCAAGCTCACATACGGCGATACCATTATCGTTGATGAACTCCCGCACAACCCTAGCGACAGTAAATCCAGCTGGCTCCGTCAAGCAGCAAGCGATTCGATCTATATTTTTGGGGCCGTAGGATCTCCTGGTCGGTATGGTTTTAATAAAGAACAAGGGTTTCTCGACATTCTCTCTGCCGCAGACGGACCAATTGGTGATGCAGATATTCAAGAGTTACTCATCACACATCGCAATGGTAAAAAAACAACCGTTTCTCGTCTCGATCTTGCGAGGTACTTTGAGACTGGTAATGAAAAACTTCTTCCTACCGTACTCCCCGGCGATGTCATTTATGTACCACAAACAACTCAAGCGAAAGATGATAAAACTGTCATGGTTATTGGCTCAGTAAAAGGTCCGGGGCGATTTAAATGGAATAGAAAACTGACTTTTTTAGAGATTTTTGCTCTTGCTGGCGGCCCATTAGAAAGCGCGAACTTAAGCAGTATTCGCATTATCAAGAAAAACAAAAACGATCCAAATAGTATTATTTATTTTGATTTAGAGAAATTTATCGATCGCGGCGGTAACTTTGCAACACTCCCAACCATAAGGGCGGGAGATACGATAATGGTCGATGAACTCCCACGTGATCCCAGTGATAATAAATCCACATGGATTCGACAAAACGCAGAGGAATCTATTTATGTCTTTGGGGCAGTAAACTCACCTGGGCGATATGCCTTTAATAGTGACTTAGGGTTTTTAGATATTATTTCAGCAGCAGATGGCCCAAATAAAGATGCTAACTTACAGCAAATAAAAATCAGCCATCGTAACGGGACCCATGCCAATGTCACAACACTAAACCTTACTCTGTATTTTGAAACTGGCGATGAAAGTTTATTACCCAAAGTAGTCCCTGGCGATGTTATCTACATTCCGCATCAAGATGGAAATTGGTTAGATAAACCTGCAAATCGCGTTGTAAGACTGATGGGAGAAGTAAAAAAACCAGGGCGTTACTCATTCAATAGCCAGATGTCTTTACTCGATTTACTAGCAGAAGCAGGCGGCCCCACGGATAAAGCCTATATAGATAAAATAATGATCGTCAATAGTTCATGTTGCGGAGATAAAAGCCAAACATTCAGTTTACGGAACTACATAAAATATCCAGCAGAAACACCGATCCCCATGCTTCGTCCAGGAGATACGGTATATGTCCCCAATGAAGATGATTCAACAAGCACACTGTTAAGACAAGGCCTTCAAGACGCATTTAGTTTTGTAACAACCTTGCTTGTAATAGGAGCCGCATTATGAAACCTTGGTTGAGCGAAGAAATGGAACACCTATTCCAACAATTGCACCAGCAACAACTTCGCATAATCTGCGTTGCAAGCTGCAATCAAAAATGCGGAAGTTCAACAATGAGCTATTGGCTAGCTGAACGTTGCTCTGTAAACCAAACAAAAGTGCTATTGATCGATCTTGATCTTTCTGGATCAGGGCAAGGATTCGAGCCAACACAGTGGGAAACCGAAAATAAAGAGCAAAACCTTATTAATAAGCATCCCTTTCTAGATATTTTGCCCCAACCCAAAGATCAATCCACAGTGCTCACATTGCGACAGCCCCATAAACTTCGTTATCTTCTCCAGTATTGGCAACAACATTATCACTATATTATTTGTGATACAGGCAATATCAACACCGCTAACTGGCGAAATTTACCAGCCGTTAATATCGCTAATGCCAGCGATGGCATCCTTTTATGCCTTTCCGCAGCCAAGACGACAGAAAGTAAACTGCTAACAAGTATTACCAAACTAGAAAAAAGTAACTGTAATATCATTGGCCTTATTATTAATGATCAATTTAATCCGACACTCGCACAACGAATGCTAAAAAGTCTCAATACCAAAGCATGGTGGCTCCCTGAAAGGATCAAAGCAAAAATTACCGCAATGCTAAATAACAGCCAACTTCTACAAGGAAAATATCAATGATCAATCAGGTATTGTTCAAACAGACTTTTTGCTTAAATTACGAGAACTTAAAAACGATCAGGCACTGGCTAAAATCACAAAGCCATAAACTCAATTTAAGTTATGAGCTGAGTCAGCATATGATTCTAGTTTGTAATGAATACTGTGTTAATTTACTTGCACATCAAAGGTTAACAGCAAGTCACGTTGAATTAAAATATGGCTTACGTAATAATCAAGCTCGATTTGAAATCATTGATAACGGCTCTCATTGGCAAGCAATGAAAGAAAAAATCAGCTCCGCAATATTACCTGAAGAGCCCGCTTGCAATAAATTAGGGCTCGCTCTGATCAATACCTACTTCCCTGACTTTAAATATTTTCTCACCAATCACCAAAATATTATTCAATTTAACCTTCCACAAAAAAAGTCAAAACCGCAACTTCTGATCGTTGATGATAGCCCAAGCCAACTCGCACTCTTTGCGACCTTTCTCCGCGATCACTATCAACTCATTCTCTTCAGTAAGCCCATTGAAGCACTCGATTGGCTAGCTCATAGCCAATGCAATATGGTGATAACCGATTTACACATGCCCAATATAAATGGTTTCAGTTTTAGAGATAAAGTGACAGAGTTCAAGCACTGCCAGTCATTACCCTTTATCTTCATCTCAGCAGACAACAAAGACGCCACACTTTTAGAAGCAGCAAGAGCAGGTATTGATGACTATTTAACAAAACCACTCAATAAAGAAAAATTACTCACAATACTGAAACGAGTGTTAAAGCGCCATAGCACGCTAGCGTCTGTTTTTGAAAAACAGCTATTGGCACAGATGACACCTTACCAATCAGAATTTCCATCCAAAATTATGCTTCGAGATATCACAATAGATATTGATCAATACCCGATAAACCAAGGTGATTTTTTATTATATCGAGAACCCAAAAAAGACAAGCCTGCTATGCTCATCCTCGGAGATAATATGGGACATGGTCCATTGGCTAAAGCTAACGGTATTGGCTGGTTTGGCTATATTGCTGGCTTGCTTGATGCAGGTATAGAAAGTCCAAAAGAAATATGCGAGATACTCAACCAACAACTTATTGCTGCACCCAATAATCGTCATTTGATTTGTTTAATGATAATGATCATAGATAATAATAATACTGTGCACATCTACAATGCAGGCATGCCTGCAGCACTTCAACTAAGTCATGATAAGAGCATACATCTAGAAGAAAATATGGGCTTATTAGGGATCAATACCCAATTAACCATAGAACCAAAACGCATTACACTAACCAAAGATGTCAGCCTTCATTGTTACAGCGATGGACTTGCTAACCACCCTATAACTATTAACCAAATCAATCGATTAACACATTATCAAGCGAAAGAAAGGCATATGAAAATTTGGCAAAATCCGCAACGCTCAGCCATAGATGATAAAACGTTAATCAGCATATATAGATAAATTACTGCTTAATTCCATAAGCGTTAGCAAGTATATTCCAGCGTTGTTTTCCACTAAATTTAGTAACAACTTGAATATAGCTATATTTAGAGCATGCCTGCCACTCTTTGTTGGTCATAGAGTCAAAACATAGGATATACCAAGCTAACTTTGACCAATCAAACTCATCAACAAGCCATCTCGTATCTACAAGCAAAGGCAAATCACCCACTTTTGTGCCTATTACAGGAATGCCATATGCCATCGCCTCTAAAGCTGCCATTGGTAGCCCTTCTGCACGTGAAGAGATAAGCAGTAAATCAATTTTATTCCAATGAAGTGACATATCTTCAACGGCACCATGCCATTTAATATTGGGATAACTGCCCAATAAATTAGACTCTTCACCATCACCAAAAACATGAAATTTAATAGTTGGGCATTGGTTAGAAAGCTGTAGATAGCGGTCAATACCTTTGACATGACATAACCGACCAACAAAACCGACTTGAAAAGTTGTATGTCGGCGACGTAACACAAAGGGAGGAATAGAATGAATAAAGTTATTTAAGACGTAACACTGAAAAGGTACTTTCGATTTTATCTCGTCACTTACAGCAAAATTCGTTGATAAAAAACTAGTCGAACGATTAAGCCATTCATAAAAAGCTAAACGTCCAATTAAAAACTCACCGGCGTGAAAACTGGTAAGCACTCTACATCTGCGTAGCAGTTTTAAACATCGCGCCCATAATGAAGATTTATATCCATGAGCATGCAGAATATCATGAGACTGAACTAGCAGTGAAAAATGGACAAAACTTGCTGAAGTAAAATATTCAATTTGGTTTTTTTCTAATAAAGGGTAAAGCGGGTGATTAGATGCTTTAGAGATAAAAACAACTTTAAACGGAATTTTCTTATCTTTAAGAAGCAATGAAAGCTGTAACACATGGCTTTCAATCCCACCAAAACCTGAACTATCAAGCATCACATAGAGCATAGTAACCACATAATGAATCCATCATTATAAATTACATGCAAAAAAAAAGCCGAGTCTAATGACTCGGCTTCTCTTCTTATTTAACGGCTATTGCTTATTCAGCAGCAGCTTCTTCCTTTGCAGGACGGTCTAATAACTCGATGTAAGCCATAGGAGCTTTATCACCAGTACGGAAACCGCACTTCATGATACGAGTGTAACCACCAGGACGCGCAGCAAAGCGTGGACCTAGTTCGTTAAATAGTTTCGCAACAACTTCGTTGTCACGAGTACGAGCGAATGCAAGACGACGGTTAGCAACACTGTCTGTCTTAGCTAGGGTAATCAAAGGCTCAATTACGCGACGTAGCTCTTTTGCTTTAGGCAAGGTAGTCTTAATTAATTCGTGACGTACCAGAGAGCTAGCCATGTTGCTGAACATCGCTTTACGATGACTGCTGTTGCGGTTGAGTTGACGACCACTCTTACGATGGCGCATGACCTAATCCTTCTAACTAGATATCAGTAAACTATTAATCTTCAGCGATTGAAGCTGGCGGCCAATTTTCTAGGCGCATACCTAGAGATAGACCACGAGATGCCAATACATCTTTGATTTCTGTCAAAGACTTCTTACCAAGGTTTGGCGTTTTAAGAAGCTCAACCTCAGTACGCTGAACAAGATCACCGATGTAGTGGATCGCTTCTGCTTTTAGACAGTTAGCAGAGCGAACAGTTAGTTCAAGATCGTCTACAGGACGCAGTAGGATCGGATCGAACTCCGGCTTCTCTTCTTTCTCTTCAGGAACACGTACATCTCGAAGATCTACGAATGCATCCAATTGTTCAGCAAGAATAGTTGCTGCACGACGGATAGCTTCCTCAGGATCAAGAGTACCATTAGTCTCCATATCGATTACTAGCTTGTCTAAGTCAGTGCGTTGTTCAACGCGAGCTGCTTCAACAGCGTAAGCAATACGGTCCACTGGGCTGTAAGTAGCATCTACTAACAGACGACCAATTGGACGCTCATCTTCTTCAGTGTGAATACGAGCTGATGCTGGTACGTAGCCGCGACCACGCTCTACCTTGATGCGCATGCTTAATTCAGCATTGTCATCAGTAATATGGCAGATTACGTGCTCTGGATTCGCAATCTCAACATCACCATCATGGGTGATGTCACCTGCAACAACAGGGCCTGCACCAGATTTGTTCAGAGTAAGAATAACTTCATCTTTACCCTCAACCTTAACGGCTAGACCTTTAAGGTTTAGAAGAATTTCAAGGATATCCTCCTGAACGCCTTCTTTGGTGCTGTACTCATGTAACACACCGTCGATTTCAACTTCTGTTACAGCACAACCTGGCATAGAAGATAATAAAATACGACGAAGAGCGTTTCCTAAAGTGTGGCCAAAACCACGCTCTAATGGCTCTAGAGTTACTTTTGCGTGTGTCGTGCTAACTTGTTCGATGTCAACAAGACGCGGCTTAAGAAATTCTGTTACAGAACCCTGCATTGTGTCCTCTCTTAACTGTAGCCTTACTTAGAGTAAAGCTCGACGATCAGGTGTTCATTGATGTCGGCAGACAAATCAGAACGTTCTGGAAGACGCTTAAACGTACCTTCCATCTTGCTGCTGTCTACTTCGACCCAAGTCGGTAGTTCACGCTGTGTAGCAACTTCTAGAGCTGCTTTAATGCGTGCTTGGTTCTTAGCTTTCTCACGAATGCTAACAACGTCGTTTGCCGCTACCTTGAAAGAAGGAACGTTTACGACTTGACCGTTAACTAGGATCGCTTTGTGGCTTACCAGCTGACGTGCTTCTGCGCGAGTTGCGCCAAAGCCCATGCGGTAAACTACGTTATCTAGACGACCTTCAAGAAGCTGAAGCAGGTTTTCACCTGTGTTACCCTTGATGCGGGCAGCTGTCTTGTAGTAGTTACGGAATTGTTTTTCTAGTACGCCATATGTACGACGAACTTTCTGCTTCTCACGAAGCTGAACGCCGTAATCAGATAGACGACCACGACGAGCACCATGTTGGCCCGGCGCGTTATCAATCTTACACTTGGTATCAATCGCACGTACACCAGACTTAAGGAATAAGTCAGTGCCTTCGCGACGGCTAAGCTTTAGCTTAGGACCCAAATATCTTGCCATTTTTCTTTCTCCAATTTCCTAGAAACGAAACGTTATACGCGACGTTTCTTAGGTGGACGACAACCGTTATGAGGGATCGGAGTCGCATCAACAATGTTAGTGATACGGAAACCCGCTGCGTTTAAAGCACGGATTGTAGACTCACGACCAGGACCAGGGCCCTTAACCATAACTTCTAGGTTCTTAACGCCATATTCTTTGGCCATTTCACCACAACGCTCAGCAGCAACCTGTGCAGCGAACGGAGTAGATTTACGAGAACCACGGAAACCTGAACCACCTGCAGTAGCCCAAGATAGAGCGTTACCTTGACGGTCAGTAATGGTTACGATTGTGTTATTGAAAGAAGCATGGATGTGCGCAACGCCATCAGCTACTTGCTTGCGTACGCGCTTACGAGCGCGAGTTGGTTGTTTTGCCATTGTACTCTACCTTATCCGACTATTTTTTGATCGGCTTGCGCGGACCCTTACGGGTACGAGCGTTGGTTTTAGTACGCTGTCCACGTAGAGGTAGACTGCGACGGTGACGAAGACCACGGTAACAACCAAGATCCATTAGGCGCTTGATGTTCATGGAAATTTCACGACGAAGATCACCTTCTACAGTGTACTTAGCTACACCATCACGCAGTAGATCGATCTGCTCTTCAGTTAGTTCACTGATCTTAACATCTTCAGCAATACCCGTTTCAGCTAAAATAGCTTGAGAACGTGTTTTACCAATGCCGTAGATCGCAGTTAATGCGATAACAGCATGCTTTTGATCAGGAATGTTAATGCCTGCAATACGGGCCACTATTCACTCCTAGTACTTTACAAGAATAACCGCTGCAGAGCCCGTTGAGGATACGCAGCGGTGGTACAATTCTTTTGCACATAACAAAATATGGTTGGCTAATGTAGCCAACCTATCTTCAATTTGCAAGAAATATTTCTGCTAATTAGCCTTGGCGTTGTTTATGCTTTGGCTCACTGCAAATTACACGCACAACACCGTTGCGCTTGATAACTTTACAGTTACGGCAGATTTTCTTAACGGAAGCACGAACTTTCATTGCTAAACTCCGTAAATATGGATAACTAAACTTAGCGACCGTAGCCTTTCAGATTAGCCTTTTTCAAAACTGACTCATATTGTTGAGACATCAAATGTGTCTGAACTTGAGCCATGAAATCCATAATAACAACAACTACGATTAGTAGGGAAGTACCACCAAAATAGAAGCGTACATTCCATGCTATCATCATGAACTCGGGGATCAGACAGATAAAGGTAATATATAACGCACCTGCAAGAGTCAAACGCGTCATCACTTTATCTATATATTTTGCGGTCTGTTCACCCGGGCGTATACCAGGTATAAATGCACCAGACTTCTTCAAATTATCAGCTGTCTCGCGTGGGTTAAATACCAACGCGGTGTAGAAGAAACAGAAGAATATAATCGCAGCAGCATAAAGCATTACATATAAAGGCTGTCCAGGGCTTAAAGCAAGTGAAATATCACTTAACCAACCTAGACCTTCACTTTGACCAAACCACTGAGCCAGTGTGCCTGGGAAAAGAATAATACTTGATGCAAAAATTGCTGGTATAACACCTGCCATGTTGATTTTCAACGGCAAGTGTGTGCTCTGCGCAGCAAAGACACGACGGCCTTGTTGACGCTTGGCGTAGTTAACGACGATACGACGCTGACCACGTTCCATGAACACTACAAAGTAAATAACAGCAAAAGATATAACTGCAATTAACAGTAGAAGAAGTACGTGCAATTCGCCTTGACGCGCTTGCTCTACGGTCTGTCCAATCGCTGGCGGTAAACCAGCAACGATACCGGTGAAAATAATCAACGATATACCGTTACCAATACCACGCTCGGTAATTTGTTCACCTAACCACATTAAAAACATGGTGCCGGTAACCAAACTAACCACTGCAACAAAATAGAAACTAGGGCCTGGATTATGTACAAGCCCTGGAATCATACTCGGTAACCCCGTTGCAATACCAATTGCTTGGAAGGTTGCCAAGACAAGCGTACCGTATCGGGTGTACTGACTTATCTTACGACGGCCAGCCTCACCTTCTTTCTTCAACTCAGCTAATGCTGGATGAACTACAGTTAGCAACTGGACAATAATAGACGCAGAAATATACGGCATTATTCCCAGAGCTAAAATAGAAGCACGCGAGAGTGCACCACCAGAGAACATGTTAAACATCTCAATGATGGTACCCTTTTGCTGTTCGAACAGACTGGCAAGTACAGCAGCGTCAATACCAGGAATAGGTACAAAAGAACCTGCTCGGAATATTAAGATCGCACCTAATACGAATAATAGGCGTGACTTAAGCTCTGCTAGGCCACCTTGTGCACTACGAAAATCTTGTCCTGGTTGTTTAGCCATCTGTACCTCATCCTCGAGTTAATTATTCCTCGATTTTACCGCCGGCAGCTTCGATAGCAGCTTGAGCGCCTTTAGTAACGCGTAGGCCTTTCACTGTTACTGAACGAGCGATTTCACCAGAAAGTACAACTTTCACGAACTTAATGTCCTTAGTGATAACATTCGCAGCTTTTAGTGTTTCAAGGCTTACAACATCACCTTCAACTTTCGCTAGCTCAGCTAGACGAACTTCAGCTGTTACAAGGCTCTTACGAGACGTAAAACCGAATTTTGGTAGACGCTGTTTCAAAGGCATTTGACCGCCTTCGAAGCCTGGACGTACAGAACCACCTGAACGTGATTTCTGACCCTTGTGACCACGGCCACAAGTTTTGCCCAGACCTGAACCGATACCACGGCCTACGCGCTTCGCAGAAGGCTTAGAACCAGCAGCCGGTGATAGAGTATTCAAACGCATACTGATTACTCCTCAACTTTAACCATGTAGTAAACCTTGTTGATCATGCCGCGTACACAAGCAGTATCTTCAAGTTCTACAGTATGGTTGATGCGACGAAGGCCTAGGCCACGCAAAGTAGCTTTATGCTTCGGTAAACGACCGATAGAGCTCTTTGTTTGGGTTACTTTAATAGTTTTAGCCATGTCGATTACTCCAGAATTTCTTTAACAGAAAGACCACGCTTAGCAGCGATCATTTCTGGAGAGTTCATTCCACTAAGACCATCAATTGTTGCGCGAACAACATTGATTGGGTTAGTAGAACCGTATGCTTTAGCTAGTACGTTACGGATACCCGCAACTTCTAGCACTGCACGCATTGCACCACCTGCGATGATACCTGTACCTTCTGATGCTGGCTGCATGTACACTTGAGAACCAGTGTGACGGCCTTTAACAGCGTGGTGAAGAGTACCTTCGTTGATTGCAATTGTAACCATGTTACGACGTGCTTTTTCCATCGCTTTCTGGATTGCAGCAGGCACTTCACGTGCTTTACCGTAACCAAAACCGATGCGACCGTTACCGTCACCAACTACTGTTAGTGCAGTAAAGCTGAAAATACGACCACCTTTAACCGTTTTTGAAACACGGTTAACAGCGATCAGCTTTTCATTCAAATCTGATTGTGTCTTTTCGTTAGCCATCTTCCGCCTACCTTAGAATTTCAGACCAGCTTCACGAGCAGCTTCTGCTAGTGCAGCGATACGGCCGTGGTATTGGAAACCAGAACGATCGAATGCAACGTTAGAGATGCCTTTTTCAATCGCGCGCTCAGCAATAGCTTTACCTACAGCTGTAGCAGCGTCTTTGTTTCCGGTACTCTTAACTTGCTCACGGATCGCTTTTTCTACGGTAGAAGCGGCTGCGATAACCTCAGAGCCGTTCGGTGCAATTACCTGAGCGTACACGTGACGTGGAGTACGGTGTACAACTAGGCGAGTTGCGCCCAGTTCAGCAATCTTACGACGTGCTCGGGTCGCACGACGGATACGAGATGCTTTCTTATCCATAGTGTTACCTTACTTCTTCTTAGCTTCTTTAGTACGCACAACTTCGTCGGCGTAACGAACACCTTTACCTTTGTAAGGTTCAGGGCTACGGTAAGCGCGAATATCAGCAGCTACCTGACCAACTAACTGCTTATCAGTACCTGTAAGTACGATTTCAGTTTGTGATGGGCATTCAGCTTTGATACCTGCTGGAAGTTCGTGCTCAACTGGATGAGAGAAACCTAGAGTTAAACCTACAGCGTTGCCTTTAACAGCAGCACGGTAACCTACACCCTTAAGAGTCAGCTTCTTAGTGAAGCCTTCAGTAACACCAACAACCATATTGTTCACTAGTGCACGAGCAGTACCTGCTTGTGCCCAAGCTTTATCGAATCCTTCACGAGGACCGAAAGTAACTTTGTTCTCTTCCAAAGTTAAAACTACTGCATCATGGATAGTACGAACTAGTTCGCCTTTACTACCTTTCACAGTAATTTCCTGACCGTTAAGTTTAACTTCTACGCCGGCAGGAATAACTACAGGTGCTTTTGCAACACGAGACATATCCTACTCCTATTATGCTACGTAGCAGATAATCTCACCGCCAAGACCCGCTTTGCGTGCAGCACGGTCGGTCATAAGACCCTTGGAAGTGGAAACAACAGCAATACCAAGGCCACCCATCACTGATGGTAGCGCATCTTTTTTCTTGTAGATGCGTAGACCAGGACGTGATACACGTTGGATTTGCTCAATAACTGGGTTAGCTTCGAAGTACTTAAGAGTAACTTCTAGCTCAGGCTTAACATCACCAGATAAGGTGTAGTCAGCCACATAACCTTCTTCTTTAAGTAGAGCAGCGATAGCTACTTTAAGCTTAGAAGATGGCATTTTTACAGCAACTTTTTTCGCTGCCTGACCGTTACGAAGACGGGTCAGCATATCCGAAATCGGATCTTGCATGCTCATAAGTTAATACTCCGTGATTCTGAATTGCTTACTGGATTACCAGCTTGCTTTACGTAGACCCGGAATCTCGCCTTTCATGCAAGCTTCACGAACCTTGATACGGCTAAGACCGAACTTACGTAGGTAGCCGTGTGGACGTCCAGTCTGGTTACAGCGATTACGCTGACGAGACTTCGCAGAATCACGTGGTAGTGACTGAAGTTTAAGCACTGCATTCCAGCGATCTTCTTCAGACGCATTCACGTCGCTAATTAGAGCTTTTAGCGCTGCACGCTTTTCAGCGAACTTAGCTACTAGCTTGGCACGTTTAGCTTCGCGTGCCTTCATAGATTCTTTAGCCATTAGTAACCCTTACTTTTACTTACGGAATGGGAAGTTAAAAGCAGACAATAGAGCTAGAGCTTCTTCATCAGATTTAGCAGAAGTTGTAACAGTGATATCTAAACCACGTACACGATCTACTTTATCGAAATCGATTTCTGGGAAGATGATCTGCTCACGAACGCCCATGCTGTAGTTACCACGACCATCGAATGACTTAGGGTTTAAACCACGGAAGTCACGAATACGCGGTACAGCAATTGAAATCAGACGGTCGAAAAAGTCCCACATACGCTCGCCACGTAAGGTTACTTTACAGCCAATAGGGTAGCCCTCACGGATCTTAAAGCCTGCAACTGACTTACGTGCTACAGTGATTAGCGGCTTCTGACCTGAAATTGCAGTCATGTCAGCAGCAGCATTCTCTAGCAGCTTCTTGTCGTTGATAGCTTCGCCCACACCCATGTTAAGTGTGATCTTTTCGATCCTTGGGACTTGCATGATACTCTTGTATTCAAACTTTTCAGAAAGCTCTTTTACAACAGTCTCTTTGTAGTAATCATGCAGTTTCGCCATAGTACTACTCCAAACTTACTTGATAGTTTCGCCAGTCGACTTGAAGAAACGAACTTTTTTGCCGTCTTCAAATCGGAAGCCTACACGGTCCGCTTTACCTTGACCGTTAACGATAGCAACATTAGACGCATCGATCGCAGCTGCCTGCTCAACGATACCGCCTTGAACACCCATTGCCGGAACTGGCTTCTGGTGTTTCTTAACCATGTTGATACCTTCAACGATAACTTTACCGGTTGCTAGAACCTTAGTTACTTTACCAGTCTTGCCTTTGTCTTTACCAGCAAGAATGATAACTTCGTCGTTTTGACGGATTTTAGCTGCCATTATAGTCGCTCCTTAAAGTACTTCTGGCGCTAGTGATACAATCTTCATGAATTTCGCATTACGAAGTTCACGAGTCACAGGGCCAAAGATACGGGTACCGATAGGTTGCTCAGTAGTGTCGTTCAACAATACGCAAGCATTACGGTCAAAGCGAATGACAGAGCCATCTTGACGACGAACGCCTTTACGGGTGCGTACAACCACCGCTTTCAGTACATCACCTTTCTTTACTTTACCGCGAGGAATTGCTTCCTTCACTGTAACCTTGATGATGTCACCGATATGTGCATAGCGACGGTGAGAACCACCCAGAACCTTAATACACATTACGCTACGTGCGCCGGAGTTATCCGCTGCATCAAGCATACTTTGCATTTGGATCATGTTAGTGCTCCGCTAATTTTTTAAACATCTAGACCCAAAACGAGTCGATATGCCTTTTCTTCAAAGGCGGCGAATAATAACACCATTTTCGCTCGATGGGTAGATAAAAAATGAACGGCCCCAAGATTTTTAGGGCCGCTAACTTAAATAGCTGAAAAGTCAGTAATTAGATACGTGCTTTTTCAACTACTCGTACCAGTGTCCAAGACTTAGTCTTTGACATTGGACGACATTCACGAACTTCAACAGTATCGCCTAGGCCACACTCGTTGTTTTCGTCATGTGCATGAAGCTTAGTCGTGCGTGTGATGTACTTACCGTAGATCGGGTGCTTCACTTTACGCTCGATAGCAACAACAATAGACTTATCGCCTTTGTCGCTAACTACGCGACCAAGCTGAGTACGAATTTTCTCGCTCATTATGCGCTAGCCTTCTCAGTCAGAACGGTTTTAACACGTGCGATATCACGACGTACAGTTTTTAGATTGTGAGTCTGCTGTAGTTGACCAGTCGCAGCTTGCATGCGCAAGTTAAACTGTTCACGTAGCAAATTCACAAGCTCTGCATTCAGCTCTTCAACGCTTTTAGCGCGTAGATCTTGTGCATTCATCACATCACCGCCTTAATTACGAAAGTGGTTTTGATTGGTAGCTTACGTGCAGCAAGGTTAAATGCTTCACGTGCTAGTGATTCAGAAACACCGTTCATTTCGTATAGAACTTTACCTGGTTGAACTTGAGCAACCCAGTAAGCCACACTACCCTTACCTTTACCTTGACGAACTTCAAGAGGCTTAGATGTGATTGGTTTGTCTGGGAATACACGAATCCAGATTTGGCCCTGACGTTTGATATGACGAGTCATAGCACGACGTGCAGCTTCGATTTGACGAGCAGTTAGTCGACCACGACCAACAGCTTTAAGACCAAATTGACCAAAGCTTACTTCAGTACCGTTCGCTAGACCGCGGTTACGGCCTTTAAAGGCCTTGCGGAATTTAGTGCGTTTTGGTTGCAGCATCAATAAACTCCTTATTTACGGCTTTTGCGCTGCTTCTTAGGCTTCTCAGCCTTTGGCTCTTCAACCGGCATGCCGCCTAGAACTTCACCTTTGAAGATCCAAACTTTAACGCCGATAACACCGTATTGGGTGTGAGCCGAAGAAGTTGCGTAATCAATGTCAGCACGAAGAGTGTGTAGAGGCACACGGCCTTCACGGTACCACTCAGTACGTGCGATTTCAGCGCCGCCTAGACGACCACTTACTTCAACTTTGATACCTTTAGCGCCAAGACGCATAGCGTTCTGAACTGCACGCTTCATAGCGCGACGGAACATAACACGACGCTCTAGCTGAGACGAAATGCTGTCTGCTACTAGTTGACCGTCTAGTTCTGGCTTACGTACTTCAGCGATGTTGATCTGAGCTGGAACGCCCGCGATCTTCGCAACTGCTGCACGTAGTTTCTCTACGTCTTCACCTTTCTTACCGATTACTACGCCTGGACGAGCAGTGTGAATAGTCACACGGATGCTCTTAGCAGGACGCTCGATAACGATGCGTGATAGAGATGCTTTTGCTAGTTCCTTAGTAAGGAACTGGCGTACCTTGAAATCGCCGTCTAGGTTGTCAGCGAACTCTTGGCTGTTAGCAAACCAAGTGGTATTCCAAGGCTTAACGATGCCTAAACGAATACCATTAGGATGTACTTTCTGACCCATTGCTTTCTCTCCTAGTCTCTTAGCGGTCTGCTACAACAACAGTGATGTGGCTAGAACGCTTCAAGATGCGATCGGCACGGCCTTTAGCACGAGGCATAATACGCTTCATGGTAGGACCTTCGTCAACGAAGATTTTAGCAACATTAAGATCATCAATGTCTGCGCCTTCGTTGTGTTCTGCGTTAGCGATAGCTGACTCTAAAACTTTCTTGATTAAATCAGCAGCTTTTTTGTTGCTGAAGTTAAGAATTTCTAGAGCTTGAGCAACTGGCTTACCGCGCAGTTGATCTGCAACCAAACGAGCTTTTTGCGGCGAAATGCGAGCAAAGCGATGTTTAGCGATAGCTTCCATTACCTACTCCTTAGCGCTTTTTAGCTTTCTTATCCGCAGCATGGCCACGGTAAGTACGTGTTGGTGCAAATTCGCCTAGCTTGTGACCGATCATTTCTTCAGAAACGAAAACAGGTACGTGCTGACGACCATTATGGACAGCGATGGTCAAACCGATCATCTGAGGGATGATCATTGAGCGACGGGACCAAGTCTTAACAGGCTTTTTGTCACCGCTTTCCAACGCTTTCTCTACCTTCTTCAGCAAGTGTAGGTCAATAAATGGACCTTTCTTGAGAGAACGTGGCATGGCGTATCCTCTTTATAATTACTTATTACGACGACGTACGATGTACTTGTCGGTACGCTTGTTCTTACGAGTCTTGTAACCCTTAGTTGGAACACCCCAAGGTGTTACTGGGTGACGACCGCCTGATGTACGACCTTCACCACCACCGTGTGGGTGATCAACTGGGTTCATTACAACACCACGTACAGTTGGACGAACACCGCGCCAGCGTGAAGCACCAGCTTTACCTAGCTCACGTAGCATGTGTTCTGCATTACCAACTTCACCTAGAGTCGCACGACCTTCAGCAAGAACTTTACGCATCTCACCAGAACGTAGACGTAGAGTCACATAAGTGCCTGCACGTGCAATGATCTGAGCGTATGCACCAGCTGAACGAGCCAGCTGAGCACCTTTACCAGGCTTAAGTTCAACACAGTGTACTGTTGAACCTACTGGGATGTTACGCATTGGTAATGTGTTACCAACTTTAATAGCAGCATCTTGACCAGACTGGATAACATCACCAGCTTGGAGACCTTTAGGTGCGATAATGTAGCGGCGCTCACCGTCTGCGTACAGAACTAGAGCAATGTTTGCGCTACGGTTTGGATCGTATTCTAGGCGCTCAACTTTCGCTGGGATGCCATCTTTAGTACGTTTGAAGTCGATTAGACGGTAATGTTGTTTATTACCACCACCGATGTGACGTACAGTGATACGACCGTTATTGTTACGACCACCAGTCTTAGAGTTTTTCTCTAGAAGTGGTGCGTACGGCTTACCCTTATGCAGGTCAGAGTTAACCACTTTAACTACGTGGCGACGACCTGGGGAAGTCGGCTTACATTTTACAATAGCCATTCTTCTTTGCTCCTAGCCTTACTCTGCACTACCAGCGAAGTCGATGTCTTGACCTTCTTTCAAGATAACATACGCTTTCTTCACGTCTGAACGACGGCCTTGGCGCATACCTTGACGTTTGGTCTTACCCTTAGTAATAAGAGTATTTACAGACTTAACTTCAACCTCGAACAGTTTTTCAACTGCTGCTTTGATCTCTTTCTTCGTTGCGTTCAATGCTACTTTGAAAACGATAGTATTCGCGTTTTCTGCAGCCATTGATGCTTTTTCAGAAATGTGCGGAGCACGTAGAACTTTTAAAATACGCTCTTCAGTGATCATGCTAGCATCTCCTCAACTGCTTTAACTGCTGCTGCAGTCATTACAATCTTATCGAAAGCGATCAAGCTAACTGGATCGATTGCCGCTGCATCACGTACGTCTACTTTGTATAGGTTACGTGCTGCAAGGAATAGATTCTCATCTAACTCGCCAGTTACGATTAGTGCATCAGTTAGCTCAAGCTCTTTAAGCTTAGCTACTAGTGCTTTTGTCTTTGGTGCTTCTAGAGTGAAGTTATCAACAACGATTAAACGCTCTTGACGAACTAACTCAGAAAGAATGCTCTTCATAGCACCGCGGTACATTTTCTTGTTTACTTTTTGGCTGTGATCCTGAGGACGAGCAGCGAAAGTAACACCACCAGAACGCCATAGCGGACTGCGGATTGTACCTGCACGAGCGCGACCAGTACCCTTCTGGCGCCATGGCTTAGCGCCACCACCAGAAACGTCTGAACGAGTCTTCTGAGCACGTGTACCCTGACGAGCACCTGCTGCAAAAGCAACAACTACTTGGTGTACAAGCGCTTCATTGAAATCACGCCCAAAAGTAGTTTCGGAGACAGTTAGCGCGTCAGCGCCTTTGACTACCAATTCCATTACTAACTCCTCGACGTTACGCTTTAACAGCTGGTTTAACGATCACGTTGCCGCCTGTTGAGCCCGGTACTGCACCTTTAATAAGAAGCAGATTGCGCTCAGCGTCAACACGTACGATCTCTAGGTTTTGAGTCGTTACACGCTCAGCACCCATGTGACCAGCCATTTTCTTGCCTTTAAATACGCGACCTGGAGTTTGACATTGGCCAATTGAACCCGGTGCACGGTGAGACAAGGAGTTACCATGGGTCATATCTTGAGTACGGAAGTTCCAGCGCTTAACAGCACCTTGGAAACCCTTACCTTTAGATGTACCAGTAACGTCTACTTTTTTAATATCGTTGAATAGTTCAACACTTAGCTCAGCGCCAACTGCAAACTCTTCACTGTTTTCTAGACGGAATTCCCAAAGACCGCGACCAGCTTCAACACCTGCTTTCGCAAAGTGACCTGCTTCTGGCTTAGATACGCGGCTAGCTTTCTTAGTTCCAGCTGTTACTTGAATAGCGTTGTAACCGTCAGTTTCTACAGATTTAACCTGAGTAACACGGTTGTTTTCAACTTCAACAACAGTAACTGGAATAGAAATGCCATCTTCGGTAAAGATGCGGGTCATGCCCACTTTACGACCGATTAGACCAATCATTCTCTTATCTCCCCTTAACCTAGGCTGATCTGTACGTCAACGCCAGCAGCTAGATCTAGACGCATAAGAGCATCAACAGTTTTGTCTGTAGGCTCAACGATGTCGATAAGGCGCTTGTGAGTACGGATTTCGTACTGATCACGTGCATCCTTATTAACGTGAGGAGAAATAAGAACAGTGAAGCGCTCTTTGCGAGTAGGAAGAGGGATTGGACCCTTAACCTGTGCGCCAGTACGCTTAGCTGTTTCAACGATTTCCGCAGTTGACTGATCGATCAAACGGTGATCGAACGCCTTTAAGCGGATACGAATACGTTGGTTCTGCATTAGACAGAGCTCCAAATAAAAATTACACAAACAATATCGCCACTCACGCTCGTAAAGACGAGGGAATGTCGATTGATTTATGTGAACGTAGCATCCCTATCGGATGCATTGTCAGTCAATTTAATGACTGCGAACATAAGTCAGAGTATTCATTATGAAATAAACCCGGCGTAGCCTGCAGTTAATTTCTCCTCAATGCTTATTGGTTCACAACTGCGCTTACAAGACTAACTCTCGGGCAGTGCGGTGCATTATACAGATCACAATTTTGAAAACAAGCTCTGTTTGATTATTAAACAAAAATAGTTATAAAGTCTTTTATTTTCAATGAATTAATCTGATAGTTATATATAAGATTTACTTTATTAAACGAATAAAGCTCACTTATCACCATAAAATCAAGCTACATTTTCGCGTATTCCTGCTTATACAATACAAACAAGGAAAATGTTCGTAATTTTAGGCAATAAAAAAAGGGAGCCGAAGCTCCCTTTTTCTGTACGTAAGTACTAAATGTTATTATGCAATGATAGTTGCAACAACACCGGCACCAACTGTACGGCCACCTTCACGGATAGCAAAACGTAGACCTTCGTCCATCGCGATAGGTGCGATTAGAGTAACAGTCATAGCGATGTTATCACCAGGCATTACCATTTCAACGCCTTCTGGTA
>NZ_PYNX01000003.1:0-490039 GCF_003026755.1 Photobacterium sp. GB-50
GTGAGGCCGTCAGTCACTTTATTCTGCCGGACAAAAGAAAGGACCGAACGTTTCCACGTTCAGTCCTCTTTGTGCCATCCAAGTACCCGTTTAGGTATAAACGATGATGCTTATCCGAACGGCATTAGATCTTATGATCGGCTTTTTAAATAAAGGGCGAATCAGTTAAAGCTTGCCTTTAGCCACACCATACGGTGGTCGGAAGAAATATCTTTGCCTTTTCCTTTACCAATGCGTTCATCGTTCATCAGTAAGTATCCAGCTTCATTCGGTGCTGGCCAGTAAACACCAGAATCAACAATGTTTAGATTACTTGATGGGATAGCGTGATCCACTTGTAAACCAAACGTACTGGTTATGCGCTCTGGGTGTGGGTTATCTTGGCGACATTCACCACTTGGGAAGCAGTATTCAGCACCAAAGCTTGTCGGAACGTAAGCACCATTAGTGGCTTCTTGATTCACACGCTGGTGCTTTAATAGGGTATCAATGGTTTCGATAAAACCGTCACCCGCTTCAGGATCGGCATTAAGATCACCCACAATAACAAACTTGGCATTATCAGCTAAACCGCCTTTTGTGCCTTTGTCATCATAAATAAACTCTGCACCATCAATGTAATCTGTCCAGAACTGAATTTCATCGCGGTTTTTTTGTTTATTGTTTTCAGTCACTGTGTCAAATACCGGTGGCGTTGGGTGCGACATTAAAATATGCACCACTTGCTCGCCTGATGATGTCGGAATTATAACTGGAGCATCAACATGGTTTTTCGATGATAAACGTACTTGATTCCATTCAGCATCGGTGTACCAACTATCACCACAACTCATACCTGCAGGAATTTTATTTTTCTCATCGTTGCAGTTAGTAATGGTTGGGTTCGTTGCAGTTAGTAATGGTTGGGTTCGTTGCTGTTGGTAAGTCTTTCCACTTAAAAGTTTGGAATGTACGGGTATTAGCATTATCAATTTTAAATTGAGACATGAGCGCAAAGGCATACTGACCATGGTATTGACCAAAGCCCCAAGCATCATTTGGGCCGCTATTTACTTTACCGTCGTTATTAAGATCTAAACCACTCATTAAGCCTGTATTTGTTGCATAGCTCTCGGCAAATGGATAGTGAATTGGTGATAGGGTGTCACCACCATCAATGCTATTTAGGCTTTGTCCTACCGCTAAGTAGTTATCTTGGAATCCATTTAAAGCGGTAAGATCATCGCCTGTACCATCGTTATTGTATTCAGCCAGTAAAATAATATCAGGGCGTTGGTTTTGAATAATGGCAGCAACGTTTCTGATTTGAATAATCTTTAGTGCTTTCGCTTTGTCGTCTTCACTTAGCGTATTTGCATTAAACCCATCGACTAATGTTTGTTGCTCTGAAGGTGTGGTTTGCATTTCATCGATCAGTTGTTCAAACGTAAAACGATCGAATGATAAGTTAAATGTAGCAATAGAAACTTCGTTAACAGGGATAACATCATTATTGCTCTCAAATACACAGCCTGTAAGAAGAGCAGATGAAATAGCAACAGCAGCAAGAGTCTTAATTAGTTTCATTCAATAATCCATATTGTTGAAAGGAATTTAGGCGGTAAAGTCTCGAGCAGCATAGTACCTATTTAGTGATAAATAAGTGTGATAGGAGCACGATAATATGTAATCGGTAGTAATGATTTGCTTTGTATTTTCTTAAAATATGCTCGGTATCTCAAAAATGTTGTGAGGGGGGATAGTATGTGCGTCTTCGAATACTTAAAGAGATAAATATTTTGTGTCGTTTAAAACCGGAACAGTCTCTTTTTTTGTTCCGTTTTTAAATGGCGTAAAGCTCCTAAAATAAAATCATCAAATAACAGGAGCTAAATCATGAAATTTTATAACCAAATTAAAGAAATTATTAACTCATCAAAACGTCACGATAAAAAAACAGGATGGCTTGCTCGTTTGATATATATTAGTCCTGCACAGCGATTAGAAAGGCTGAACACTATTTTTGGCTCAGATCAGTTTTCTAAAGCCAGACCATTAACGCTTAGCCAGCAAAAGAAGTTTAATGATAATTATCTAAAGTAATGTAAGGATCTCTCTGTATGAGCCGACGAAAACTGGAACTATATGAAAATATATTTAATCGTGTCGGTCCTGGTAAAAGCAAGGTCACTATTGTAGAGATCGCCGCTTACCTTCATTGCAGTGAGCGTCATGCGAGAACCTTATTAAATCAAATGACAACATTAGGTTGGTTAACCTGGTCTCCGACTGTGGGGCGAGGTAATAAAGGGATCCTCAATTGTTTACAGGAACCGATACAGGCGTGCCACAAAGAGATTGATAAAGCGAATGACAACAGCAATCTCGATTTGGTTTATAAGCTGGTAGGGTTTAATGGACGAGATACCGCCGCTGGCTTATGGCAATATTTATCACAAGCGGTGACAGAGAAACACAACACGATCCTGGCGCCTTTTCATCGTTGTATGAAAACGTTACATCCCCATTTTATTACCGAGCGTACTGAGCGCCACTTTATCTCTGAGGTTTACCAAACGTTAGTTGAAGATAAAGCGAATAAGCTGACAGGTAATCTTGCTCATTTTTGGGAAAGTAATAGCAATCATACCGTTTGGACTTTCTATCTTCGGCCTGAAACCCTGTTTCATGATTTATCTGTTCTGACGGCAGATGATGTTGTTGCAAGTTTTAAAGGGCTTATCCATTCAGCGCAATGGCAACGATTGTATGATCATATCGAAAAGGTTATTGCTGTTTCTTTTGATGTGGTTGAAATTCATTTATCTACCCCAGATCCTCTTTTTATTAAATTACTGTGTCGTGCTGAAACCGCGATCATGCCAAAACAGTTCGTATTTGCTAATGAATCACATTTTAGAGCCATTGGCTCGGGACCTTTCTTGTTAGCCGTAAATTCGAACAAACTATTACGCTTGCAACGCTTTTCACAATATAACCGTACATCAGCATTAATTGAGAAAATTGAATTTTGGATCCACGAGAGTTGGGCAGAAAGAAAGAAGTGTTATCAGAACTTTTTCTTTTTAAATGACAGTTTAAACGTGTATGAGACGGCCTGTGATTATGTCGGATCGTTTTATTGCTTGATTACAAATAAGCAATTACAAACGCAAGACGTTAAACAAAATCTAGCAGCGGCATTTTTAGGCGATCATAATCAAGCCGGTAAAAAATACCCTGTTTATACGATAAGTCATGAGAATAATCGAGAATGTCGAGAGTATTCAAAACAGTTAATGTCCTATTTTGATAAGCCTGAAATATTGCAGACGAAAGAAGTAAAGTTTGGTCAGTTTCTTGATGGCGTTGATGTGTCGATTTTAGGAATAAGAAAGGAAGATAACAAGTACACCAGTTGGTTTGCTTTTTTAACGTTATATCCGCACTGGGCATCGGTATTGACCTTTACCCAGCAAGATTATTTACAACAGCAGATCGCTGCGATCCGTATTGAAGTGGATGTGTTACGTCAACAAGCACTGATTAGTCACGTAATGACGTGGTTAGAGCAACAGCATATTTTATTTGAAATAAAGCGTGAAGGATTAACCCTCTCGGTACCAGAGCAAATACGAGGTGTGGAGATCAATGCCAATGGGTGGTGCGATTTCTCTAAGCTTTGGATCAAACCCATGAAAGTGAAATCGGATGTCACTGCGTCAATGGAAAGTCTGATCGCTAAATATTAATCAACGAGTTATTGAGTAATCAATACATCATTATTTCTTCTTGACCTCAAGTTTACTTGAGGAATTAGAGTGCTTACATATTTTCAAAAAAGAAGGAAAAAACAATGAAAGGATATGTAGAGCACATCAATATCAAAGTCTCTCAGCCCGAAAAAACGATTCATTTTTTATTAACAGCGTTACCTGAATGGACGATTCGCGGGGAAGGGAAAATTGATAACTGGTTTGGTCAACCAATGCATTGGTATCACATTGGCGATCAAGAGAGCTATGTGGCGATAGGATCTGGGGGGGAAGGTCAGGTGCCTGATTGGCAGGGAAATGCATCAGGCATTAAGCATGTTGGTATTGTGGTTGAACGTATTGATGATGCGGTTGCAAAGCTGAAAAGTGCCGGTTATGAAGTGGATCATTGGAGTGCAGAGCATCCCTATCGTCGCAGTGCTTATTTTATCGATGATAACAATTTAGAGATCGAGTTTATTGAATATTTGACCGATGATCGTGCACTTAGAAACGATTACAGCCAATAATGGCGAAATGAAATAAGACAAGAAAGGAGAGCGCCTGCTCTCCTTTATAGATTGAATACAAGCGCTATAAGTATACCTTTCCACGCAGATATAAAACCGCTGATCCGGCAATAATAATGCGATCATTATCGATCATTTTACACTGTAAAACCCCACCTCGTTGTGAGGCTTGGTAAGCGGTTAATTCTCGTTTACCAAGCTGTTTAGCCCAATATGGCGCTAAAGCTGTGTGGATTGAACCTGTCACTGGATCTTCATAACCGCCATTGGCTGGCCAGAAATAACGAGACACAAAATCGTATTGTGTCGATTGTGCAGTGACAACGATATCGTGAGGGGCGAGCTGTTTAAGCTGCTCTGCATCGCAAACCACATTTTGTACTGCTTGTTCATTGGGTAAAACAGCAATATAGGCCTGGCGATTTTTTAGCACCTTGGTGGGCGTAATAGATAATCCCTTGAGTAAGGCGGCTGGTGGTTCAACGTCTTCACCAGGTTGGCAAGGGAAGTTCATTTCAATATTGCCATTTGGGGCTTGTTTTACTGTCAGTGTGCCAACTTGCTCTGTGGTAAAAGTGATCTCGCCTTTAAGCTGGTAAAACTGATACAGAACAAAGGCAGAGGCAAGCGTTGCATGACCACAAAAGTCAATTTCAGTCAGAGGAGAAAACCAACGGATCGCATAAGTATTATCGCCCGTTGGTTTAATAAACGCCGTTTCAGACAGGTTATTTTCAGCAGCAATACGCTGCATTAATGAGACGTCTGGAAAAGTGGCAACGGGCATGATTGCCGCAGAATTGCCTTTGAAATGTTGGTCGGTAAAAGTATCGACAACGAAAATATCCATATCGTGTTTATCCTGCGTGTGCGTTAAGAATTGACCAGTATGTCTTGTCGGATCAATTTTTTGTTAATTTTAAATAAAAGTTCGCGTTCTTCATTTGTGAGTGGCGCAAAGAAGTCTTGATTGAGATTAGCAATACATACGGTGGCTTTTTGCTCGATATCTTTACCTTTATCAGTAATCACAAGATAGCGGGCTTTTTTGTTTTGCTCTGATTTATGCACGGTGATTAAGTCACGTTTAATACAGTTATCGATTAAACGTTTAGTCACTGAACGTTCACGGTGTAGTGCATCGGAGACAGCTTGCTGCGGCACTTCGCCCAAATAACTGAGCACGCGTAGTGCACCTAACATTTCTAACGTAATATCAAATTCCGTCGCCAAGGCTGAATTGGCAATACTACGAAATTGCTTGTAGGCTAATCCCATCGTAAAAGAGACACTCTCATTAAGAGAAGGGATATCAGTGTAGTTCTGTGACATGACGTTTCTTCGCCGTAGTAATAAAATAAAACAGAGCCAATATACCTAAAGTACAGCTAAGTTCCCATCCTCGAAGGAAAGTACTACTTAATCCTAACTCACTGTTGGTCATATAAAGTTGGATTGGTAGCATGGTTGCGAGCAAAATATCGGGATGTAACTCTTGGTGTGGCCCTTCATCGGTATAAATTTTGTGACTGATCATGTAAATCAGTGCAAATAATCCTAAACCATAAACAATAATATCACTTTGATAACCAGCGATAAGTAACATAAATATCGCCGCAATGGCACATCCACCGACTTGAGTAATAAAGCGTGATTTAACGATTTTTAAATATGCTTCTCGACTCGTTTGGGTTGCTGCTGCAATGACTGGCACCATACAAAATGCGCCAGAAATGAGATTGACAATCATTAAAAAACCCAGTCCTAAACCAATCAAGCTCACTGATATCAAGCGTTGCTGAGCGGTGACGGGGGTAGATTTCGGTTTGAAAAAGCCCGATTTTGGTTTCGGTGGTAGTAGCCAAAAAAACAGCTTGGTTACACAGATACTAACCACAATTGCTAACCCTACCTCGTGTAAACGTTGCGGCATATCCATGTTGGTATGTAGCGCAAAGACAATATTTAAAATCCAGTTAATCGTCGGCATAAATAGCGCGCCCACTTTAGCGGGAGAATCTGCCCGTTTTCTTAGTTGATCGAACAGTACGATACTGATCGTCCAAATAATAAAAGGGTGATCACTAAAAACTTCAGACACGAAAACCGCACAGTAAGCGGATAGCAACACTAAGGCGAATGTTTTGCTCAATCCTTTCCAACTGTAGTCTTTTACTTTCGTTGCGATGATGATCGGAAATAAAGCAAAGTAAACATGTGAATTTACATGGAAAAGCTTTCCGAACATCATACAGATACACACAATCAAGCTAGTACGTAGTGCATCTGTACTGATTAACTGTTTCATATTTTGCTCACCTGAGTGGTTTCTTAGTAGATGTAGCGGAACAGGGCGATGACATGGATCCAAGCATTGCTGAGCACATCTAATACGGGATTACCATTAAGTACAATGACACTTGCGCGAGAGCCTGAAATCACATCTTGCTGCGGTACATTGACAGCAATACGAGTACGGATTTTTTGCTGTTCACGGATCCAGCGTGAGTCATTGGTAACGGTTGATAGTTGTGTTAATGGGTTACTCGCATCAAAAATAGCGCGATCTTGATTTTCTATTTCGCCTTTAAATACTCGGCCTGGTTGAGAATCAAAACTGATCAATACATGATTTTTAGGTTGTAAATGGGCAATGCCTTTTTCGTTAAAGTCCGCACTTAGCCAACTATTTTTTGCATTAACAAGAAAAAGGATCGGAGTGCCTTTATTAACATAAGTCCCTGCATCTAATTGTAAATTGCTCACAGTGCCAGCTGTCTGTGCAACAACTGTAGTATTGGATAAATCCCATTCAGCGCGTGCTAATTTTGCTTGTGCGAGTTCAACGGCTGCGGTGTTTTCCTTACCTGATAGTGTCGCTTTGATTTTTAGCACATCAGCTTGTGCGGCAGAAATAGCACTTTTAGCGACATCAGCAGTACTGATCGCATCATCAAGCTCTTGTTGGGTCGTTAACCCTTTACGGCTTAATGCTTGGTAGCGATCCAATTTAATTTGCGCATTTTTCCACAATGTTTTTTTCTGTAGTACCACTTGCTGTGCAGCGACGAGTTGCTGCCATGTTCCTATATTGGCTTCTTTTGCTTGTTGCAATTCGGCTTGTGCTTGATCGACTGCAATTTGATAAGGCTTTGGATCAATAGAAAATAAAGGTTGGTTAGCATTAACGTGTTGACCGTTACTGATATAAACATGGGTGATATTTCCTGATACTTCAGGAGCAATGTTCACCACTGATTTATAGAAAGTGGCTTGTGTGGTAAATGGCGACACATTATCAGCCATTAAAAGGAAAGCTGATAATGATAAAGCGAAGCCGATTACGGTATATAAGAGAATAGAGTAAATGTTCGTTTTCATCACTTTTGTTACCTATACAACAAAACTATGAGGCGATTGTATACTTAGTAATGTTGTATGTGCAACATTAATTAATGTTATTTATTTTAATGATGGTGTTGAAAGAGGAGTTTTTGAGTGTGGGGGCGTAATAAATAGGATTCTAGCTGCTATATTTAATTGGGTAATTTGTTTTATAAATAGGACGTTAATAGCGTTTGAGTTTATTTTTGCATTTTTTTCTATATGTGAATTTGCCTAATTGGCGTTTATCTACCATATTTAACTTAACCTGTATTGAGATAGTTACTCGAGCTTACGGAGGATTGGAGCTGTTTTTAAAGACTCACGGATACAGGTATCAGTGATTATTAATAGACCTCTTAGACCCGTTATTGGTAGTCACTCAGTTGCATCGCGCAACATGTGAAAAGTAGACAAAGTAATACATGTAAGAGCAACAAAGTAACACCGTAAAAATTACACACGTAAAAGCTACATACGTAAAAGCTACACATGTAAAAGCTTCTAAGTGACTACTTAGTTGTTAACAATTTGGTAAGTGACACCTTTTAAAAATTTGCTTCTTCGCCAATATATAGCGGTCCGCACAAATATTGTGGGACACGGCAAGCTCAACGTAATGAGTGGCGAAGCGTAACAATATTGGTGTGCCGAGTAAGTACACTAATAGCAACACCAAGCCGCACTGCAATAGTGCGGCTTTTTATGTTTAGCGACTTATTAATAATTCATAAAATTACAATAATTATTAACTCTTCCTATTGAAAATTATAAGATATTGAAAATAAACTTAAAATAAATGTTATCCACAAATTCAGTGGGTAACTCTGAACTGTGGTTGTTTAAGGTGGTTGTTTTTTTGCCATTTAACATGACAATTTTAGTATGTTAAATGGCGTAATAGTTAGGAGCGAAATCTCGATGCGTATGGCGAGTAAAGGTAAGTGTGAATTGTCATAAAGATAAGTTGTGATGACCGTATAAGGCTTTTGCTTGTAAGTATTCTTGATTACCTTCTTTGATGTGTACTTGAGTCTTAATCACTTCTACTATCTGAATATTATGTTGAGATAAGTCTTTAACTTTTTTAGGATTATTGGTAATTAAGCGGACTTTGTTGATACCCAGTGCGTGTAATGCGTCGGCGGCTTCCTTGAAATCACGAAGATCATCATCAAAACCTAAATGGTTATTTGCTTCATAGGTATTCATGCCTTGGCTTTGTAATTGATAAGCATCGAGTTTATTGTATAAACCAATCCCACGGCCTTCTTGACGTAGATACAAAAGAATCCCACCAGATTGGCGCATTTTTTCTATCGTTTCATTGAGCTGCTCACCACAATCACAGCGAGAAGAATGAAAAACATCACCGGTTAAGCATTCAGAGTGCAGACGAACTAAAGGAACGCTTGCCGCTGTATCTGCTTGTTTAAAAATAATTGCGACGTGTTCTTTACCTGAGTTAAAGCCATGAAATGACAATAATTCAGCAGGGATATCACTTCGTTGCCCTATTTTAAAAGGAACTCGGGCTCTTACTGTGACCATAATATCCTCGTACTTCTATTTGAGTTAATTACTTTGGAAGGAAAATGGCTATGATTCAGTAGGTATAATAGCCATCATAATGTGTGAAGATAAGGTATCTAAGGTTCTATCTCTGCTAACACGTTGATCATTTCGAGTGCACTGAGGGCGGCTTCTGCGCCTTTATTTCCCATTTTTGTTCCAGCACGTTCAATGGCTTGTTCGATGGAATCTACCGTAAGGACACCAAACGCGACCGGAATTTGATGTTCTAATGCAACTTGCGCTAAACCTTTATTACATTCACCTGCAACATATTCAAAATGTGGAGTACCGCCACGAATCACAGAACCTAAAGCGATGATGGCATCATAACTACCTTGTTTCGCAAGTTGTTGAGCCAATAAAGGCAGCTCATAAGCCCCTGGACAATGTACAATGGTAATATTGGTTTCTTTAACAAGACCTTGGCGTTGTAGGGCATCTAATGCACCAGACAATAGGTTGTCATTGATAAAACTATTAAAACGAGAAACGATGATGACAACATTTGCGTGGGGTGCTGTGATCGCACCTTCAATAATATTCATGAAGCTTCCTAAGTGTATTTATAAAAACGAACGATGAATCAATAACATTTGAGTGTTTACTAGTTACAAATATATTCAACAACCTCAAGATCAAATCCTGATAAAGAACGATATTGTTGGTTTTGTGAAGACAGTAAACGAATTTTGCGTAGCCCTAGTTCAGATAAAATTTGCGATCCTAAACCAATTTGTCGGGACTGCGGTGTGGTAGGCAAGGGAGCAATCGCTTGGTGCTCTGAAGCTAACTGGTTTACTTGATTGATGATCATCGTAGAGGGTTCTATTTGGCTGATGATCACTAATACGCCACCGTCGGCTTGAATACGCTGCATGGCCGCTTGTAGGGACCATTGTGTGGCGCCAGTATGTAAAATATCTTTCAGTGTATCTTTGACATGCACACGGACTAAGGTTTCAGTATCAGGGTTAATATCACCTTTACATAAGGCGTAATGGAGTTGATTGTCAATGGTGTCACGGTAGGTGATCAAGTTGAACACACCATATTCAGTGCATAATTCACTCTCTGATAAACGTTCAATATGACTTTCTAGTTGGGTTCGATACTCGATTAAATCGGCAATTGTCCCCAGCTTTAAATTGTGCTTTTGCGCAAACACTTCAAGTTGAGGTCGGCGTGCCATTGTGCCGTCTTCATTAAGAATTTCCACAATAACACTAGAGGCTTCAAGCCCTGCTAAGCGTGCAACATCACAGCCTGCTTCAGTGTGACCGGCACGAATTAATACGCCACCATCTTGCGCCATTAATGGAAAAATATGCCCCGGCGAAACAATATTATCAGCACTGGCATTAGGAGCAACTGCTGCTTGTACTGTCTTCGCACGATCACTGGCAGAGATCCCTGTCGTAACATCGGTGGCGGCTTCTATTGAAACGGTAAATGCAGTTGAGAATTTATCGTGATTATTTTGTACCATTAGCGGTAAATTTAACGTTTTACAGCGATCTTTGGTTAACGTTAAGCAGATCAACCCACGCCCATGTGTTGCCATGAAATTAATCGCTTCGGGAGTAATCATTTCAGAGGCAATGATCAGATCGCCTTCATTTTCACGATTTTCATCATCCATCAAGATAACCATTTTCCCCTGACGGATATCATTAATGATTTCTTGGGCGCTACTTAAAGTCATAACTGGTCCTTTTTATCAACAGCGTAAATGAGTTATACGATAAAACCGTGCTTCTCTAATAAAGACATAGAGACGTTAGTGTTTTTTTTGGATTCTTGTTTATCAATGCTGACTAATCGTTCGAGGTAACGTGCCACCATATCAGCTTCAATATTGACCTTTTGACCAATGGTTGCATTAGCAAGTGTTGTATTGGTTAACGTATGAGGAATAATGGTTAATTTAATGACATTCTGATAGACAGCATTGATGGTTAAGCTCGTTCCATCAATACAAATTGAACCTTTCTCTGCAACAAACTTCTTCAGGTGTATTGGTACAGTTATCCAAACCTCAATGGTGCGACCCTTTTGCTTTAATTCAATAATGTCGCCAATACCATCAACATGTCCGGAAACAATATGACCACCTAAGCGTGTAGTGGGTAACATGGCTTTTTCTAGGTTGATATTTTGTCCGACGTGGTAGCTGTGAAATGCGGTACGCTTTAACGTCTCTTTTGAAAGATCGGCAACAAACCCAGTTGGAGTTAATTTAGATACGGTTAAACAAACGCCATTACTAGCAATGCTATCACCAAGTTTTACGTCCGAAATATCAAGCTTATTGGTATTGATAACCATTGAAATATCGTCATTATTACGAATAATGGCGCTGATATTTCCAATTGCTTCTATTATTCCTGTGAACATACTATACCTACAAAAAAACTCTATTTATCAGGTGCAAGCCAACTGTTACCCAATAAATAGAGTAAATATAATGAGTAATGACTGATTTAGATAAAAACCATCAGTAATGATATGAACGATTTTTAACTACATATAACTAAACGCATCAGAATACATTTTCCCGACATTGGCTTTTTTCTGAGTTGTAAAAATATCTTTTGCATTTCGGCTCATACCGAATGGCCCGCAAACATAAATATCAAATTCAGATAAGTCGGCAAAATCATCCATTACAGCATCAATAACATTGCCGATTTTACCGTCCCACTCTGTGTGTACATGCTCGACAACGGGCACATATTTCACATTGGGAAGCTGGGCTTCTAATGACTTAAGTTTTTGATCTGCATAAAGCAATTGGCGATTGTTCACACCCCAGTAAAGGTAGATAGGTTGTGATAGTTGCTTGTCAATACAATGATGAAGGATACTATTGATATATGATAAGCCTGTGCCGCCAGCGATAAGTAGCAGTGGCGATTCACTTTCATCACGTAACCAAGCATCACCATGTGGCGAATCTATCTTAAACTCGGTTTGATGAATAAACGCATCGTTAAAATACGAAATTGCTTCTATAGCAGTTTCTTTGACTGAGCCGCCAACATGCAATTCAATTAATTCATTACAGTTTGGGCTGTTAGCAATAGAAAAAGGCAGCTGTTTATTATTCAAATAGATAATAGCGTATTGCCCGGCTTTGAATTGAAAGCATTGGTCTGGTTTGATAAACACTTTAAAAACATGGCTATCAGATGCTTCAATTTTTGTAATTTTGCAATTAAAAATCATCATTCAGTCCTGCTACTTATTTCAAGCTGGTCGCCATCGATAATGAACAGCCTTTTTGTTCACGGGTATTTAAACGGCGAACAATTTCCACGGTTGTTCCTTGGTGTGGATCGGGCTCTTTGATGTTGTGCACAATGCCAATATCGTCTGTAACAATAAAGGTTGGGTAACTCGTCGATGATGCATCCATGTAGCTCATTAAGCCTTCCTGACCATCTTCAACAGGCGTCATAGTGACAGGATCAAGTGCACGAGCATATACCCATGGTGGAACATGTTTGCGTTGGCGGTTATCTTCAAAGAAGCAAGTATTTAGTTCTACTTGGTTAAAGGTGTCACGAATTTGGCTTTCGTGGAAAAGGTTGAAAGTTTCCATTAATAACTGATTAAAATCTTGACGATTAAGTGCTTCTTTTTGTTTTGTTTTCCAGCCGCCACCAGTGATGATGAACATGTGAGCGCCAGCATTAAATTCAATGTTGTGCTCTTTCATATAAAGCGCTAATAAATAAATAAAGTATGGAGGGCCAATTAAACAAATGCCTTTTCCTTTACGTTGAATAGCCTTTAACGACGTGATGGTTTGTTCAAAATCAATTTCATCTTCGTCTACTGTAAACGTCGTTGGGTATAACAATTCAACTAGGCTCATGACATATTTGAACCAAACATTTTTGGCGCTGAAGCGATCAGGTCCCATATTAACTAGCTCTAGTTGGTGTTCATGGAACTCACCTAGATACTTCATGCCGTAATTTACAGAGCCAAGCAGGCGTTCGATGCTTTGGCGATCACGGGCAATATGGCTTTTTATTCCACTTGTGCCGCTACTGGTGAACCAATTTTCAATATTAGCTTCATCGGCAGTATGTAGCTTAGCGTATTTGAACATCGAAGTAGGGAATACCGGAATATCATCGATTGATGTAATTTTTTCGTCTACACCTTGGGCATTACAATAATAACGGTAATCTTCATTATTTTTATAATGGTAGTGGAATGATTCCATTATAAATTTCTGCTTTAATTTTTCTTGTTCATCATAGGTTAAGTTAAGTGGTGATGATGAGAAAATAATATCATCAAGTTCTGAACTAACAATAATATCGTTAGTATCAACATTTAATAATGTAGTCATATTAAACCTTAATAAAAAAAATAATGGCAGTGTAATAAATCACACTGCCATTTATAATGACAATGATTGGCGAAGTCTTAATTTAAATTAACTTAATTAGTTAAGATTGTAATCTTTTCGATAATTGATAACTTGTTTATCAAAATTAATCATTAATGATTTTTTATCCTCTTGAACTTTCATTGATTCAAAACAAAATAAGAAATCGACTTTATTATCTAAACCTTGAGCAATATCAACAACGTGAGATAAGCACGTATCGTAATTTCCTGCCGCATTACTATTGATGATTTCATCAATCGATGCCTCTGCTTGGGTGTAACAGAGGTAATTTTCTAAGTAAATGCTTAGCTCAGCTTTGGCTTGCGTTGGGTTCTCATTCACATTGATAAATAACATTAATCGATGACGAATATCGGTGATATTGATATTAAACTTAGCCGCGGTTGTCTCGTAATGTTTTAATAAATCAATGCGCTTTTTTTGGTTATCATCCCACTTAAACAGAAGTGGCACCCCATATTTAGCTGCTTTTTCAACGGTTTCGTTGCTGGTGGCTAAAATATGAACGTTATTACCAATACTAACAAGTGGAGCTAGTTTCGTTTCATCATGATAACTTTTATCTATGTGGTATTCGCTAAATGCAACAACATCATAGATGGATGTATCTTCATGAATAATACGTAATGTTTCTAACGCATTATTCATGGTTAATGATGGATCTTGCTGTCCTACATGATAAAAATTAAGGAAGAAGACGCCATAATTCCATTTTGTCATTTTATTATCCTGAGACTTATTATTATAGATTTTTCTTGATTTTGTTATTAACCATATTAATAAGGTCGATGACAGCTGCTTTATTTTTCATAGATTCAAAAGATAACAATACATTCTTTGAACCTGTTATTTCTAAAGCATATTTAGTGGAGTCATAATATTCATCTTCTGTACCTACCGCGTGTTGCTTAATTAGCTCTTCAATTTTTTCTTCTTGATCTGCATTTGGGTAAGCTTCTGCAATATAATCGCGGATATAGTCACGCATTTCTTGTTTAGCAATATCGCTATCTGTATTTAGATTAACAAGTAATGGGAATTGGTGATCAATATTAGTAATATCGACATTATTTTCAGCCGCGACAGCTAAATAATGTTGATAGTAATTTTCTTTTTCAGCTAGGGTGTCACTCCAGCGGTAAGTCAGCGGCAGGCCTTTGATCGCTGCCCACTCAACCACGCCCATACTTGTAGCTAAGATATACTGTTTTAGGTTTTCTTTACTAATACAGTGTGGGTTGATAGAGATTTTTGGGAAGTTATAAAAGTCATTATTAGCATGACAGTAGTTAGTAGTAATACCATCATTTAAAATGTCATAACAAGCTTCAAATTGCTGTTGTTGACTATCGCGTTGGCGCTTAAAGAAGTCCATCTCGAAATCATTAACACAATCACTTAATCCTAGAATAAAACGTCCATCAGACATTTGATCAAGCAAGCTTGTTTCTTCTGCAATACGTACCGGATGGTGAGTTGTGATAACTTGATTCAATGAACCAATATGAAGACGTTCGGTTAAACCGAGTAAAAAACTTGCAGCTGTTATAGGAGCACCTACGATACCGTTTTTAGAAAAATGGTGTTCGTTAATGAAAGCGGTATTGAAGTGGTACTCGTCTTTATCGACCAATGCAACAGTGTTGATCATGTTGTCGAGTACGTCTTCAGATGTCATACCTTTAAGCTGAAAGTTTAGAAAGAATAATCCAAAATTCATGTTATTTTCCTTATTTATCATTTAATTCAAGATGTTAAATCTAGTGGTTTATTTCGGATCTTTTAGGTATGGTGCCACTTGTGTCATAAAGCGTTCCATAGAAGCAATGATTTCTTGCTCTGAACCGTTTGCTTCAAAACCAAGGGTAATATTTTTGATCCCTGTTGCATCAATATCGCGTTGCATGATTTCAATACATTTTTCAGGTGTGCCAACAGGGTTAAGGTTATTACTGTAATCAAGACGACGGCGGCTATCGGTATGGCCTTGTAATACAAAGTCACGCCATTGACCTTTGTGGTAGTCATAGCCACGAGTTTGGTTACTGTCTTTAAAGATATTTGTCGCATTTGTGTAAGAGTCATACCAGTTTGATAAGAAGTCACGACATGCACTTTCTGCTTTTTCTTGATCGTCATTAACAGAACAGATGAAGGTCATACTGTGGTCGATATTCTTAATATCGTGACCATGTTCAGTTGCAATTTCATTGTACAGTTCCATCTGTGCTTTTTTCTCGCTGGTCGTGATGATCCAACTTAGCACCATAGGCAAACCACGTTCTGCTAACCAAGTTGTTGTCGCGGCAGATTCGGCTGTCATACAAGTAGGGATTTTGTCTGAGTAGGCTTCTGGATAGACATTTACATCTTGGAATTCAATATTTTTACCATCAGTGTGTAAAACACCTGATTTTGAGCCGTCCATGATCATTTTATGGAAATCTTCAGTGATCGAACGGGAATCTTCCATCGTAACACCGAATACCCGGAAATCTTTATGGTATAAACCACGGACTACGCCAAAGTTAAAACGACCTTTTGACATTTGATCCAGTAGCATTAGATCTTCCATTTGACGGGCAGGGTGAGCTGTTGGAAGTACGATACCCATTGTGCCAACGTTGAGTTTTTTGGTACGACCAAGAATATTGGCACAAGCAACATATAGGTTACCGGTTAGGCCAAATTCAGTGAAATGGTGTTCAAGCGTCCAGAAGGTATCGAAGTTTAATTCTTCTGAAGCAACGCCAAGTCGAACAAAGCGATCCATGACTTCTTTATGAGATTCACCTGGTGGCTGGTATGAGAAACAAATATTGCCAAATTTCATTATATTTTCCTTTTAATGAATAAAATATGTATTGGTTTAAGCGCTAGCGAACATTTCGTTTTCAATTTTATTTTTTAAACGACGTTCATTAACTGTAATAATGGTGAGATCTTCAAAGTTTGGTTCACTAATATCGTCCGCTAAATCGAGTACTTCACTGTCTAAGCCTATTGCGGCTTTGGTTACCGATTGGTAGAAATTACGCAGGACGATCAGGTTCTCACCTAAATCATGTGATGAACCAATTAATGAGTAAATTTTGGTTTTATCTGAGTTGATATTTCCGATTAAGTGTTTCACTTCTTCTTTGCAGACCCAATTATCGCCATTTGAAACAAAGGCAATAAAAGGAATATCTAGATCTTTAGTTTTATTTACTGTTGAATCTAAAGTATCCCAACTATTATCAAAACAGTCAGTCACAAAGACTTTTGAGCCTAAGTTATAACCTTCGAAATTTAAATCTTCAGGGATATCATTAATTTCCATTTGTAGATAATCATAATCAAGTGCTTTCTCAAGTGTGCTTCTTAAATTAACAACACCAACAGCCGTAATGAGGAATGATAATTTAATCTCAGTAGCAACATCATAGGCAATACGAGCAGAAAGACTTGAAGCAATTAGTCCAATTTCATTAATACCACGATCATTTAGCCAATCAATGACTGTTAATAAACTTTGTTTGCCAACAGACATAGAAAACTGATTAATTTCACCACTACTTAAGCCAACATGATTTAATGAATCATAACGAATAACATGAAAACCATTATTTGCTAAATATTCAGCAAGGCCAGCGAAATGGTCCATTCGACGGGCAAAACCAGCTGCAATAACAATCGTATTATTGCGCTTAACCTCTTGATTTTTAGGCAGAGTTTCCCATACTCGGATGTGACGATTATCACCTAGGTTAATAACGTGATCAATAGGTGCTGAGGTTTGAGTATTGTTCATAATATTTCTCTTTTATGGTACAAAAACGAGGAATTTATCTTCTTCTAGGTAACGCGTTTGTTCTATTTTGACTGCGACATCTTTAGTGGTATAAGTCGATGGTCTTTCATGTGAAATATATTTAACAAGACGCTGAAGTGGACGCATACCGTCATGTGCGCCACCCACTCGAAATATATTATTCATACCTGATTCAATAATACGTTCCGCACCGTGTGCCGCTAATGTATCTCTATATTTAAATGATGCTTCCCATGGTGTAATTGAAACTGTTTGGGTTACATTATTTTGAAGATAGGGAGTAATTTCCGAAATATCTTTCACGTGATGAATATACGCAGAACGAGATAATGGTTGATTACCGAATGAACCCGCTGGAGATTGCGTTAATAACCAAGACTGCTCGTCACCTTTTTGCACTTTATATTTGGCAAATAAACATTCTCTTTCTGTTAAAGAAAATGCGCCCTTTTCATCGAAAGATTGATCGCCTTTGGGCAGTATGTCTTTATAGATGTTTAATTGCTGAGTTAGCTCTGCAAAAAAAGTATCGATATTGTCACCCATGTAATAGATATCTTGGGTAGAGAAACAAGCTTGTTGATCATAAAAACAGATGTCGTGAGCAACACCAATGGCAGCTGCTTTAATATCTGTTGGGTTATCAACAATCGAAATACTTTTCTTTGGACCAAATTTAAGAATATCAACGTGTGCTGGGGTATGTTTTGTTGCCCATTTGATTGCATCGTTACCCCCCCAAGCCACAACCACATCTGCACAGCTCATGATTTTTTGTGGAATAGTGATATCTTCACTATGTGACCAATACATGACTGACATAGATCGAGTTATTGGGTGGTCGGCATCGGTATCAATAAAACTTGAAGCCAGTGCGGTTGCGGTAAATGGATCAGCAGACGATGTTTTAATGATGCATTCGTTTTTAGTTAGAATAGCGCGCAGGATAGATGTCACACCAGACAGCGGAACGTTACCCGCTAATAAATGGATAGACTTGCCTTTTGGCAGCGCCTTGACATAGCAATCACCTTGGGGGAGCCATTCATCAACGATATGGCGAGAACTGAGATCATTTTCAACAATGTCATACAGCGCACTTTTGCTACATAGGATCATCGAAATCCAGTTCGCTTCTAGTTTTGCCATCTCAGGAGAGTAGCCCATGAATTTGACTAGATCGCGAATATAAGTAAGGCGACGGCTATAGTTTTCACTCTTCCATTTTTGCCCTACAGTATACAAGAAGTTAACTATCTTGTTGATATTTAAGTTATTTTCTATTTTTAGTGAGGTGATCGCCTCAGCATCAATGTCTGTAATGATAGGTACATTGACGGTGTTATTGTTAAGCGTAAGTTCGCGGACTTCATGTTCTGACGTGTCTCGAACTTCGCCTCCAATAATCAATGGGATCTTCTTAATCATGCAATCTCCGTTAACATGCTGTTAAATTCTATTCCTTTTAGGGATGCGTTAATGCCCCTTAGGAACAAAAATAAGGCTAGATGAATAATTATTACCATGTAAGTTGATTTTTATTTGTTTATAAATATTCGAGATTTTGATCACACTATAAAAACAATTATTTTTAACTCTTCATATCCACATCTATTATGTCTAGCTTTTTCGACATTTTTTCCGTCTTTTTTTTGGTCAATAATTGCTCATTTCTTGGTTTTTAATATTTTTACGGAGTGAGTTTAGGTATGTTTATTTGTGTTTTTTTATCGTTGAAATTTTATTTTTTTTTGTTTTTTTTTATTTTTACTCCGATATTTATCGAATTAAAATGTATTTCATTTTTTGTTTGTTGATAGGTTTGTATTTGTGGGGATAAATATTGCTACAAGTAAATAAAAAAGCAATATTTTGCCAATAATCACTGCTTTTTATTGCTTTGTTTTTTATTAACTATATGTTTTGTTGGGGTTTATTTTTGCTTAGTGTGCATGTTGTGGGGTTGAGGGGGTTATCATGCTCTGATATTTAAATGTGTAAAAAAAGCGGTGTGATAAATGGGTGATATTGATATTTCCCATTTTAATGTTATTGGTGATTTATAATTAATACAAGTGTGTGAATTATATTTCTATATTTAAATTTTTGTGATGATATTAAAAAAAATCTTGTGCTTTATTTGTATTTTAATCTCAAATTACTAAACTCTTGATGAATCTATTGGCATACATTAAGAAAAAATATAAGAGTCTAGAAAAGGAGACATTGATGTTTAGAGGTATTGTTCAAGGTCGTGGTGTTATTAAATCCATATCAAAAAGTGAAGATAGTCAACGACATGGTATTGTATTCCCTGAGGGTATGATTGAGCTTGTTGACATAGATACTGTAATGTTAGTAAATGGTTGCTCCTTGACTGTCGTGCGTATTTTAAACGATACGGTGTACTTTGATATTGACCAAGCATTGGGTACGACAACATTTGAGAGTTTAAAGGAAGGTGATCAGGTAAATCTTGAGATCCACCCTAAATTTGGTGAAGTGGTTGGTCGTGGCGGATTAACAGGGAACATTAAAAGCACGGCATTAGTGACTGGGGTAGAAGAGGATGAAGCGGGTTTTTCAGTATTTATTGATATTCCTAAATCGTTATCTGAAAACTTAATGGTACAAGACGACATTGGTATCGATGGCGTTTCTTCGCCGATCACTGATATGTCAAACAGTGTTATTACATTGCATTACCCTCGTGATTTACTAGCCAATACTAACCTTGCGATGTTAAAAAAAGACGTGAAAGTGAACGTTGAAATTTTAAATGAATGGTAGTGATTAAATTCTGCTATTAAATATAAGCGCATTATTTTAATGCGCTTATTTTAATGCGCTTATTTGTTTTATTTTAAAGCAGTTGGCGCAGTATATAAGTACCACATACTTTGTGGTGTACAAAAAAAGGAGGTGGTGTATGGAAAAAAAAATGCCGACATTCCATGTCGAAACGTTAGACGAATCAAAAACATACCATCATCATGATTATCCTCAGATTATTATAGGATTAATGGGGCAAAGTGAACTGTCGATAGAAGATAGTTCACTTTGTCTTTCTTCTGGTATGGGATGCCGAATTAATGCCAATGTTAACCATGGTTTTTGTGGCGGACCTAACAACCAAGTTTTAGTGATGAATTTACCACCATTGATATCAATGACTGATGTGGAACAGTTCAGTAATGGCAATTTCAGCTTAGATGCACGTACTCATCAGCTTATTTCATTGTTAGCGATTGAATTAAAAGAACATGCTCAGGATAGTGTGTTATCACAATCGATCAGTAACACCTTACAGTGCTTAATTAATCGTAGCTTAATGAGCTTTGATGAAAAAAAAGTAACACGTCTAAATATGGCGCTTATTGATAGTTATATCCAGCAGAATATTCAGAAGAAGATCTCAGTGGCTGATCTATCCAGCATTGCTTTTTTAGCACAAAGCCAATTTTATGTCTTATTTAGAAAGCAAATGGGGATAACGCCACATCAATATGTATTGCGAAAACGATTAGAGTTAGCAAAGCAATTGATTGCAGAAACTCAAAAACCGTTATCGGAAGTTGCACAATTATGCGGATTCTCAAGTCAAAGCAGCTTTAGTCAAGCTTTTCGCCGTCTATACGGGACATCTCCCATACGATATCAGTTCTTTATTCAATAAGTTATAAGTAGCACTTAGCAGTAATATCGCGCTATATGGGTTAACTATATAGCGCTTTTTTATGTGTGAGATCTCGTATTATTCATTGTTGGAGAAAAAATAAAACATCCCGTAGGAATTCATAAGACGAGATAAAATTTTATCCATACTATCTACAGGCAATAACAGATTAATAACATGACAGTGTTGTTTATTATCATCTCACTGAGATGCCATAGAGGAAACCTGATGTTTAAAGCCGTTGATGTACTCCATTCTTCCTTTATAGAGAAGCCGTTAGCTCAATTATGGGCATTAATTTCACCACTGTATGCTGTTGATGAGTCTGAGTGGTTAACACAGTTGCTACCCTTAGCAGAACCTACCGATGAAGAACGTACGTATAGTGCAGCGCAAGCCAGTGAGCTTATTGCTCGTGTCCGTGCCGATAAAAATGCGGTGCAAATGATTGACGCACTGCTATTGGAATATAGCCTAGAGACCAAAGAAGGGATCTTATTAATGTGCTTAGCTGAAGCACTGATGCGTATTCCTGATCCGGCTACTGCTGATGCCCTAATTCGCGATAAATTAAGTGTTGCTGATTGGAAATCTCACCTTAAAAACTCTGATTCATTATTTGTGAATGCCTCAACATGGGGGCTCATGCTAACAGGGAAAGTAGTAACGTTAGATGCAAAACAAGACGGTACACCTACGAATGTAATTAACCGCTTGGTTAATAAAATGTCAGAGCCAATGATCAGACAAGCTATGCACCAAGCGATGAAAATCATGGGGCATCAATTTGTTCTAGGGCGAGATATTTCTGAGGCGATGAAAAACGGCAAACCTAAACGAGAGCAAGGGTTTACTTATTCATTCGACATGCTAGGTGAAGCGGCACTCACCGCTCAAGATGCCGAAAAATATTACCAAGACTACCTAACGGCGATTAAAGCGGTAGGCAAGGTCAATAGTGCCATTTCAGCTCAATCGGCTGGTCAATCATCAGATCCTACCGTATCCATTAAGTTATCTGCTTTGCATCCTCGTTACGAAGTCGCCAATGAAGCGCGTGTGTTAGAGGAAATGTACCATTCCGTACTTGAGCTATTAATTTTTGCCCGCGAGCATAACGTTGGGATCACGATTGATGCTGAAGAAGCAGACAGATTAGAATTATCATTAAAGCTATTTGAAAAACTGTATCGCGCAAAAGAAGTAAAAGGTTGGGGGCGTTTCGGTTTAGTTGTACAAGCGTATTCGAAACGTGCTCTACCTGTATTAGCGTGGCTTGCTGCCCTTTCTAAACAACAAGGTGATGTGATTCCACTTCGATTAGTAAAAGGCGCCTATTGGGATAGTGAACTGAAACTTTGTCAGCAAGCAGGCTTCAATGGCTACCCAGTTTTTACTCGTAAAGAAGCGACAGACAGCTCTTATTTAGCCTGTGCGAGATTTCTACTATCTGAGCCTTTAAAAGGGCTGATCTACCCACAATTTGCGACTCATAATGCTCACACGATCAGTGCTATTGTCGCGATGGCGAAGCATTCTTACTTTGAATTCCAACGCCTGCATGGCATGGGAGATGCGCTATATAACCATGTGATGGATATGCATAAAACACAGGTACGTATTTATGCACCAGTGGGAAGCCATAAAGACTTACTGCCATACCTTGTTCGTCGTTTATTAGAAAATGGTGCCAATAGTTCGTTTGTTCATCGCTTAGTTGATGCGAATTGTCCAATTGCCGATCTCACACAACACCCTGTTGATGTGCTTAAGCAACGTAAGACATTGAACAATAGCTTGATCCCATTACCGATAGATATTTTTGGCGCTGAACGTAAAAACTCATCAAGTATTAATATTGATATTGAATCACAGTGGCAGCCATTTCATCAGGCGGTACGTGCCTTTGATAAGGTGAGGTGGAAAGCCTCGCCTATTTTGAATGGAAAACCAAAGGCTATTTTAGCTGCCGAGCGAGTTTGTGTGACGGCACCTTATGATCGTGGGGAAGTGGTGGGTGAACTGAACTATGCCACATCATCACAAGTGGATACCGCAATGGCATCTGCCCATGACGCTTTTGCTGATTGGTCACAACGTTCTGCAAGCGAGCGTGCAAATTACTTATTGCTATTGGCCGATAAACTTGAATTACATCAAGCAGAATTAGTGGCGTTGTGTCACCGTGAAGCAGGTAAAACCATCCACGATGCCATTGATGAAATTCGTGAAGCGGTAGATTTTTGTCGTTATTACGCAGAGCAGGCACAAACTAATTTTGCTAAGCCTAAACGCATCACTAGCTTTGATGGTGTCGATCAAGAGATGACCTATCAAGGACGAGGTGTCTTTGTTTGTATTAGCCCTTGGAATTTCCCGTTAGCCATTTTCTTAGGTCAAGTATGTGCCGCTTTAGTTGCAGGTAATACCGTCGTGGCGAAACCTGCAGAGCAAACCTCATTAATTGCTTGTCGTGCTATTGAATTACTACTGCTTACTGGCATTCCACAAGGTGTTATTCAAGTCGTAACAGGATTGGGGCGTGAGATAGGCCATCAGTTGACGTCAGATGAGCGTGTTGCTGGTATCGCCTTTACAGGTTCTACACCCACAGCGCAATTGATTAATCGTACCTTAATGGCACGTGATTGTGCGCCAGTCCCATTCATTGCCGAAACGGGCGGTCAAAATGCAATGATCGTTGATAGTACAGCACTACCGGAACAAGTCGTACGTGATGTATTACGTTCCGCGTTTGCCTCTGCCGGTCAACGTTGCTCAGCATTACGCGTCCTCTTTATTCAGCAAGATATTGCCGAACGTGTGATCACGTTAATCAAAGGGGCGATGGCTGAACTTAAGGTTGGGGATCCGCAATTACATGCTACCGATGTGGGGCCTGTCATTGATCGTGCGGCAAAGCAAAAGCTGCTTACTCATATTGAATCGTTAAAAAACCAAGCACGATTGATTTGCCAAACGCCGCTGTCAGAAAGCTGTGCGAATGGCGATTTTGTTCCGCCGACGGCCATTGAAATTAAACATATTAACCTATTAGAGCAAGAGCACTTTGGCCCAATTCTGCATATTGTGCGTTTTAAGGCGAGCGAGATTGATCAAGTCGTTAATCAAATTAATCAAACAGGATTTGGTTTAACAATGGGAATACATAGTCGAAATGAGCGTACCTATAGTGAAATAGCGTCACGCGCCAAAGTCGGTAATTGTTATATCAATCGCGATCAAGTGGGCGCCGTTGTTGGCGTCCAGCCTTTTGGTGGTCGAGGGTTATCAGGTACAGGGCCAAAAGCGGGCGGGCCTCATTATTTGTATCGTTTTATGCAGTCAACGATTGCGCCAATCAATGTTACTCATCAATGTGAGATGGAAGGAGCAAACGATGAAAAATAATTCACAGTTAATGGCGTTATCTCCGCAATTACAAAAATCACTACAAAGTAGCATTTTTGCGTTTTCGGTATGGAATGATCTGGACTTTGAAACGCGAATCGCTATTCTACGCCGCTGGGCAAAATCGCTAGATAATCAATCTGCGATGATGGTGAATTTTCAGTGTAATAATGCACTGGAAATGGTGGCTGAAATGCAAGTAATGCCAGGGCCAACAGGTGAAAGTAACACGCTTTATTGTGTTGGACGCGGCGTATTTGTTGTCACTGCAAGCGATGACGTCGCTAACCATGTGGTGATTGCTCAAATCGCCACTGCATTGGTGTGTGGTAACAGCGTTATGTTGTGTTTATCGCCTGATCACCCTTTAAATACTGGTGCCATTCTCAGTCAGCTAGAGCCGGCAGGATGTGTCGCCAATGTACTTAGTGTTATTGAGGACATTGAGCTTGAATCGTTAATTCAAAGTGAAGAGGTTGCAGCAGTTGCTTATAGCGGTACTGCTGAACGTGCGTTGAGCTTAGCGCGTCAATTAGCGGCGAGAAGCGGACAGTTAGCGCAATTAGTGGCAGAAACCGATTTTGATCATCTACCTGTCATTGGTAGCCCAAGTTACTGTTTACGCTTTATCACTGAACGTACCAGAACCATCAATATTACAGCCGTCGGCGGTAATGCAACGTTATTAGAGCTTGGTTGTGGAGAAACCGACTGACCAGACCTTGCTTAATATGATAATAGGCCTTTGCCATGAACAAAGGCCACTTAACAGGAAGTACAACTTATGATTGAAAATAACTTCGCGATTACAGCGACCTTTGTAGCGTATCTACTAGGGATGCTAGCGATTGGTTATATCGCCTATAAACGCACATCGAGCTCCAGTGATTACTTTCTCGGTGGGCGTTCATTAGGTCCTTGGCCTTCTGCGATATCTGCAGGAGCATCGGATATGAGTGGTTGGTTATTATTAGGATTACCGGGATATGCATATATCGCTGGTTTTGAGTCATTATGGCTAGCTGGTGGCCTATTACTGGGGACGTGGTTGAACTGGCTGATCTGTGCTAAACGCCTGCGCACTTACAGTATAACAGCAGACAACTCACTGACTTTACCTGAGTTTTTATCACGTCGATTTGATGATAATTCAAAGCTTATCCAAACGATTTCCGCCTTCTTTATTTTGCTCTTTTTCCTTTTCTATACCAGTGCTGGTTTAGTGGCAGGCGGAAAACTATTTGAAACCGTCTTCGGTTTAGATTACACGCTCGCGCTATTTATCGGTACTTTGTGTGTTGTAACGTATACCTTATTTGGAGGGTTCCTTGCGGTATCTTGGACTGATTTAGTGCAAGGCCTATTGATGTCAGCTGCATTGCTTATTGTGCCGATCGCAGCGATGAATGCCGATCCCGTTCAGCTAATAGAAACGCTTCATAACAAGAACCCTGAATTATTAACGCTCTGGCATGATATTAAAGGCCAGCCATTATCATTTATGGTTATTTTGTCACTATTAGGTTGGGGGCTTGGTTACTTTGGTCAGCCTCATATCCTTGCGCGTTTTAAAGCGACACGTTCAAATAAAGACATTGGTACGGCGCGTCGTATTGCCGTGGTGTGGACGGCTCTGTCGATGATTGGTGCGTTGTTAGTCGGCTTAACGGGTATTGTTTATGTTGATGGCAACCTTGGTGGTGAGTTAGCGGATAGTGAAAAAGTCTTCATGTTGCTAGTGAATGCGATTTTCCATCCCGTGATGGCCGGTATTTTACTAGCGGCAATCTTAGCGGCGATCATGAGTACTGCGGACTCTCAGTTGTTAGTCTCTTCATCGGCATTGGCTGAAGATTTCTATAAACAAGTATTTCGTCCACAAGCGTCAAGCAACGAAATTGTTATGGTTGGGCGTATTGCGGTTATTGCATTATCAATTGTTGCCTTCGTTTTAGCATTAAACCCTGATAGCTCCGTTTTAGGTCTTGTGTCTTATGCTTGGGCGGGGTTTGGTGCGGCATTTGGCCCTGTATTGCTATTAAGTTTGTACTGGAGTGGGATGAACCGTTATGGCGCGATTGCAGGTATCGTGACAGGTGCGGTCACCGTTGTGGTATGGAAGCAACTAACAGGTGGAATGTTTGACTTATATGAGATCATTCCTGGCTTTATTTTTGCCACTGTTGCGGTTGTGATGGTAAGTAAAGCAACGGGTCGTCCGTCAGAAGCGGTACAACAGCAACATCAGCAATATCAAAAAAATCTGGTTGAATTTGATTAATATTATCTAATATTACGCAAGAAAAATCCCTGTATCAGCTTTGCTATACAGGGATTTTTTTTCGCTGAAAGTGCACTGGTTATACACGTAATGTTTTAGTCAACGAGTGGATAAACACCGTTTTCATCATGTGTTTCTTTGCCTGTGATTGGCGGATTAAACACACAAGCCATCACCATTTCTTTGTCTTTATAAGCACGTAAATAATGCTCATCGTGTTTATCAAGAATATATAGTGTACCTGGTTTAATTGGGTAAGTTTCGCCCCCAACAACTTCAATTTCACCTTCACCACTCATGCAGTAAACAGACTCTAAGTGATTTTGATAATGAATATGGGTTTCAGTGTTCTCAAAGATTGTCGTGATGTGAAAAGAAAACCCCATCTTGTCATCTTTAAGAAGCATACGAACACTTTCCCAAGTTTCAGAAGCTACACGGCGTTCACTGTCTCGACATTCAGCTAATGTTCTAACAATCATTTTTCGTCCTTAAATTACGATGCTTTTCTAAAGTTTTTAGCAACAACGTGCTCAACCGCATTTTCAAAAATTGCTAAGCCTTGCTCAAGCTCTGCCGTTGTAATGGTGAGTGGACTAAAGAACTTCACGACTTCATCATTAGGACCCGCGGTTTCAATCACTAATCCATTTTCAAAACAGGCTTTGGTGATTTGGCTAGACAGATCGCCATCATTACACTCAATACCAATCATCATGCCTCGCCCCTTTCTTTGCACAAACATATCAGGATGGTCGTGTAGGCATTTATCAATGACGTTAGCAATAATGTTTGAGCATGTTGCAACGTGCTTTTCTAGTTGGTCATCAGCCCAATAGGTTTCGAGTGCTTTCGTTGCTGTAATGAATGCGTGATTGTTGCCACGGAATGTGCCGTTATGCTCACCTGGGTTCCAAATATCGAGCTCTGGTTTGAATAGCACGATTGCCATTGGTAAGCCGTAACCACCAATTGATTTAGAGAGGGTGACCATATCTGGTTTAATACCTGACGGCTCAAAGCTAAAGAAGGTACCAGTACGGCCACAGCCTGCTTGAATATCATCAACAATCAATAAAATATCATTTTGTTTACAGACTTTTTCTAATCGTTGTAACCACTGGTTAGACGCAACGTTTAAGCCGCCTTCGCCCTGTACTGTTTCAATCAAGACAGCGGCTGGCTTGTCCATACCTGCTGAATTATCCGCTAGCATAGTTTCAAACAATTTAAGGCCATCAATGTCCGCATAACCTTCAAATGGAATACGAGTAACATTGTTTAAACTTGTCCCTGCACCTTGACGGTGATGTTGATTGCCTGTTGCAGCTAGCGCTCCAGCTGTACAACCATGAAAACCATTGGTGAAAGCCACAATAGAGCTACGTTTTTTCACTTTACGCGCAAGTTTTAGTGCCGCTTCTACAGCGTTAGTACCCGTTGGGCCGGTAAATTGAGTAACGTAATTAAGTTGGCGAGGAGCTAAAATATTGCGTTCTAATGCTTCAAGGAAATTAGCCTTTGCTGTCGAGTGCATATCTAAACCATGAGTGATCCCATCTTGTTCGATATAGTCGAGCAAAGCCTGTTTTAAAGTAGGGTTATTATGGCCGTAGTTCAGTGATCCAGCACCGGCTAGAAAATCTAAGTAACGATCTCCTTGTTCGGTTTCAAGCCAACTCCCTTTTGCTTTAGTAAAAACGACGGGAAAACTGTTTGAGTAAGAACGAACTTTAGATTCCTGCTTCTTAAAAATATCCATGATATGGCCGTTATAATCCTTTCTGTTTAATTTGAATTAAAGGGATGCGATACAACAATTCCGTATCGTGCTTGCCTTTAAAATGTATATTCTTGTCTAAAAATGTACTGACTTCGCCATTGTTACCATTACGTGCATCAAGTTTATTAAATAACGCCCACGAAGCATTATTCTCTTCCGTAATGGTTGTTTCTATAGCGGTAATATTATTTAGAGAGTCTCGACTTAACAGGTTATCTAACATGGTAAAGGCGAGCCCTTTTCCTCGAAATTGAGGAGCAACGGCAACTTGCCATATAAATAAAGTATTTGGCTGATTAGGTTTTGGGTAACCAGAGATAAAACCTGCTATTTCACCACCATCATCTTTTGCTATAACACACGTATTACTAAAGTGAGTTGTTTGAAGAAAATTACAATAAGATGAATTGGTATCGAGAGGGGGACTGTTTGCGATCAACGTAAAAACGTCATCGCCATCATGAGCTGTTGGTGTTGAAAAAGTCCACTTTTGTATCTGGTCTTCACCTGTATCGGAAGTCATTACCGAAGGTGTTGATATGTCCATATTAAGAGTCTATTCCTTTGAGCTCTAAATAATTTAGTGGGTATTATTACCTATCAGGATGATAATTATCTGAATAAAAGTTGAATAATCGTAATTTATTTGAGCAAGATCTCGTTTATTAATGTACATAAATGAAAGTTAAGTGATTAGAGCTCTAAATTGTTTTGGTTGTTAAAGTATTCACGAAGAACCTTTTTAAAGACTTAAAAGCAACATTATGCATCTTGTTTTCTATTATTATGCTGTAACTAAGCTCGGCATGGTGTGACAGTTTGTGTCGTTATTTACTGATGGGGATATAAATAATAAATAGTGTTTATACTTATGATGTTGATATTTATATGTCGTTGTGAGTGCATTTATATATAGATATATACCTTCAGGTATTTATTGAGTGTTTACTATTCTATTTAACGTTTATCGTTCTCTTGAATATACGATCATTCTGAAATGTCATTTCCCTTAATTATGCTCTTTAATTACTGTCGTTTTCATTTAAAAAGCGCATAGTATTTTCATCATTTCTTGATGGATTAAGGAAACTTATAATGTTAACTATGATTAACTTAGATATTGATAATGCCGTGGCTTTTTCAATTGATGGCAAAGTGACTGAAGATGATATGAAACGTATTTTGTTTGATGCTCAGGCGAAGACAGAATTACACGGTAAAGTTGTTATCTTTGAGCAGATTGACAATTTTGATGGGATTGAATTTTCAGCATTGCTAGAAGAAGTGCGCTATTTGTTTCATGCGGGAATATCACATGTAGCAAAAGTGGCTGTTGTTGCAGAGAAAAAATGGATAGAAAAAATCGTAAAAGTGGAAGATAAGCTGTTTCGTAAAATAGACATTAAATTCTTCCTGCCAGAAGAAAAAGATCAGGCAATTACGTTTTTAAAACAGCAATAATACGATTGAAATTAACCATGCTTGAGAAGTGATAAAATGTTCAAGCATGGTTATTTATAATGGTATAGATACGGTATCGTTAGAGTATCTTAAGTTACATTCGCTTAAAGATAATGGAAGTGTTAATCCCGCCAAACGCAAAGTTGTTGCTCATAATATATTGGCAATCAAGGTTGCGACCTTCGCCACGAATGTAGTCTAAATCACCACATTCAGGATCAACGTTCTCAAGGTTAAGCGTTGGGCTGAACCAGCCGCCATGCATCATTTCTAAACTTAGCCACGCTTCAATCGCACCACAGGCCCCAAGGGTATGGCCTAAATAGCTTTTCAGAGAGCTAATTGGAGTGTTGTTGCCAAAGATACTCGCTGTGGCTTGGCTTTCTGCAATATCACCTTTTTCGGTTGCAGTACCATGTGCTGAAATGTAACTAATTTCACTTGGCGATAAATTTGCCTGTTGCAGTGCCATCTCCATACAAAGCTGCATGGTTTCTTTTTGTGGCTGTGTTACATGGGCGGCATCACAGTTACTCGCAAATCCTACCACTTCGGCATAGATATTAGCGCCACGTGCAACGGCATGCTCGTATTCTTCTAACACTAATGTGCCAGCACCTTCACCAATTACCAAGCCATCACGATCCGTATCATAAGGTCGTGGTGTTGATTTTGGTTCATCGTTTTTAAGGCTCGTTGCAAACAGGGTATCAAATACCGCCGATTCTGTTGGGCAAAGCTCTTCTGCGCCACCTGCAACCATCACGGTTTGATAACCGTGTTTAATCGCTTCATAGGCGTAACCAATCGCTTGGCTTCCTGAAGTACATGCACTACTTGTGGGAATAACACGGCCACGTAATTCAAAAAATAAGCCGACATTGACAGCTGTTGTATGTGGCATCATTTGAACATAAGTTGTCGCGGTGATAGCACGGGTACTTTTCTCATTTAGCATTACACCAAATGCACTGATTGCAGGCGTACTACCGGTTGATGAGCCATAGGCAATACCCGTTTGACCGTTTGTCAGTACCTCATTGTTCAGTAACCCAGCTTGAGTCAGTGCATTTTCTGTCGCCAGTGTTGATAGTTTAGAAACACGCCCCATTGAACGGATTTTTTTACGGGTGTAATGCTTCGGTAATGTAAAATTTTCAATAGGAGCTGCAAGTTTGGTATTTAAGCCGTCATAAAGCTCATAATCTTGCATATAAATAGTGGCGTTTTCACAAGCACGAAGTTTAGGTTCGATATGTTCCCAATCGTTACCAAAGGCTGTTACACCCGACATACCAGTGACAACAACGCGACGACTCATACTAAACCTCCGTTTACCGAAATCACTTGGCGAGTCACATAGCCTGCAATATCAGACATTAAGTAACTCACCAGTCCTGCTACTTCTTCAGGCTCTCCCATACGACGAAGAGGCACTTGTGGGAGTGCGTGTTCTTTTACGTGCTCATCGACCATACCGGTATCAATCAGGCCGGGCGCGACACAGTTAACTGTAATTTTACGCTTAGCAAGCTCTAGCGCTAATGACTTAGTTGCGCCAATCACCCCCGCTTTTGCGGCACTGTAATTGGTTTGCCCTCGGTTACCGGTGATCCCTGAAACCGATGCTAAGGTTACAATACGGCCGCCTTTACGCTTTTGCACCATAGGCATTACACAAGGGTGTAACACGTTGTAGAAGCTATCAAGGTTCGTGTGGATCACGCCATCCCATTCTTGTTCTGTCATCGCAGGGAAGGCGGTATCTCGGGTGATCCCTGCGTTACTGACGACACCGTAATAAGCACCATGCTCGGCGATATCGGCTTCAAGCTGCTCGCGGCATTGCTGACGATCACTGATATCAAATTGAATAAGGCGACCATGGCCGCCAGCGTCAGTAATTGAGGCTAATGTTGCTTCTGCGCCTGGTTTATCACTCATGTAGTGAACGGCGATAGTGAAACCATCTTTAGCGAGCTGTATAGCAATTGCGCGACCGATCCCCTTACTGGCACCTGTTACGAGTACGTGTTGAGTCATGCGTTTTTCCTATTATTGTTATCTAGTTGCATTTGTTCTAATTGTGATTTTGAGGGAACAAAGGCATTGAGTTGACTGCTTGCGACGATTTGCTGATGACAAATGATTTTGCAGTCAAAAACAGCCATACCGTTATTTTCCATAATTTGTTCGGCATGAATGTCTAAAATTTCGTGTTCTTGAAATGCACTACACTCACTGTGGTAGCGACGACAACCGAGTAGAAAACCAATGGGGGCATCTTCACCTTTTTTCCATGCGTGGAAACCAGACCAACCTGCGACGGTTTGCGCCATAAACTCGATCCCAACATAAGCGGGGATCGACTGTGTTTCTGAATCAAAGTAGAGGCAATGGCGACTTATTTTGACACGACAATGAATATGTTTTTCGCCCACATCAATCAGATCATCAACAAGGATCATCGGTGCTTCATGGGGTAAAAGTTGATGTAATGGAGGGCAATTAGTCATCGGTACGTCCAATAATAAGGCTGATGTTGTTACCACCAAATGCAAATGAGTTACTTAACATGACAGGTTTAGTGAATGCCGTATCTGCTGGTGCTAATTGGATTGGCAGATCGTCTGCGACAGCACCATCATTAATTTGTGTTGGTAGCGGTAAGTCGTAACGCAGTAAATGCCAGCAAATGGCCGCTTCAACTGCGCTAGCGGCACCTAGCGTGTGTCCTGTTAATGGTTTGGTTGAACTTACAGGGACTTGATTGCCAAAAACGCGTGCAATCGCTTTTGCTTCCATTGCATCATTTAACGGGGTTGCTGTTCCATGGGCGTTGATATAACCAATATCTTCAGGGGTAAGTTTGGCATCTTTAAGGGCTTTTCGCATTGCCATTTCTGCACCAGTACCTTCTGGGTGTGGTGCTGAAATATGGTGAGCATCAGAGCTATCACCGATACCGAGTAACGCAATATGAGGAGCGGGTTGGCGTTCATCAGGCGTGCGAGCTAGCAACATAAAAGCGGCACCTTCACCAATATTTATGCCGTTACGGTTATCACTAAAGGGGTTACATAAGGTGCTAGAGAGTGAATCTAAACCATGAAAACCGTTAAGCGTTAAACGACAGAGAGTATCTGCGCCACCGACAATAACAGCATCCACTACCCCAGCTTTTAACATACGCTTGGCAGATAAAAATACCCGCCCACTAGACGAGCAAGCGGTTGATAAGGTGTAACAAGGACCGGTTAACTGATAATAGTCAGCGATAAATTGCCCTGTATTAGAAGGCTCTTGCTGGTGGTAGTGATAGTCGGTTGGAAAATTTTGGGTGTTTTTTTGGCTTGTTAACGCTTGTTCACCATCGCTGATCCCTGAGGTGGTTGTTCCAACAATGACGGCAATACGATCATGACCATACTGGGTAATTGCGCCATGAATATCAGCTTCAATTTGCTGTAAGGCCGATAAAACTAAACGATTATTTTCCGTATTCTGATGCGGAAAAACGTTGTCATCAATGGTAGGTAATGGTGATGATACTTTACCTATGACAGTCTCAGAGCCGTCATTTAACCAGCCCTGAACTGGTTGCATATCAGGGCTCATTCCCTGGCGTAAGCGTTGGTGGATAATGTCGTTACTACAGCCTAACGCTGAGTTAAACCCACACCCTCGAATATAGATTGGCTGTTTGTCGGCTATCTTTTGCATAGTGCTCGTATTCGGTTATTCAATGATGGCTGAGAGTTCGTTATTTTTGCGTCGATTGTAGTGTTTTAATGTCAATCGTATAGTGCTGTTGATGATGGGTGAAGATAATCTCACCTTTTAAAGGATTGGCATTTTTATAATCAATGTCCGCGATTATATCACCTTTACTATCAATTAGTTGTCGATGGTTTGGTGTTTGTTTTAATTGCCAACCTACTTGCTCTAATGGGGCTTGCCAAGCATTGATTGGCCACAGCGTGATCATGATATTAAATAATACTTGTTTGGGATCGGGTAATGTTGCTCCTAGCCCTGGCATCACGTACGTCTCAACTTTCTGATCTTGGTAATCTAAACTTAAAATACGTGTTCCCCACGAGGAAAAACCAGCTAAAGCGACACGTTTAGGATCAACTTGTAATTGGACGGGCAGTTGATGGCTTTTTTTATTCCATGTCGCAGTGATTAATTGGCTCGCCGTTAATGAGTAACCCAGTTGAGCAGGCGTCGGTAAGGTCACAAGCGTATTAGGTGCAATCTCAACTTGGTTTTGTTGCACCATTGGTTTAGTCGCACATCCCACTAACATCAGGCTAGCTATTAATAAAGTAAGCATACTGGTTGTACGTTTTCTTCTGTTTTTCATCGCTCGTTGCCTTACTTATTTGGGTGTTTGTGGTGTTCTTACTCGAGTCATTGCCAGTGGCGCGAGTAGCCAAGCGATAATGATACCTGTTAACACCGTGATACCAAAGCTGTGGATGGCTTGGGTTTCACTCAGTGCTAATAAGCCAAACGATAAGACCGTTGTTAATGCTGACAAGGTGATCGCGAGCAATGTCGTGATCCCTTGTTGGTGTCCTGTGTTAGGTTTTAGTTCAGCAAAAAAGAGGCTGTAATCAATACCGATACCCAAAATTAATATCAAGGCTAATAGGTTGAACAGGTTAAGTGGGGTGCCTGTTAAGCTAGTGATCGCAATGCCTGCTATCCCTGCAATTAATGATGGCGCGATCATTTTTACCCCTTGCTTTATGCCATAACGCCATGCAAGTAACAGATAAATGGCAAAGCTTGCCGCAATCAGTAGCCATGTGACATGTTCTCTATATTGACCAAAGAGCGATGAAATTTCATCGGCTTTATTGAGATAAGTTAACCCATTATCGTGTTGTGCTAACTCTGCTATGGTGTGCTGTTGCTTGATGTCGTGCAGTAAAATGACAGCGCTATATTTACTTACACCTTGCTGATCTTTGAGTGAACCTAACCACATGAAGCGAAGAGGGGCAGAAACAGATGAGGCGAGGAAGTGCGTCATCGTTAACGGTTCAAAGGTTGCTGAAAACGTAACAGGTTTCGCAAGGTTTAAGCGTTGACTTAGTATTGCACCTTGTTCCTGATAAAGCTGTTTGACTAGTGCGAAATTGGCTTTTTGTTGGTCAAGTGTGGGGATATATTGGCCAAGGCTTTGGTAGCTTTTTAATGCTCCTTGTTGAATTAATCCATCCAAGGTGTGATCGGTTGAGGCAATTTTATTAAGCAGCGCTTGTTCACTATCCGCTTTCACTAACAGCATTTGTTGACTACTGCTTACTCCCGTAATCGCCTTAATGGTGGCTTCTTGTTGTTGTAATGATGCTGGAAGTGCTTGTAGCTGGCGAATGTCATCGTTGTAGCTCGCTTTAGTTAAACCATAGAGGGCTAACAGTGCTAATAGGATCGGTGTTACCCAGCGAACACTCGGCTGTTGCCAAATATGTAGCCAGCGACCTAATACGCTAGCAAAGGGAATCGACCGAGGTGGGCTAGGTTTAGCGGCAAGGGTTGGATACCAACACACCACAGTGGCGTAGGCGGCAGTTAAACCAATGGCTGAGAATAAAGAGAGTTGCTGCAACCCTGGGAAAGGGGCGACCAACATACCCAAATAACCAATTAGGCTCGTAATTAAACCGAGCGTTATCGCGCTAAAGATATGTTTTAAGCCTTGCTGTGAATTCCAGTGCTTACCTGCGGCTAACCTGTCGGTGAGGTAATGGAAGGCATAATCAATCGATACCCCAATTAAACTTGCGCCAAACACCAAACTAAACAGATGCACTTTGCCAAAAATAGCCACGGTTGTGACAAAGGCGGCAACTAAACCACAGGTGATAGATAACAGGGCAAGGGCTAATGGCAAGGTGCTGCGATATACCGCGATCAATAACACAATAATGCCCAGTAGTGAGCCTAATCCAATCGTACTGATTTCATCTTCAGCACTTTTTGTCCCGTGGGCGGCATAGAAAATCACGCCAGTTTGCTGAATATCTAATGCGGAACCTACAAGTGAATACTTACTTTCTATTTGTTTTTCTAAGGCGTGTAAAGCGGGAAGTTTATCTTGTAATTCAATGTTATAGGCTGAGCCAGCGAGATTAGCGGTAATTAACGCGTAATGCTTACCTTGATACTCCGTGGTGAGAAAACCTTGTTTGAGACTGAATTTTCCCGCTTTGGCAGTGAGCTCGGTAAGGTATTCACGAAATAATAAGAATGGGTCGTTAGTAAGCTCTGTGCCTGTAATGCCAGAAAACGGGTTATACATGGCATTTAATACGTTTTGTGTTTGTTGCTCGGGATGTTCTCGCAGTCGCGTTTGTTGCTCTGGCGTGAGCAATTGAAAGCGTTTGGGGTAATACAGTTTGGCCCATGCTTGTTGCTGATCTTGACTGACTTTGGCATCAATATGGCTAAAGAGTTTTAGCGAAGATAGTGCTTGGCTAAAATCGTTGGCAGCTTTAATCATGGTATCGCTGTTTTTACTGCCGACAACAAAGACGACTTTGTCGCTCATGCTGGTGGCGATATGATCAAACGCTTGTTGAGCAATAGGATCTTGGCGATTTTCAGGGAGCAGTGCCAAGATGTTCGTTTCGATAGGGAGCTGTTTACGCGCGGTGAGTTGGTAGCCAAGTGCGGCTACCAAAATCAACATAATCGCGAGCCATAAGCTGGCTAACTTAGAATTGGAAAACACGTTTTTCTTCTGATGTCAGAGTCGTTGGGGTGGTGGTTTGTTGGCTAAAGGTGATGAGGGTTTTATCTCCTCGAATTTCGTCTAGCTCTAGCTTATTAATAAACTGACCACCTTCAATTGAAATTTGACTAAAGACTTTATTTAACGGGGCTGCTTTAGGCGTAAGCACTAACTGCCATTGTTCATGGGTTTTACTGTCTTTTAAGGTTTTCAGTGATAAATCAAACTGCTCTTTAAGCTGTGAAGTATCGCCTTTAAACAGTGATAAGAATACGTGGCTAAAGTAAAATACCATTGGATTTTTACTGGCAGCCAGCACTTGTGCAGGTTGATTATCAAATTGTTGGCTGAGTTTATCTTGTGTTAGCACTAAAGAAACAGGCATAGGGGTTGTTTGATGCCACCATAATCCCTTTTTGGCTGATAAGAGAAACTGACCGCTAGAGATGAGTGGTTGATCAAACATGGCCATTTCACGTTGTTGGCTAAAATCACCGCGCACTAAAGGCTCTGAAGATAACTTTGTTTGTAATTGTTCTAGCGTTATTGCATGAGCTGAAATGCTGGTAAGTGCTAACATACACATAGTAAAGGATGCTTTTACCACGCGTTTTAAATGGGCACTAAAGCGAGAATGACTACACATTGTTGGCATGATATGCCTCCACTTTGTCGGTAAATATTTTAGGCGAAACAAAACACATTTCACGTTTGTCTATACTAACAGCCACTTGCATGGTGTATCCCTTCGTCATACGTGCGCCAGTTTCACCATCATAAATGACGTAATCAACCCGCAGACGATTTTCCCATTCAGTTAATGTTGCCGTCACTCGAATGGGGTGATCATAGGGAATCGCTTTTACGTATTTCACTCGGGTATCAATGATAGGCCACACATAGCCAGATGCTTCCATTTCACGATAGCTGTAGTGCAATTTGTTCATTAACTGATGACGTGCTTCTTCAAAATAGCGAAAGTAGTTACCGTGATAAATAACGCCCATTGGATCGGCATCTTGAAAGTTTGTGGTGAGTGATAGCTCTGCACTAATCAATATCGGTTTACCTACTGTCATTTATTGATTTCCCAACACACATAAAATAAGAAAATATAAGTTATCAAGATGATAGTTTAAAAAACTATACTCACTCTGTATGTAGAGTGAGTATTTGGTTAATTTTTTACACGTGATAGAGGTTAGTAATACAACGCCCAGTGCTGCTGCTGAATCATATCAATGAACAGACGTAAATCATGTTCAAGCGGGCGATCTTCAATCACAGGTTCAAAGTGCTCTAACACGGATTGATTCATCTTTGTTAATGCAGGACTGAGGTGTGAAGCGTTAAGTTCATCATCACGTTTTCTCAGTTCAATGGCTTGGGTTGCTGCCAGTAACGAAGCGGCAGTCACCTGCTCTGTTAACTGTAATACACGTAAACAGTCACGTGATGCAATGGTTCCCATACTGACTTTATCTTGGTTATGACACTCCGTTGAGCGAGAGAAAACACTGGCTGGCATGGTGTGTTTTAATGCTTCTGCCGTCCATGCTGAAATCCCAATTTGCACGGCTTTAAAGCCATGGTTGATCGGCTTACGTTCACCAACGGCACCGGTTAAGTTAAAGGGTAAGCCATTATTAAACTTATAATCCATTAACTGAGCCATTTGACGATCGAGTAGATCGGCAATATTAGCGACGGCTGTTTTTAGCGTATCCATTGCCATCGCAATATGGCCGCCATAGAAATGCCCGCCATGCAGAACACGCTCGTTATCACCGTCAATAATTGGGTTATCGTTGGCACTGTTGAGTTCGTTTTCAATCATTTGGCGTAGCCAAGGCAGGCTGTCTTGTAAAACCCCAATAACATGGGGCGCACAACGGAGAGAGTAGCGATCTTGTAAGCGATCACTGTTACGAGGTGGACGTTCAGCTTGCAGATCAGAGCGTAACCAACTTGCGATTTGTTGTTGCCCCGGGTGAGGTTTTACCGCAAACAGTGCCTCATCAAAGTGGAAATCATTACCTTGCATGGCGACAGAAACCATCGCGGTGATTTTGGTTGCCATTTGCGCAAGATATTCGGCGCGTTTGTAGGCGAGGCAAGCCAATGCGGTCATCACAGATGTGCCATTCATTAACGCTAACCCTTCTTTAGGGCGTAATTGGATTGGCGAGATGCCAAGCTCTGCAAACACTTCAGCGGTGGGGCGAATTTCACCTTTGTAGATAACATCACGCTCACCAATTAAGGTGGCAGCAACATAAGACAATGGTGTTAAGTCGCCACTGGCACCCACAGAGCCTTCTTCTGGAATACGTGGCACGATGTCATGATTAATCAGCGTGACTAACTGGTTAAGCAACTCATGACTCACGCCTGAAACGCCTTGTGACAGAGAGCATAAGCGTGTGGCAAGGACTGCGCGAGCTTGAGGTTGCTGTAGCACTTCACCTAAACCACAACCATGAAAGCGTGTAAGGTGCAGTGGCAATTCGTCAACCAATTTAGGTGGGATCGCCACAGTACAAGAGTCGCCATAGCCTGTGGTTACACCATAAATGACGCCTTCATCTTTCAATAAGCGTTCAAGAAATGCCACGCCACGATCAATTTTGTCATTAAATGCAGTGTCGTTGTTCATTTCTGCATGAGCACCATTGGCAATCGCGCAAACATCTTCAATTGTGAGGCGTTCAGCACCAAACTTAATGGTTTGTTGAGTTGTTGTTGAATTAGTCGTTGTCATTATTTTTTCCACTAAGCTGCCAAAAATTAAAAAAGTTATACCACTGCAATGGGGCTTGAATTGTGTAAGATTCTAGCCGTGATGCATAGTCTTGAACTGTTTGTTGTAATGCCGTTTCTCGTGTTTTACGAGGTAAGATCAAAGCATCGCTGAAGGGTTCGAAGTAAATATCAAAATGGGGATCTGCTTGGCTGTCATCACGTAAACCAAAGAGTAAATAAACGGGCGCTTTCATGACCGAAGCCAGAATAAACGGTCCTTGTGGAAACGGGGCGGGTTTACCTAAGAAATCGGCCCATACCACACGTTGCTCTTTGGTGACCGACGTTCTATCACCGACAATCACCACCCATTCGCCTTGCTCAATTTTTTGCTGCAACATGATGGCAGTACTTGCGCTGAGCTCATTGACTTGAATAAGGTTCAGATCGGAATCAGGGTTAATGGCTTTTAATACCGCATTAAAGCGCTCTGCGTGTTCGGTAAAGACCAAAGCATTAACTTTTATATCGGGATGACGAGAACTTAACGCACGACAAAGTTCTAGATTGCCAAGGTGAGAGCCTAAAATGATGGCCCCTTGTTTTCGTTTGGCGAGATCATCAAAATGTTCACTACCATGAATGGTTAAGTGTTGCTCTGAATAATCGCCTTTCCATGCCACAAGTTTGTCGAGCATGGTATGACCAAACGATAATAAATGATCATAGCTGTTGAGCTTTTTCGGCAAGGAAAGCTGATTCTCACTGGCGTAATGTTCAAGTTGCTCTAGATAATCTTCAGATGCTTTGCGAGCCGTTTTCCCTGTTAAGTAGTAATAGCCCATCACGGCTTTTAAGATCAGATTAAATGTTTTTCGCCCGAGCAGAGAATACACAGCAAGTAATGTTTTGATCCCTACAATGGTGCCGCGCTCGGCATGGGATGACCAATGTTGTTGATCGGATGATTTGCGTTTAATTAGTTTAGGAATACGTGGCAACATGCCAAAAAATAGCTTGGTATGCATCCAACTAATTTTGACGTTATCCCACAATGCATCAAAGTGAGAGATGCCATCTTTTGGATAAATAACTTTGGTATCAATAAAACGAATATCGCCGTTATCCCAGTAAAAACGCACCATGATTTCAGTATCAAAATCCATTCTTAAACCAAGCTTGTTGTGATTAATCACATTCATCACGGCATCGATAGGGTATGAGCGAAAACCACACATACTGTCTTTGATAGCAAACGAAAGGGTTTCAATCCAGACCCAAATATGGGTGGCATAACGGCCATAGAGTCGCGATTTAGGGATTGATTCATCGTAGATCGGTTGGCCTGAAATCAGTGAATCAGGATAGTTTTTTGATTCATTGATCAGCTTAGGTAACGCAGATAAATCGTGCTGACCATCGGCATCAATTTGAATTGCATGGGTAAAGCCAAGTGCTTGTGCCTGTTTTATGCCAGCGATAACTGCCCCCCCTTTACCTTGGTTTTGCGGCAAAGTAACAATGTTGATATTGGGGCGTTTGGCTTGTTCCGATAAAATTTTACGGGTGGCTAATTCACTACCGTCATCAACAATGACAATGGGATAACCATAATTAAACAACCCATTTACAACGGCAGGCACCGTTGCGCCATGGTTATAGCAAGGGATCAGAAAACAGGGCTTAAATTCACACATGTTGACGACCTAGCTTAATTTTACCTGATGAATGTTTATGTAGCGTGTTACTAGCATCGATTGAGGTATAGCTAAAATGCAGTTTTTGCTGATCGTCACGCCATTCAAGTGTGAGCGTGATGGTGCTATCTGGCAAGATTGGCTCTTGGAATTTAATCACATCCATACCGTTAAATAAGGTCGGCATATCAGAAAAGCATTGCTTGGCAAAATGTACTGCCCAGTCAATTTGGCTCACACCGGGTAATAACGGAAAAGTTGGGAAGTGCCCTTGAAAATCAGAGAGTTGATTGTCAGGGCGCAAGGTGATCTCGGCCTTATAACCATCAATATGTTGAGCGAGTAATGTGGGAGTTCTATTGGTCATCATTATTATGCTTACTATGTCGAGGCGTCATCAGTAAATAACGATTCTAGATCGCTAACTAAACGCTTTCCTTGCGTATTTAAAGGAATGCTATCAACAAGGCGATAGCTGCGTGGAATACCAACTGGCTCAATCCATTGGCGAAGTTGTTGGCGCAGGAGCAACCAAAATTTCCCTTTTCCACGTTGCTGAATGTCTTTTTTTCCTTCACTTGAGAGTGTAATCACTGCGCCTAAAATAAGACGATTATTTTGCTCTAAGGGTAATACTGCGGCTTCTTCAATCCATGGTAACGAACACAGGCGCTGCTCAACATCGGTTAACGAAATACGTTTTTCTTCTATTTTAATAATGCGGTCGGTACGACCTTTTAAAATGAAATGATCGTTATCGATCTGTTCACAATGATCACTGGTTTGATACCACCGTTCTTGATCAATAAACGGCGATAAGATCTTAAGGCATTGCTCTGCATTCAGTGCGATGTCAATGACAGGGAAGCGTTGCCACGGCGTCGAAGCATCATGTTGCTGACGATAAGCAATCCCCCCGGTCTCCGTACTACCAAAGACTTCAAAAGGTAATTGGTTAAATAGTGTTTGGCATTGTTGAGCTGCCGCTAAGGGTAGCGGCCCACCAGAAGAGAAAATGGCGCGATAGTGTTGTGTTTTATCTTCATTATCAAGGCGTTTTAGCAACGCAGGGCTGCTAATGAGCACACAATTATCACTGGCTTGTGCCATTACCTGCTCTGGGTAGATCAAATCAAAACGACTGAAACTACGATCGCAGCACAGCGGCCATAAAATACGGAACAATAAGCCATAGATATGTTGATGTGAAACGGTACTAACAATCGTGGTTTGCGCTAATTGTTGTCCCCATAGCATTTCTAACTGGGCAATTTCGTTATTTAATAATGCGAGGTTTTTAAGAATGGCTTTAGGTTTTCCGCTAGAGCCAGACGTAAATAGCGTCAGTTGAATATCAGCGAGCGTTAGTGGTTCAAATACAATAGGAACATTGAGTGAGGACTGCCAGCTTATAGTATTCAGCTTAAGGCTAATACACGATGCTGGGCATTGAATATTGTTATCGTGGAGTAAGCCATCAAAATGGTGACTAAGCTCTGCAAGTGCTGCTGGCTGATGATTTCCTGGTAACACCATGTGCTGTTTACTGTGGGCTAATGCCATAAAGGCGACAGCAAAGAAGTAGCTATCTTCGCAACATATCGCCCATTGTTGTTGCTCATAGCTGTTTAGTTTTTCACTCAGCAAAGCAACATCGTTGTGAAACTGCTGCCATGATTGATGACCTGATGGATCGACAGACACCGGAGATTGGCGATCAGACTGCTGCATTAATTGAGATAACGGAATCATTGTTGTAGGCAGTATTAATGGTTTCATGGTAATTCCGGTGTTGAAGGTAGAACAAGTAGAGAGGAGCAATAATTAGAGATTGATTTCTCACTGTGATTTACGTTGAACAAATTGTCGCACAACCCATTCAATCGCAAACAGACTGCCCGCAAGAAGGTAGCTGATCAAACCGTTGTATAACGTCCATATTTGCAGTGGAAGAAAACAGGTTGTGAGTGCGATTGAACCATTAACAATGAAAAATACACACCATACTTTAGTGACATTGCGGGTATAGCGAACGCCATCTGGTGGTAAATCTGGCTCTTGCAGTCGTGCTAGTCGTTCAATGAGACTCTGTTTTTGCCATAAACTGGCACTAAACAGCCCAAACATAAGGATATTGACGATCACTGGGTAATAAAGAAACCAGCCATGTTCACGAAAAATGCTGCCAAGTAAAGCAAGGGTTAATCCCGCGCCACCGCTGAGCCATGCAATATACTTAAGTTCACGAAGTTGAGTCTGTTTCGCCGCGATAATGCGGAGTAAAAACAACACTGCCAGCAACCCAGCAACCACCCCTAACCCCCAACGGCTTAAACCATAGTAAACCGCGAGGGGATAGGCGAGTAACGCTAATGCTGACACGCCTGTCAGCAAACGCATCATCAATTATTCCTTAACAAGCTCGATCACTGCATCGACCACATCATCAACGGTACGGACAGCTTTGAAGTCTTCAGGTTTGATCTTCTGACCGGTCATGTTTTGTAAGTGAACGACTAAATCAACGGCATCAATACTGTCTAAATCAAGTTCAGTGTATAGATTGGTTTGCGGTTGAATGTCATCTGCATCAAGCTCAAACAGCTCCACAAGAACATTTTTCACTTGGTCAAAAACTTGGTTACGATTCGCTTCTGTCATTTTTTTTACGCTATTTTATGAGTTTTTATTATTAGAAATATAGTTTGCTAAGTTAGCAACTGATGCAAAATGTTCACGAGTATTAGTGTCATCTGCATCAATAACAATATTGTATTTTTTCTTAATCGCTAAACCCAATTCCAACGCATCAATAGAATCTAAACCTAGACCATCATTAAATAGCGGGGCATCTGTTTCAATATCATCAATGGTGATGTCTTCAAGGTTTAATGCATCAATGATGAGTGTTTTTAATTCGTTATGTAGTTGTTCCATAGTACCTACTTGTGATTGTTATCATGATGCTGAACAGTGTGTTGAGCAGGAAAAAGAGCATCATCAAGATAACGGTTAAGCTTACGTGCTGCTGTTGTGGCGGAATCACTACTTTCAATAAATGATCCAACCGCTATTTTATCCTTTACTTCGACTAAGAAGAAAGGCTTGCTGTCGGGAACTTGATACCACTTTTTTTCTTTGGTTAAAAAGCTAGGTTCAACCGTGATATGAATAACACGGAGATCCGACGTCGTGCGAACTGCTATCTGTGCAGCCCCACGTTGTAATTTTGATTTTTTTCCCGGCGTAGTACGGGTACCTTCAGGAAAAACTAATAAGACATTACCGCTACCTAATCGTTCACTACAGTCATCGAGCAAACTTTCTGGATCTCTATTGGGAATATAGCCAGCGGCTTTAACAATGCCTTTCATAAATGGATTATGCCAGATAGCCGCTTTCACTAAACAGTCGCACTGAGGAAGTCGAGAAGCGATAAGCACATAATCAATTAAACTGGGGTGATTGGCCACAATAAGGCAATTTCTATCGTTCTCTAATAATTCTGTGTTTTCAAAGCGGTAATCAATCGTGCCGCAAAAACGCATGGTGCGACAGAAAAAATCAAACGATTGTTGAATAATTTTCTGTATTTTAAATTCGCGCTGTTGGGTACTTTTTGCCGTTCGTGTCATTAACGGGAAAATAATGAAGGTTAAGGTAAGTGCGCCAACACCAAATAAACTAAAGCAAAATCCGGTTGCAACAATACGCCAATATTTATTCAGCTGTTGTGACAGAGTGAGTCTTGATGCTGTCACTTGTTTCGTACCCAATGCCAGTGGTTACGCTGATCTGACAGGTTAAACGCTTCGTTATCTAAAGCGAGATGTTTAATGACATCTAATGTTTGTGGATATCCCATAGCGACTTCCTTGCTGCTTCTGTCTGTTTCATTCCACTGTAGCGTGTAGCCATTACCTGCAGATAAGATAGCACTGAATGCGTAACCTTGATGAGGTTGGGTTTCAAATTCTTGATATTGTTCAGGTAATGGTTCATCAAAATCGACTAATAAAACCTGGTGGTCTGGATTTTCGCTTAGATAACACGCCGCTTCGATGAGTGCAGAGTGAAGCGTGTGCTCTGCTGCCGATAACGATGTCACAGGGATTGGCTGTTTAGTGATGATGGTATAAAGCCCTGCTGCTGTATTGTGAACCGATTGCGAGAAGGCGATGGGGGATGCATCGTCACCCTCAATGATCGATTCAACTAAATTAACAGTGCGGTGTAATTCACCATGACGGCTTGAGAAAATAATGTAATCAATCTGCTGTTGTTCTGAGATATGCAAAGCTGTTTGTAACGCCAATTTGGTTAAATTACTCATACGGCGTCGCATCATCGGCGGTATTTTATCAAACACGATAGGCTCTGGTGCTTGAGGCCAGTCTTGGGTTATTGCCCATTGCTGCCACTCAGCGAGAGATGACAAGCCAAGTGAGCGAGCTTCCCACTGGTTGATTGTAAAGTGCACAGAGTTCATGGTTAACCGTTTGCAATAAATATCGTGTTCTAATGAATGTGGCTTATGATAATAAAGTCTACCTGTGATTGAAAAACATATTTGTGTTGTTTATGGCATCTACCATGAAAAATATTATGTAATGTTTTCAAGGTGTCATTCATTCCAAAATGGAATGTCTATCTTGTTTGCTGCTATCAATCTAGATGATAATCTTTATTGACGATTAATTAAAACCATGACGAGCGTTAAATGAAAAAGACCCTAGTTAGTATAATGGCGAGTTTGCTGATTGTAGGTTGTACCAGCAAACCTGTCATGAATTTAAACGATGTCTATGTGCCGAGCACTGTCACTGGGCAACAACATTCTATTGATGATGTGCAAAAAGCGATATTAACCGCAGCAGAGCAACGAGGATGGAGCGCTCGAGTAATAAAACCTGGCTTGATTGTGGCAACCCTTTCTGTTCGAACTCATACCGCAACGGTCGACATTTCGTATTCAACATTAAGTTACAGTATTGATTATAAAAATAGTCAAAATTTGGATTATGACGGCACAGATATTCACCGCAATTACAATAACTGGGTGATGAAATTATCTCGCTCTATCCAACAACAACTTGGTGTAACTATTCAGAACTATTAATAAAATTATCGTAATAAGTGCATAGCGAATGATATTAACTAATGACTGATAATTTGTTTTAAAACAATAAGAGTGAGTAAAGGGTCGATAGAATAAGCGGCAACTGTTTAACCTATGTAGGTGTCGTGTGACCGATTATTCTGTAGATCCTTTCAATGCTCTTGATGCAAAAACAGAAGCGCAAAAACTTGCTTTCGCTCCTATCGTATTTCAAACCGCTAAATCTCTGCGTGATCTTGGTATCTTAGCCGCATTAGATGAAGTAAAAAAAGATGGGTTGGATGCTGTTGCCATTTCAAAGCGAACAGGGATCAGTGAATATGGTGTAAAAGTGTTATTAGATATGGGCCTAAGCGCACATATTGTCACTTGGCACGCGCCAAAATACCGTTTAGCCAATCTGGGACATTATTTACTGCACGATGGTATGACTCGAGCAAATATCGATTTTACCGCAGATGTTTGTTACGCCGCGATGATGCACCTTTCTCAATCTATTAAAGAAAGCAAACCCGCAGGCCTTGTTGAATTAGGCGATTGGGAAACCATTTATCAAGGGCTATCTCAACTACCTATGGCCGCCAAAGAAAGTTGGTTTAATTTCGACCATTTCTATTCTGATCGTTCATTTCCGTTACTACTTGAACGTGTCTTTGCGAAAAAGCCTAAACGCTTATTTGATATCGGTGGCAACACGGGTAAGTGGGCGCAACAGTGTTGTGCGTATGATCCTGATGTGAACGTTACTATTATCGATTTACCACAACAAATTGAGATGGCACTCACGCAAGCCAAAGAAAAAGGGCTGGCAGAACGCATTTCGGGTGTAGGCACTAACTTACTGGATAAATCTCAAGCATTACCGCAAGGAGCGGATGTGTGGTGGATGAGCCAGTTTTTAGATTGTTTTTCACCGATGGAAATACTGAGTATTTTACGTCGCGTACGTGAAGCTATGTCACCTGATGCGGTGGTGTATATTTTAGAGCTTTTCTGGGATGCACAGCGTTACGAAGCGGCGACCTATAGCTTGAATGCGACCTCGTTATATTTCACTTGTTTAGCCAACGGTAATAGCCGTTTCTATCGCAGTGATGATTTTCTAGAAATAGTCAAAGAAGCGGGCTTTATTGTGACAGAGCGCGAAGACAATATTGGTTTAGGTCATACATTATTAACCTTATCAGCCGCATAAACGAACCGAACTATTCATTATAAGCGATCATTTGCGTGACTTGCTCTCGGTTATTTTGTCTCACATATTGCTCGGTGTTAACTAACCACTGGGCAATATTGTGCTGATAACGAGGATGGTCGCCTGTCATGGCTCTCGCGTGGCGACAATCATCGAAAGCCATAAATTCTTTATTCCCCTTGAGCTGTTGATAGAGGGTCTCACCAAATTCAAACGGCACAACGCTATCTTCTTCACAGTGTACTACCAAGGCATGACTTTCCGGCACACGATGCAAATTCTGCTCTGCGGCATAATCATCTCGCATAATTACCAGTGCAAACCAATCATAGAGTTTACCAAAAGGGCTTTGGCTTAAAACAAACTGCGCTTCTTTAACGTAACTGGTAAAGGGGGAGTCGAGAATAATACCGTCAATTTCAATCGGATTATCAGCCCACGCCCGTAAAAAGATATTACTGCCAGTAGAGGTAGCGACAACAAATAATGGCTGGTGGTTATATTGATTGATGTAATTAAGAATCGAAATCGCATCAAGGTACGCATCTTTGTCTGTTGCCGTCCCTGTTGAGTGACCAAAGCCTGAATAGTCGAAAGTGATCACGTTAAAACCATAATCTGTCAGCCATGCGACTTTTTCTTGGGTTTGCTCCATTTGCCCACTGTTACCATGAAAGTGAACCACAGTACCGCGAAGATCAGGTGACGGCATAGAAGAAGTATTCGTGGGATGATAATAGCGATAAGCAATTTTATTGCCAGAGAGCGAATCAAGCCAAACGACCTCTTTACTTGGCATATCATTATTTGATGGTGAGAAAAATGCTTGGTTGGCACAACCAGATATTACAGGAAGTAATAACAGAGTCAGAAGCAAAAAAGAGTTCATGGGCATCTTCCTGATTTGTCATGATGTATTAATAGTGTGTACGCCTTAAAACGAAAATGTGATCTCTCCTGTGAGAAAATAAAACAATGCCCCTAATTGCTGTTTTTTAAGATAAAGCGCTCCCCGTTGTATGGTGTGAAGAAATAACTTTGTTAAACTCTGCGCTGATAATATATCCAAACCGATCGTTGCTTCTTATCTCACACCTGTCAGGTAAGACATTTACAGTGTTAATAAAAGGAAAAAGATGTTGAATAGTAGACAACGTACCCAAGTTGCAATTATTGGCGCAGGCCCATCAGGCTCTGTTGCAGCAGCGTTGCTCAATCAAAATAATATTGATGTTGTTGTCTTCGAGAAAAACACTTTTCCTCGTTTTTCTATCGGCGAAAGCTTATTACCTGCCTGTATGGAAGTGATCAAAAAAGCCAATATGCTCGATGCAGTAACAGGCGCTGATTTTCAATATAAAAATGGCGCTGCATTTCGCCGTCGTGATACCTATACGGCGTTTGATTTTCGCGATAAATTCACAGCAGGCGCTGGTACGACTTATCAAGTACAGCGTGGCAACTTTGATAAAGTGTTAGCCGATGAAGCGGCCAAGCAAGGAGTTGAAATTCGTTACCAACACAACGTAGAAGCAATTGAATGTGGGGACACTCGCTCCGTTATTACGGTTCGTGATGCGTTAACAGGACAAACCTATACGCTCGAAGCCGACTTTATTTTAGATGCCAGTGGTTTTGGGCGTGTATTACCGCGTTTACTCGATTTAGAGCAGCCGTCTTGTTTACCTGTGCGTCATGCCATTTTTACCCATGTGGTGGATCATATTGAAGATAGCGGTGTTGAGCACGATCGTGAAAAGATTTTAATTTCCGTTCACCCAACGAATGAAGATGTGTGGTTTTGGCTTATTCCATTTAGCAACGGGACTTGCTCATTAGGTGTGGTGGCAGAGCCTGAATTTTTAGCCCAATACGATGCTGATGAAAAAACCGCATTGCAGCAAATTGTGGCGCAAGAGCCAACATTAAATAAGCTGCTTAGCAAAGCTGAATACGCCAATCCTGCTGCGCAAATTGGCGGTTATTCTGCCAATGTAAAACACCTTGCGACGAACAACTATGCGTTATTAGGCAATGCAGGGGAGTTTTTAGACCCTGTATTTTCATCAGGCGTGACCATTGCAATGCAATCGGCAGATTTGGTTGTTAGCGCCTTATTGAAGCAATTAGCAGGTGATGACGTTAATTGGCAGCAAGAATATGCCGATAAATTAATGGTAGGGGTAAATACCTTCCGTACCTATGTAGAAGGTTGGTACTCTGGTGAATTACAAAAAGTGATTTTCTATACCGATCCCGATCCTAAAATAAAACAAATGGTGTGCTCGATACTGGCAGGTTACGCATGGGATCAGAAAAACCCGTTTGTTGCTCAATCTGAACGCCGCTTAAGAACTCTCGCTGAAATTTGTAGTTAAGTCGCCTTGCGCCTTTTTCAAGCCATATTCAATGGCTTGAAATAGTAATATTGGTTTTCATAAATAGCGCAGCAAAAACATGATTTTTGTCTTAATTTAATTAGATAGAAGGCGTATAACTAAGACATAAGCTATTTATAAGGAGAGTTCCGATGTTTCCAGAATACAAAGAGTTAATCGATTCTTTAAAAGGCAAAGAAGTTGCTTTTGATCGTCTATACAATAAACACAGCGAGCTTAACGCTGAAATTGAAAAGATGACAGCGAAAGACGGTTACGACGAAGATATTATTGATAAGCTTAAAAAAGAAAAACTATTGCTTAAAGATGAAATCTTGGCTTATTTAAAAAGTGTAGAAGCTAAATAATCATTTATTAATCAACAATAAGTGAAAAGAAACAGAAAAGATAAGTGAGAGCTTTTCTTTTCTGTTTTTTTAGGTGAATATAGAGCTTATTTAGGCTATTTATCCTGTTCCTACTGGTAGATATTAGGAAAAGTAAGGATGATGCTCGACTTAGTAGCATCATCTCTTATAGCATGAGTAATATTTACTTATATAAGTTAGCTTGGTTTTTTTCAATACTTCGGATAGGTGTGTACTATCTGCCTTTATTTTCCGAAGCTAGAAATCCAAAATCGATGATTACTATCCAAAAATACAATATAGAAAGTGTTTTCTTGAATAAAACCAGCAACTCTAGGTAGTCCACCAATACCTTCAATAACGCCCCAAGCAACATTTTTTTCTACGTGTTCAGGGTGAAAAAAATCCGTTTTGTCACGGGGAGGAAAGTCTCCATAATTCTTCAATTGTTTCTGAGAAAATGCTTCTTCCCGTGTAAGTACAGACAATTCCTTGAGGCGATTAATTAATGACTTTAAAAGTCCCTTTCCTTCCCACAACGTTATGGTTTCTTCTTTGCCTTTAGGCTGTGTTTGATCTAAAAATTTAAAGCTAAAGGTCAATAACTCGCGATTTCCTAATACTTTTCGTTCTTCTCGTATATTCTCTTTGCGAGCTTTAACTTTACCTCTGCTTCTATCTTTTGCCATTTAGCATTTCCTCTAAAATAGCAACAGAGCTAAACAATGGAATAGCTCCATACTTACCTGATAAATAATCCTTGCTATAGCTATCATCTTTTCTTGTATAGTGCTCTTTATATTCAACGAGTGAATATAGTTCACTTTCATTTGAATCATTCTTTTCTACAAACCAAATTTGGTCTCTACGGAATAATTCATTTGTCAAAAGATTAGTATCATGACAAGTTATTATTAACTGACTATTTCCATGGTTATTCTTATTATATAAATCAATAATAAACTTACATAATAATGTATGAAACTTATTATCAAATTCGTCAACAAATAATATTTCATCGTTAACGATAACATCATACAAGGGACCTAAGAGATAGAGTAATTTTCGAGTACCTTCAGATTCAAAACTCAGAGGAATTGAATAATGCTCGCCTGTTACTTGATCTAACTTAACAACATCAACTTTCTTTTGTTTTACTTTCGTACTCTCGAGATAACCCTTTAACTTAGATAGAGCATCATTAAGCTCCTCGTTTTCCAAGCGATTTTTACCTTTTGGCAACGGGAGGCTTTTCTCAATTTCTACAACATTTAGGTCGTAGATTTGGAAAGATTTTAAAATTTCAACAGCCCACTCTCTGAAATGGCTATTATTTTCAAAAAGATTAATAGTAAAATCTTTAAACCCTCTATCTGTCAACCCGGATATAATATTGACCTTCTCAAACCAAGCTGTAACTATGCTTGATTTTTCACCGTCGAATTGAGATAAAACAGATATAAAAGGAACAAACTCTTTTGTTTTTTCCAATAACCAAGTGTCACCATCTCGCTTGGTAAATAGCTTCGCTTCAGGGAATGATCTTTGATTATAGTTGACTGTTTGTCTATCTCTGTGGAATAAGGGAGTCTCTCTCGAACTTTTAGTCCAGTATAGCCACTCCTCAACAATCTCACCTTCAGAAATGGCAATTCCATAGCGATATAGATTTCCTTCGGCAAGAAAGGTAACTTCGAATTCAGATGGCACGTCAAAATAATCTTCCTTTAGCAGGAAAGGCACGACCATATGGGTCACGCTGTCACCAACTGAGTCCAAAGAACCCAATATAAGCATTTGTAACCTTTTCAATGATTCAGCTAAGTTAGTTTTTCCTGAACCATTAGCACCAAAAATAGCAGAGCTTTTCAGAACGTTCTTAACGCCAAACGCATTAACTTCTTTCAAGTTATTCAATGCACATTCTTCTTTGGTTGAAGTAGATGCAAGCATGTTCAATTCTTGACGAGTGTTAAAAGAGCAGTAATTTTGTACAGAATAGTCTATTAACATTTTATTTATTCTTTTATTTGTCGATTACGCTATCTACGATAGCACTTAAAGTTACTTTTCGCAAAAAAATAGCAAAAAAACCAATTAAGTGCGGTGTATTGACTTATGCCTAACAGCTTATTACTCGAGGGATTAAAAAAGGAGAGGTGCATAGCAAAAAGAAATGGCATACCTTACTTATGTATTAGTTAAAGTGCGTATGCCAATCGGGTTACTTACAAAAAGTCTCAATATATAAAGCTTCTACTTTGTCTCTTGCCCATTGGGTTTTGCGTAAAAACTTTAAAGACGATTTAATAGAGGGATCGCTGTAAAAACAGTTAATTTTAATTCTTGCATCTAGCCCTTCCCATCCGTAGTGCTCTTGTAAACGCACAAGGATCTTTTCTAACGTCAAACCGTGTAATGGGTTGTTGATTTGTTCTTGGCTCATGATTGAGTGTTCCTACCATCGCTAAATCTGTCGACGGAGTTTAGCAGAATGCGCTGGTCTGGTTTAAGGTTTTCACAAAAATTAAGCCTATCTCGTTAGCTTATCTCTCACAATTAGCTGCCTATTTAGCAGCTAATCGAACAATAGTGGGGTAACGAGTCTTAAATGAGTTCCCAATGTGAAACCACACGCGGTGCTATTGTTTGGTTTTTACTGGTTAACTGAGACGGGCACAGCCCAGTCCAGCGTTTGAACGCGCGTGAAAAAGTACTGAGATCAGAAAAACCTAATTGCTGTGCAATGTCAGCTAACCCTAACTCTGAATTATCTAACAGGGATAACGCCATTTCTAATTTATAGTTTTCTAACACCCCACGATAACTTGTTGATAAACATGCTAAACGTCTATTTAAGGTGCGAAAGCTGATGTCCATTAAACTTGCGATATGGTTGCCAGAGGCGGCCTCTAAATCAGGTAGGCTTCTGAGCGCACGGTAAACTTGATGAATCACATTGTTCTGCTGGTAGTTTACTAGCTGATGTTTTAACTGCCATAAGCTGTTTTGATGGATCACGGGATCAGAATCGGTTAACGGTAAGGATAACGACTTTTTACTAAAAGTAAGGCGGATCAAGGGAAAGCTATAATGGCACTTTATATTCAGTGCAGATGACGCAATCAAGTTATCAAATAACGGTTGTTCGATGCGTAAATTGGTCAGCGAGGGTAAATACGCATCACCTTTAAGTGTCGTTGTGCCCCACGTTTGCTTGATGACATTCAATAATAGCGCAAAGTGTAAAGCCAATAACGATAGGCTTTCTGTTGAATGTTTTGCGATGGGTTCATTACTTAATAGCCACAGATTGATGTTGTCACCTTTATTTTCATCTAAATGAAAACGAATAGAGCTATTGAGTAATGCGCTGTAGTTGCACAGCGTATGTAATTGCGTGTAGCGATCAGGGCTCGTCCATAGCGCTAAACTATAGAAGTTAAAGGTTAAGGGATTTACTGACTGGGCTATTTTTGTAATTTGGGAGGATAAAGCATGATACTCAGGCGTGATTGTTGAGAGGTATTGTTTTAGCCATAGACCTTCAAAATGTGTCATGTCAAAGGTGTGATTCTCTTCAATATTGAAGTTTGCAAAAGGAATGACACTTTTCCAACCTGAAGAGATTGTATTTTTTAATGATGAGAGTTGAGATTTGACTTCCATTGTTACTTATATACCTCATAAAAGTTACATCTCAGAAACATACCAGCGTATTAAAAGACAAGATTAAATAGAGGGTACAAATTAATGTCACTAAATGCAGTTATCAGTTAGTTGATAATGTGTCTTTAAAGTAACAGCCATGTGTCTTTGTCTTTATTTTTTTATCAGTAAATATGTATCATCGTTGTTTGGTTTATTTACATTAGCAATATTTGTAGCACATTAATATTGTTTATTTTGTGCTAATTCTACGTATGGAAAAATTGTTAATCTATAATTATAGATCAAACAGTCGATAAATTTTGTCGGATAGCTCTATTTTTATTACGATTCATTTTTATTATATATAACCTAATTGGTAAATATAATGGCTGAATTTAGCAATTCTTAACGTCTCTATTTTATATATAGCATTGGATGCATATATTGACTTTTATATTTTAATTTTAATGTATTATTTGTGTTCTTTTCTTAGGGCATATTATCGCTCGTAGTGATCGATATTTTAAATATAATGTTGTCTATTTTTTATGACTTCATATTGTCATTTACAACGTTGAAAATAGCTTCCAATGAGCGTTTGTTTATGTTTATTGAGCTTAGAGGTGAACGTTTTTGGGTGCCGTTAAAGGCTTTTATTACCTTTGTTAATCATCATCTTATTATTTCATTCTGTGATATCGGAATTTTATTAATAACGCTGTACCGATACCTTATTTTAAAAAATAATTTGGCTATATATACAGTCAACTATTTTTATTCCCTTTTCTTCTTTTTTCGCCACAGAGAGCGTCCTGCTAGTGCTGATTGTTATGTTTTCTCTTCCTTGAACTCGCAGTGAAAGAGCAAGAAGACAAGCTTAAATCGCATGATTTTGCCGTTTTAAAATTGAAATTTATTGCAAAAAAAGACAATAAATAGCAAATAACCGTCAATTTTTATGGTTGATAATAATTATTAATACGCCGTGAGTTTTGTGTTTCGCTCATTTTGATTATCGATGTTAATACATAATTATTCGCTTTGCTTACAATATAATCCATTCGGGCTGCAATCATTTACTTACTCAAAAATGAAAAACATTGATTTCATTTTTTTTAATAGCGTTAGTGATAACGATCACGTAAATTTTAATCATCAAGAGGTGGCGTCAAAGTTATTGATTTTAAATGTGTTGCAAGTTGCATTGATATAAATAACACTTTTCTGCTTCGGTATTTAATATTTATTTAACATTTTAGTTGATGAGATATTTGCTCTTGGTGAGGGAGTTTTCTCTTGCGATATTATTCATTCCTTACGTTTGTGTGAATTTAATCACAAGTTGAAATAACCCGTAACAAGTTGAAATGGAGGGGGTTAGCAGGTTATTGCATAAATAAAGAGGATTAGAAATGAATACGAAATCTGGTTCTAGCGATATTTTATCTGCAGCAAAAGTAATAGTGATTGGGCAAATAATATTAGGTTTACTTTTTATTTTTTTTGCTTCTATTACGACTAATTGGTTTGGCGTTAAATCTTCAATTATTGGGGTGGCTATTGCAGTTATTCCTTCATTGTTAGGATTAAGTGCCGCTGCTTTTAAAATAAAAACAAATAAAGACATTAGTATTCGATATTTAGCCAAACTTAATAGTTTTATTAAGTGGGTATATACCGCGGTAATGATTTTAGCTGTTGTTCGTTTTATTCCAGTAAATCATGTAGCTATGTTATTAGCTTATAGCGTGACATTTTTAGGATGCTTTTTAACCCCGATACTTAACAAACCTCAATTTAGGATGACGTAAGGTGGAAGCAGTAACTACCGCTCACGAATATATTGATCACCACTTAACATTCCTTACTGTAGGCCACGGTTTTTGGAGCCTAAATATAGACTCCATGTTTATGGTATGGGTGTTAGGTTTACTCTTCATCGGTGTCTTTAAATATGTTGTTAGCCACGGAACCTCTGGGGTTCCAGGTCGATTGCAATGTTTTATTGAGATCACTTATGAATTTGTAAACAACCTTGTTAAGGAAATTTTTCAGACGAGAAGCAAGATAGTCGGCCCTTTAGCGTTAACTATCTTCGTGTGGGTTTTCTTAATGAATATGATCGACTTAATTCCGGTCGACTTCGTTCCTGCATTAGCACGAGCACTGGGCTTTGAACATTTCCGTGATTTGCCTTCTGCTGATGTGAACGTACCGATGTCGATGGCGTTAGGTGTGTTTATTTTAATCATTGGTTACACCTTAAAAACTAAGGGACTTGTTGGCTTTATTAAAGAGTTAACAACACAACCATTTGAACACCCATTGTTGTATCCGGTGAACTTCGTTTTGGAGTTGGTGACATTAATTTCAAAACCAATTTCTCTTGGACTTCGACTCTTCGGAAATATGTATGCAGGTGAAATGATTTTTATCCTGATTGCATTAATGCCGTGGTGGATGCAGTGGGCGTTAAGCGTGCCGTGGGCATTGTTCCACATTTTAATTGTGTTCCTTCAGGCCTTCATCTTCATGGTACTAACTGTTGTGTACCTAGCGATGGCAACTGAAGAACATTAATAAATTAAGTTCGATTTAAGTTTTATCTATTAAATAAATTTTTGGAGTCATTCATGGATATTGTAAGTGCAGTTCTCTACGTTGCTGGTGCGCTTCTCATTGGTTTAGGCGCGGCAGGTGCGGCTTCTGGTATCGGTAATCTTGCGGGTAAATACCTTGAAGGTGTTGCACGTCAGCCAGATTTAACCCCTATGTTACGTACTCAGTTTTTTATCATGATGGGTCTTGTGGATGCGGTACCTATGATTGGTGTAGGTATCGGTCTTTACATCATCTTTGCTGTGGCTTAATAGCCAGAACTACCGTTATAAATCATAACGTTATTTAAATAGTGAGGATGGTATGAATTTAAATGCAACCATGCTTGGTCAGGCAATCTCATTCGTGATTTTTGTTTGGCTATGTATGAAATATGTTTGGCCACCGCTATCTGCGTTAATTGACCAACGTCAGCGCGAAATCGCTGAAGGACTGATTCATACCGAAAACGCGTCAAAAGAGCTTGAATTAGCAAAAGCTAATGGTGAAAAGCTTCTGGATGATGCGAAGAAAAGTGCAAATGAATTAGTCGAGCAAGGTAATAAGCGTCGCGCTCAAATTATCGAAGAAGCCCAAGCGGAAGGTGAGAAAGAAAAAGCTCGCATTATTGCTCAGGGCAATGCTGAAGTGGAAAGTGATCGTAATCGCCTTCGCCAAGAACTCCGTGCAGAAATGTCTGACATGGTGATTGAAACGGCGCAGAAACTGATTAACCGTAACTTAGACACAGATGCTAACCGCGATCTTGTTAATAAACTCATCAAGGATATGTAAGCGGAGAGCACATTATGTCAGATCCACTAACTATTGCTCAGCCCTATGCCAAAGCAGCGTTTGATTTCGCTCTTGCCAATGATGCATTGGAACAATGGGAGCAAATGTTAATTATCGCAGCAACGGTTGCTAGCCAACCCGTTATTGCTCAGCAAATTGAAGATAGCGAGCAGTTTGGCGAGCATGACTCATCAGCGTTTACTGACATGTTCTTGGGCGTTTGTGAGGGGCTGCTGGATGAACATGGCCAGAACCTGATCAGAGTAATGGCTGAAAATGGACGTCTAAATGTGATTGCGCAAGTTGCTGAATTGTTCCATGAGCTGAAAGAAGATCATGAGCGCATGGTAACAGCGACAGTAACAACAACCGAGCCGTTAACAGATGAGCAGAAAGCGAACCTGATACAGGCGCTGCAAAAGAAATTAAATCGCAGTGTTGAGCTTGATTGTCACATTGATGAGTCGCTAGTTGGCGGAATGCTAATCAAAGCCGGTGAAATGGTGATTGATGGCTCGCTAAAAAGCTCTATCAACCGACTTGCTACAAGCCTTCAGGCGTAATAGGTAATTAGATATGCAACTGAATTCCAACGAAATTAGCGATTTAATTAGACAACGAATCGCCACCTTTAACGTGACCAGTCAGGCACGTAATGAAGGTACTATCGTCTCTGTAAGCGACGGTATTATTGTTATCAATGGTCTTGCTGATGTTATGCAAGGTGAGATGATTGAACTTCCAGACAACCGTTATGCATTGGCACTTAACTTAGAGCGTCACTCTGTAGGTGCGGTAGTGATGGGTCCTTATGCTGATCTTGCTGAAGGCATGAAAGTAACAGGTACCGGTCGTATCCTCCAAGTGCCAGTAGGTAAAGGTTTATTGGGTCGTGTTGTTAACACCCTTGGTCAGCCTATTGATGGTAAAGGCGCGATTGACAACGATGGCTTTGCGCCTGTTGAAATTATCGCACCCGGTGTAATCGATCGTAAATCGGTTGATCAGCCAATCCAGACGGGTTACAAAGCGGTTGACTCTATGGTGCCAATCGGTCGAGGTCAGCGTGAGTTGATCATCGGTGACCGCCAGACAGGTAAAACGGCGATGGCGATTGATGCCATCATTAACCAGAAAGATTCTGGTATTTACTCTGTGTATGTGGCTATTGGTCAAAAAGCATCAACAATTGCTAACGTTGTGCGTAAGTTAGAAGAAAACGGCGCGCTTAAAAATACCATTGTTGTTGTAGCATCTGCGTCTGAAGCGGCCGCCCTTCAATACCTAGCCCCGTATGCGGGTTGTACGATGGGTGAGTACTTCCGTGACCGTGGTGAAGATGCTCTGATTGTTTATGATGACCTGTCTAAACAGGCTGTTGCTTACCGTCAAATCTCACTATTGCTTAAGCGTCCACCCGGCCGTGAAGCCTTCCCTGGTGATGTTTTCTACCTTCACTCACGTCTACTAGAGCGTGCATCACGTGTAAATGCTAACTATGTTGAGCGTTTTACTAACGGTGAAGTGAAAGGCAAAACAGGTTCATTAACCGCGTTACCTATCATCGAAACCCAAGCGGGTGACGTATCCGCATTCGTACCAACCAACGTAATTTCGATTACTGATGGTCAGATCTTCTTGCAGACTAACTTGTTCAACGCAGGTTTACGTCCAGCGGTTGACCCGGGTATTTCGGTCTCTCGTGTTGGTGGTGCCGCGCAGACTAAGATCATCAAGAAACTGTCTGGTGGTATTCGTACCGCACTCGCACAGTATCGTGAATTAGCAGCCTTTGCTCAGTTCTCATCAGATCTTGATGATGCAACACGTAAACAGCTAGACCATGGTGAAAAAGTCACTGAGCTAATGAAGCAAAAGCAGTACGCACCTATGTCTGTCGCTGAGCAAGCACTGGCTATTTTCTCTGCCGAGAAAGGTTATTTGAATAACGTTGAGTTATCTCAAATCGGTGCATTTGAAGAAGCATTAATGGCATTTGCTAAGAGTCAGTCAGCTGAATTACTAGCAAAAATTAATGAGTCTGGTGATTACAACGATGACATCGAAGCAAGCTTGCACCAGCTTCTAAAAACATTCGTTGATACCCAGTCGTACTAAGCGACGAGAACATTTCCGTCCAAGTACGATGCAGTATGAATGTAGATAGGAGCTAACCATGTCAAATGCAAAAGAGATCCGCACTAAGATCGCCAGCGTGCAAAATACGCAAAAGATCACGAGTGCTATGCAGATGGTTGCCGCAAGTAAGATGCGCAAAGTTCAACAGAACATGGAAGCGACCCGACCTTACGCAGAGAACATGCGTAAAGTGATCGGACACGTGACTTCGGGTTCGTTGGAGTACAAGCATCCCTATCTTGAAGAGCGTGAAGTAAAACGTGTCGCTTACATCATTATTTCCTCAGACCGAGGATTATGTGGTGGCTTGAACATTAATTTGTTTAAGAAAGCACTGGCAGATATGCGTCAGTGGAAAGATCAAGGGGTGGAGGTTGATACCACCTTGATCGGTTCAAAAGCGATTTCGTTTTTCCATCGTTTCGGCAACGTGATTGCACAAACATCCGGTATTGGTGATGAACCAAAACTTGAAGATATTTTAGGCCCAGTTAACGCCATGTTGGAGTATTTCGACGAAGGCAAGATTGACCGCTTGTTCCTGGTTTACAACGAGTTTGTAAATACCATGGTGCAAAAGCCGAAGGTGGCACAATTGCTACCTAATCCTCAGCTTGAAGAAGAAGAGTTAGCCGATGCTAATGAATCAAGCCGCTGGGACTATATCTACGAGCCAGATCCAAAACCCATTCTCAACGAACTGATGCTTCGCTATATCGAATCACAGGTCTACCAAGGCACTGTTGAGAGTATCGCTTGTGAACAAGCAGCGCGAATGGTTGCGATGAAAGCAGCAACCGATAATGCGGGCGAGCTGATTAATGATTTACAGCTGGTTTATAACAAAGCCCGTCAAGCTGCTATTACCCAAGAGCTAAGTGAAATTGTCGCTGGGGCACAAGCCGTTTAAATAGAATTTTGAGGACATCAAATGAGTACTGGTAAGATTGTCAAAGTCATCGGCGCTGTCGTTGACGTGGAATTTGACCAAGATAGCGTACCACGTGTATATGATGCGCTTACCCTTAGTGATAGTGAGCATGCTGAATTAGTATTAGAAGTACAGCAGCAAATTGGTAGCGGTGTTGTTCGCTGTATCGCAATGGGTTCATCAGACGGTCTTCGTCGTGGCCTAGAAGTGGTAAATACCAAAGCACCGATCACTGTCCCTGTGGGTGAAGAAACCCTTGGTCGTATCATGAACGTGTTAGGCTCACCGATTGATGAATGTGGTGAAATTGGCGAAAAAACCAAATATGCCATTCACCGTGAAGCACCGTCTTATGAAGAACAATCTAACAGCTCTGAACTGTTAGAAACGGGTGTGAAAGTTATCGACCTTATCTGCCCATTTGCTAAGGGTGGTAAAATCGGTCTGTTCGGTGGTGCGGGTGTAGGTAAGACCGTTAACATGATGGAGCTTATCAACAACATCGCGAAAGCACACTCGGGCTTATCAGTATTTACTGGTGTCGGTGAGCGTACTCGTGAAGGTAACGACTTCTACTACGAAATGAAAGAAGCTGGGGTACTTGATAAAGTAGCCATGGTTTACGGTCAGATGAACGAGCCACCGGGTAACCGTCTTCGTGTTGCACTTACTGGTCTAACTATCGCAGAAAGCTTCCGTGATGAAGGCCGTGATGTACTTCTGTTTATCGATAACATTTATCGTTACACATTGGCTGGTACTGAAGTATCAGCACTGCTTGGCCGTATGCCATCAGCGGTAGGTTATCAGCCAACACTGGCGGAAGAAATGGGTGTACTACAAGAGCGTATTACCTCAACGAAGACGGGTTCTATCACCTCTATTCAGGCGGTATATGTACCAGCCGATGACTTGACTGACCCATCGCCAGCAACGACGTTCGCTCACCTTGATGCGACGGTTGTACTGTCTCGTAACATTGCCGCGCTTGGTTTATACCCTGCGATTGACCCACTAGATTCAACTTCTCGTCAGCTTGATCCACTGGTTGTTGGTCAAGATCACTACGATGTTGCGCGTGGTGTACAAACCGTACTGCAGCGTTACAAAGAGCTTAAAGATATTATTGCTATCCTAGGTATGGATGAATTATCTGAAGAAGATAAGCAGACAGTATCTCGTGCTCGTAAGATTGAACGTTTCTTGACTCAGCCTTACCACGTAGCGGAAGTGTTTACCGGTCAACCAGGTGTATTTGTATCACTTAAAGAAACTATCGCAGGCTTTAAAGGCTTACTCAGCGGTGAGTATGATGACGTACCAGAGCAAGCATTCTTGTACTGTGGCGCAATCGAAGAAGTGCTTGAAAAAGCGAAAAATCTTTAAGGCGTAAGGAGGCATCATGGCTATTGGCGTAACCGAAAACACGTTCCAACTCAACATTGTGAGTGCAGAAGGTCCATTGTTTTCTGGCCCAGCTCATGCGCTGGCAATTTCTGGCTCTGATGGGGAATTGGGTATACGCCCTGGTCACTCTCCTTTATTGAGCCGACTAAAACCTGGTGTGGCGAGTTTTGTCATTGATCTAAAGGATCCTGAAGAAATCCTTTATATCTCAGGCGGGATTGTTGAAGTTCAACCCTCTGTAGTAACTGTACTTGCCGATACGGCAATGCATGGGAAGGACATTGATAAGGCTCGCGCTGATGAAGCTCGACGCGCCGCAGAAGAAAATATCAACAAGCATGCTGATGATATTAACTTCGCTATGGCGGAAATGGATCTGGCGAAAGCAATGGCACAATTACGTGCAGTTGAATTAACCCAGAAACAAATGCGCCGCTAACCTTGATGGAATAAATACAGTGACCGTTTGTTGGACTAAATCACCATAGAAAGATAAGCGGATATTGTTTTATACCATCAAGGAGGCACTCCTTTTGCATAACCATCATGGTGTGAAAGGAAAAGTAATAGATAGAATGGATGTTATTTATTGCTGATGGTATCTCCAGTAAACCCATCACAATTAAAGCCCTTACTTTGTACCGAGAGTAAGGGCTTTTTCATACCGTTTTAATAGTATGTATTCATTTGTGCTCGTACTTTTTCAAGTTCTTGTTTTAACTTGTTAAGTTGATGCTGCTTTCGTTTCAGATCGTTGGGTCTATTATTTATTTCATCAATCTCATCGAGCTTTTCACGGCGCTCACGTGGGGTGAGTTGGTCATAAATTAAACTGTTTTTTAACTCGTTTAATTTCTCTTTTTGGTTATCAATTTCATGTTGCTCATAGCTCAATTCTCGTTCTGCACGAGAAACATTTTCTTGCGCTGTGTAGAGTTGCTGGCCATGGTTATAGCCTTTTACAAACGCTTTGGCGGTATTTTGCGGGCAGACACCTTGGTAAGACTTGCCATGAGATCCGACAAAAAAGCCATGGCTTTCAGTACAGTAGCTGATTAGGCCTTTTTGATAACCGGCTTGATACTGAGAAAAGTCAGCGCGAACATTGTATTCCGAACAGGCAGAGCTACGTTCGTTAAATTGGGTTGAAGAGGCACCTTGAGAGCCATCCATGTAACCCAGTGCTTGCCAGTTAGCTGTTTGGCACTCTTGTTGATTCATGACAGAACATGCGCTCAATGTTGAACACAGCATGAGTGTTATTGTTAAATTCTTTATCGTCATAGCTAACTTGTTACAAAAATATAAAGGTGGATACTCTAAAGGTATCGTTAATAAAGATAAAGGTGTATCTCGTCTAAAATAGTTAAAAACGTGGTGATCTGGATGGTTAAAGTAAACTTTATTTGTAAATAAGTGAGCGGAAATGATATTGGAAAAAAGGGGGAGGACAGCAAAGATAGCCTTTACGATTGTCTTTCGAAAAGGCTTAACAGCGATGAATTATAAGCTGACGGCTAGGCGACAATAGGCTGTTTAAAGACGAAATAGCTCAATACGTAAATGGTTTTCATCTTCATAAGCAATGACAGATTGGAAGCCTGTGCTCTTATCGACAATTGAAGAAAATTGATCTTTCAACTTTTCGTCGCCAATAAAGAGTATTTGCGTTGCTTTGGTCATTAAACCATCTTCATCAAAGCTTGATGTTAGATCTTCATCGACAACACAGACCAAGACTTTGCCATAACGCGCATTAAGATCAATGGCATGTGCCAATGAATACTGCGCTTTCGTGTCCAGCTCTGTTTCGATCTCTTGAATCAGGGCAATAAACTGGTAGAGATCGGTTGAGCTCATTTGCTGCAAACGTTCGCGTTCTTGATTTAATGTTGCTTCGAAATCGGTATTTAGCCTTCTACCCATTTGTAGCCAGCTTTTCGTCGTCTTCTTTACTCGTCGATACTGGTGAGATTTGACGATTGGCTTTAGGTATTGAACCAATATATTATTTTTTTCTGCAAGGCTTAGTCGTTTATCTAGTTTTTTGAATTCTAGGTGTAGTAAAGCGTGAGTACTAACGTCTAATAATAGTTCTGATTGGTTCATTCGAGTACCGAGTTGAAACAGGTATTAACAATAATATCATACTATTACTGAGGTAATAGTAGCGTCATATAGTAGACTTTTTTTCAATGACGATATACTAGCATGTTTGTTATAAGCGTGTCATAAACAAACAGTTACTGATAAAAAGTTTATATTTATAAGCGTCACGTAGGGCTTACAGAGGATAAATGACATGAGTAAATAGCGTAAGGTTAAGGTTTTAAGTGTCGCAATAATGCCTATTATCGGTATTGAGCAATAGGCACTTACAATACGATGATTAATGCGCGAACATCGTTTTTTCCATGGGATTGAATGCGGTTAAATCACCCGTCGGATTTAGCAAATGCGGTAGAATTTTGGGTAGATTTAGCTCGATATCTTTATCTGTAACAGGATTAATTATTTTGTTATACCAGCCAAGTAAGCCTAATACGGCATAACCGATAGCGTCATCATTATCACGGTGTTCAAGAATGATTTGAAGAAAGCGCAGTATAGCCTTATCTGGTGTTTTTGCCTGCTCTAATGTTTCGTTATACACCGCAGTTGCTTCTGCGACTAGGCCTTCGTACTCAGTATCAATTGCGACTTTAAATGAGCCGCCATCCACAGTTATTTTCATTATAAACATACCTGTTAGTGCTAATCGCAGCATGGTATCGAATTTACGGCAGGCTTTTATTACGCTAACGCAAAAAACGTCTATTTATTCGCTTAGTCTTCGTTAGGATCTGAAAATGTAATATAAGCCACTTGTGCGGGAATTCTATGTTGATCAAAAAAAGCGAGCCAACGTAACTGGTGGTCTTGTAGTTTATCACCGGGTCCTTTGACTTCTACCCACTGATAACCCGTGTCATTAAACATGATCAGATCAGGCATTCCTGAGCGGTGGTGGCGTAAGTCTTTTAGTAATCGACGAAACATTACCGCTAATTGAGCAGGTGGTATATGGCTTAAAGCCAATGTAAGTGCTTGCTGACTAAATAGCTCCCAATGTACCCAGTAGTTAGAGATCCCTTGCTTTGTCTCAAAGTGTGTTTGCCAGCCATCATAGTGACCTTGTTCAATCGCTTGTAAGCGTTCATCAATTACGTCTTTTCGCTTGAGGTAAAACTCTGAATTGAACATATCCAGTGGCGCTAATTGGTAAGGATTAATAAAGCTGCCTTTGATGGGGGCAAAGATAATATCCCACATTGCTAACCCAAAAAGGCTGTTGAGAAATTGGTTCTCAAGATAGAACACCGTCCAACCTTGAGACTCAAAATAGCCAGCAGTGCAGTGTTCAACCCTTTGGTGTTCAGGATTCGCAAGTTGCAGTTGTATCGCTTTTGGAGCAAACGTTTTTGGAGCTGTAAAAATGTGATTGACTGACTTTGCGAGCTTTTTCTCTAACCTCAGACTTACGCCGTATTCATCTTCATTTTTCGCATCATGCTGAATATTTTTCACGACATCGTAGGCTGCTTGGTATTGCTGCTGCGCCATGAGTATTCGTGCTTGTCGTTCACGGCTTGGCGTACGTTCAGTTTGACGAAAGAGAGCAAGTGCTGCGTCATATTGATGGTTTCGCTCTAAATCTCGCGCCATATGATTGATCAGTTTTTGGCGTTTATTTTCGAGAGGCAACCATGAAGTAGCCTTTGGCAATAGTGGTACAAGGGAAGAAATAGTATCGTAGTCTTTCGTTTCATGGGCACGCCAATATAAGTCGGATAATTGGGTTAGTGTCAGCCATTGGTCGACTTGTTCTGTGGTGTGGAACAGTTGCGTGCTGGCATCAATCCGGTAATTTTCAAATTTATGGAGCCCTAAATCACTTAATACAAATTGGCTAAGATCTTGATGGCTATTACCAAAAAACAGCAATAGAAACTTTGCGAGCAGGGTTTGTTGTTGCACCATAACAAGTGGTTCGTTAATGACATTAAGCAAGTATTCACTATCATCATGGCTCTCTAATTTAAATACTATTTCAGCTTTCTTATCTGTTTTTTCAATAAGGGTTGGGAATAAACGCTGTAGTTCAGGTTTGGTATAGAGTGAGAAAATATCACTGATGCTGATAACTTGCTGCTGGTGAAGAGCGGTGATTTCTTGGCTAATAAAATGAGCATGAATCAGCGCATCTTTGGCTAAGTCGATATTTGTAATTTCGTCATAATTAAGTTTGTTAAAACGAAATAAGATCCCTTTACGTGATAGTAAGCGGATCAGCAACATTTGCGCATCGGTTGAAAGCTGGTGGAAAGATTGCAGCCAGTGCTTTTCATCTGTACTTAATAATGAAGCATGATACTGCTCTACAGTTTTAAGTAACGCCTTAAAGTTGTGAAGGTAGTAGTCTTGTTCGAGTTCGATGGTTGCCATATAACTGCACTGTGTGATTGGACGGCTATGTTTATCTGAAAATCGAGTCAGTATAAACATAGCTGTCTTTATACCCAAGTTACTTAAATATCCAAAACCATTAGAAAAGGTTAAGCCCAAATGCGCTTTTCACATCATGTAATACGAGCTGAGTTTCTTGATTGGCTTTTTCGGTGCCTTTTTTCAATACTTCAACTAAATAGGCTTTATCATTTAAGTATTCTTCACGACGTTGGCGAATCGGCGTAATTAAGTCATGTAAGCACGCCTCTAAGATTTTCTTTGTTGTACCATCACCTAAACCACCACGTTGGTAATGCTCTTTTAGTTCAGCGACATAGCTTTGATCTGGATGAAAAGCATCAAGATAGGTAAACACCACATTCCCTTCAATATTCCCCGGATCTTCAACCCGTAGGTGGTTTGGATCTGTGTACATTGATTTCACCGCTTGGCTTATTTGTTTACTGTCTGCGCCTAACGTAATCGCATTTCCCATTGATTTAGACATTTTGTTTTTACCGTCAGTACTTGGTAGGCGTGCCACATTACTTAGTAGTGCTTGGCATTCCACTAAGATTTCTTTTCCGGCGATATGGTTAATTTTTCTTACGATTTCATTGGTTTGTTCTAGCATGGGTAATTGGTCATCACCTACAGGGATCAAATTAGCCTTGAATGCCGTAATATCAGCCGCTTGAGAAATGGGATAAGTTAAAAATCCGGCAGGAATTGAGCGGCCAAATGCTTTAGATTGAATTTCATTTTTAACGGTTGGGTTACGTTCAAGACGAGAAATCGATACCAAGTTTGAATAGTACATGGTCAGCTCAGCCAATGCGGGTAGTGATGACTGTAAACAAATCGTGGTTAAGTTGGGATCAATACCGACGGCGAGATAATCAGCTACCACGTTTAAAATATTCGATGCGACTTTCTGTGGGTTATGCCCATTATCCGTCAGTCCCTGCATATCAGCGACAAGAATGGTTTGTTGGTACTGATGTTGTAGTTGAATGCGTTGTTCAAGGGAACCCACATAGTGACCAAGGTGAAGTGGACCTGTTGCTCGATCGCCAGTAAGAATCACGTTAGTGCTTTGTGCTGATGTTGTCATAGTATTCTCCAAAAATAATTGTTGCTACCGGAGAGGACTGAAACAAGATCATAATTGTTCATGGCAAACCTTCCGGCAGCGTATGAACATAAAAATAAGGTGTGTTAGTTCAGCGCCGCTCTAGTAAGAGCGCCACCAACAAAGAAAGAGGTGAGGTGTACTTAATCGTAATTTCATGGTTAAAACAATACCCCTCTAATCTTTTTCTAACAAGCATTTTATGCTTTATCTTGTTTACTAAAATTGAAAACTAACGACTGATTTTTTGAATACACGTAAATGGTTAAAAGGTATAAAATGCCACATATTAAGATTAAATTGAGGTCTAAATCATGTCATTTAAGTCTACTTATTTCTTTTTCTTCATTTTTGCATCCGTACTTTGGATCGGTATTCCGCTACTTGCTGTTTCAGTTTAATAAGTTGGTTTTTGTTTTAATTTCGGCTGATTATTCTAGTTTTTAAGGAGGTCGGCCGTTAATATGAAGAATATTATTTCACGGTAAAAATTCGCTCCAGCAAGGCTATCTAGGTCGTCCTGTTGTTTTTATATGCACTAATATTGACTTTTTATTCTTTATTTTGTGCTGGTACTCTTTTCTTTAACCGATAGTCATCTCATTTATACAGATAAAAATGCTAATCTGTGTAAGATATTCCCCATAATTCGCGCTTTTTTTTGTAAGAGATATGCGATTTATATAATTCTTATTCTCATCCGCTTGTTTAATTCCCATTCTTAAAATAGCGTCACTGTCTGCCTTTTTGTGTTTATCCTATTGTTTTTAATTGGTTTTTGTTTTTTCAGTCCTTTATTGGTAAGTAAGTTGATTGTTATTTTTGTTATATGAAACGCTTGTTTCATACTTTTATGATAGGGGCTTTATTCAAATTTAGGATGTTGCTATGTTAAAAGTGTAAACACAATGTAAAAACTATAAATATGAATGTTGAACATTCAAACAAGGATGTTGTATGAATAAAATTTTAATGACAGCTGCCATGCTTGGCGCATCAGGTAGCACCTTTGCTAGCTCTCTCGATGAGAAGATTAATGAAGTTGTTGCCCCGATTGTTAACCCTTTTGTTGGAATGATTTTCTCCTCTATTCCTCTTCCTTTTACTGATGTTCAAGCACCGTGGATTGTACTTTGGCTTGTTGTAGCCGCTGTATTTTTTACCGCTTACATGGGCTTTATCAATATTCGTGGTTTTAAACACGCCGTTAAAATTGTTAAAGGGGACTATGCCGATCCTAAAGACAGTGGTGATGTCACGCCATTTCAGGCTTTATCGACAGCGCTTTCTGGTACTGTTGGTTTAGGTAATATCGCAGGTGTTGCTGTTGCTGTGACAATTGGTGGCGCTGGTGCAACATTCTGGATGATCCTTGCTGGCTTACTGGGCATGTCGACTAAATTTGTTGAGTGTTCACTTGCCGTTAAATACCGTACTTATAATCTAGATGGCACTGTCTCTGGTGGTCCTATGTACTACCTAAGCCAAGGTTTAGAAAAACGTGGCAATGCAGCATTAGGTCGTACGCTTGCGGTTCTGTTTTCAATCTTTGCGATTGGTGGCGCGTTAGGCGGCGGTAACATGTTCCAAGCCAACCAAGCGTATAAGCAAGTTGTTGGTGTAACAGGTGGCGACTTATCTTTCTTTGCTGATAAAGGTTGGTTGTTTGGCTTGATCCTCGCGCTATTGGTGGCATTCGTTATCATTGGTGGTATTAAGTCGATTGCTAAAGTAACAGCGAAAGTTGTTCCATTCATGGCGATTACTTATGTTGGTGCAGCGTTAGTTATCCTTGTGATGAACTACAATCTGATTGATGATGCATTTGCTCAAATTATTAATGGTGCATTTACTGGTGAAGGTATTACTGGTGGTGTGATTGGTGTGCTAATCCAAGGCTTTAAACGTGCAGCGTTCTCGAATGAAGCGGGTGTGGGTTCAGCGGCGATTGCTCACTCAGCGGTTAAAACCAAAGAGCCAATTTCTGAAGGTTATGTATCTCTGTTAGAACCGTTTATCGATACGGTTGTGATTTGTACGATGACTGCACTGGTTATCATTATTACGGGTCAATTAGGTTCAGGCCTTGCAGGTGTAGAACTAACTTCAGCAGCATTTGGTAGCTCAATTTCTTGGTTCCCATTGGTACTTGCTGTCGCGGTTGTTCTGTTTGCTTTTTCTACCATGATCTCTTGGTCTTACTATGGCCTTAAAGCGTGGACGTACCTATTCGGTGAAAGTAAGAAAGCGGAGATGGCGTTTAAACTGATGTTCTGTACTTTCGTTGTTATCGGTGCATCAATGAACCTAGGTCCTGTTATCGACTTCTCTGATGCAATGATCTTCTCAATGGCACTGGTTAACATTGTCGGTCTATACATCATGGCACCAGAAGTAAAACGTGATTTGAAAGATTACCTACTACGTTTGAAAAACGGTGAGATCAAAGAACAAGGTAAAGCTGCAGCGAAACTTGCTAAGCAATAAGGTATAGCTGTTAAATAGAAAAATGCCGAGCAATATGCTCGGCATTTTTATGTTTGGGCTATTTGCAAGGAGTAAACGTTAGCTTATAACCTGATGCTGTTGATGATGCAGGCGTATAGGTTAGGTAACAGTTATCACGATTCATTTTATAACCGATGAAGTGACCTTCATCATTCTTTGCTTGTTCAGCAAATTGTTTAAAGGTGATTCTGTTTTCTCCTGCATGATTGGTAATACGCCAGTCAGTATTAAAATTATCAATTAAGTTCTTTAATGTGCCGCTATCATTAAGCGGATAGCCATAAGCAAATACACAGTCATGACCAGGTTTACTCGAACAGCCGGGGATTTTTAGATCTGCGGCATAAACTCCCGCACCGTCATAACTACCTTTATTTCGTGTTGCAACGTAAGGCTCATTCTCTAGTCCTGCAACGGCTAGTTTAGAATACGTTGTTCCAAATACGGATTTTAATGAGCCTTCAAGCCCTCTTAATGAGGCATCTCTGGCATCATTTTGTAGGTTCATAAACTTAGGCGCAGCGACTACTGCTAAAATACCAAGAATAACAATAACAACGATAAGCTCTATTAAAGTAAAACCATTCTTTTTCATCGGGGATAACTCATACATCATTCAACTTGAGTGGTGTTTTTTGTGGATTGTATTCCTAGGTGATATTTTGGCAATATAATTATCTATTATAGGGTATTATTTTGGTTTGTTATTCATTTTAAGCGCTATTTGTTGAATGCTAGTGAATACGAATTGCTTAACGTTTTAAAAGATAACCTTGATGTGACGAAACATTGATTTTAGTCGGTCAATGGAAAGAGATATTAGCGCAGCGCTAAATAAACAAATGGGTTGATCCTGTTGAAGTAGATTGTCAGCATGCCCATTAGCTGTTAGTGTCGCACCCCTTACGCATGCTTGCTAAATCAACATGCTGATATTCTAAAAACACGCTATGGTGTGTTAGTTGTATACAGGACATAATTTTGAGCCAGACTGCTTTTTCTACGTTAAACCTTAACCCTGATTTGCTCAGTAACTTAACGTCATTAGGTTACGACGCAATGACGCCGATCCAAGCGCAAAGCCTACCTTTAATTCTTGAGGGAAAAGATGTTATTGCTCAAGGTAAAACAGGTTCAGGTAAAACAGCAGCATTTGGCTTGGGATTACTACAGAATCTAAAAGTAAAACGCTTTCGTGTGCAGACGCTAGTATTATGCCCAACGCGTGAGCTTGCTGATCAAGTCGCAAAAGAAATTCGTCGTTTAGCTCGTGCTATTCACAATATTAAAGTTTTAACATTATGTGGCGGCACACCTTTTGGGCCACAGATTGGTTCATTAGAGCATGGTGCACATATTATTGTGGGCACGCCGGGTCGTGTAGAAGAACACGTTCGTAAAGGCTTTCTATGTTTAGATGAACTAAATACGTTAGTGCTTGATGAAGCTGACCGAATGTTAGAGATGGGTTTTCAAGACTCATTAGATGCAATCACTGATGTTGCGCCAAGCGATCGTCAAACACTGCTGTTTAGTGCAACCTATCCAACTCAAATTGCTTCTATTGCAAAACGTATTATGCGTAACCCTGTTGAAGTGAAAGTTGAATCTAACCACGATAATAGCAGCATCTCTCAGCACTTTTATAAAGTAGAGAGTAATGATGACCGCTTACGTGCTGTACGTTTGTTACTTAGCCAGCATCGCCCTGAGTCATGTGTGATTTTTTGTAATACCAAGCGTGAAGCACAAGAAATTTCTGATGATCTTGAAGATTACGGCTTTAGCTCAATTGCATTACACGGTGATTTAGAGCAGCGTGAACGTGATCGCACTTTAGTATTGTTTGCTAATAAAAGCCGTTCAATTCTAGTGGCAACTGATGTGGCTGCACGTGGCCTTGATATTGATAATCTTGATGCGGTGATTAACTATCACTTAGCACGTGATACTGAAGTGCATGTGCACCGTATTGGTCGTACTGGTCGTGCAGGTAGTAAAGGTATTGCTTGTTCGTTATTTAGCGATAAAGAACATTATAAAATCGCATTACTTGAAGATTACCTAGATCGCCCAATCTCAGGTGAAGCGTTACCAGCCGAGCATCTATTAGATCAACCAACGTTCCGCCCTGAAATGGTAACGTTAATGATTGATGGCGGTAAAAAACAGAAAGTCCGTCCGGGGGATATTTTAGGTGCATTGACGGGTGAAAATGGTATCGCTGGTAGTGATGTGGGTAAAATTAATGTCTTTGACTTCTGCGCTTATGTAGCAGTGAAGCGTGAAGTTGCACGTGCTGCATTGAAGAAGTTAGAAAACGGTCGAATTAAAGGTCGTAACTTCCGCTCTCGTCAATTACGCTAACTGCACTTTTAATCAAATAAAAAATCTAAAGAAAAGCCGATAGTAATATCGGCTTTTTTCCAATTCAATAGTAATAAATCACGATATAACAAAGTGTTTTATAAGAAGTAGTGTTGGTATTGAGAGTAAATTAACTCACTAAGGTAGTAAGTCAATTGGAATGAATGTTCATCAATACACAAGGTACAGTCACGCTCATCCTCATCAATGGAGTTGATAGCTATCGCAATTGTTTTCCATAATTGTAATTCACGATTTAGTGGTATATCAGCGATGAGTTTTTCATCACTATTGAAATTTATTGTTAAAATGGCCATGCGGAATAATACAGTGGTAAAGTTGAGCGATGATATGCATAATTATTCCTTTAAGCAATAGTTATGCGGTTTTTATGGCATTAATATCCCAAAATACCGCTTGCTTATCAGAATTTTTTGAATAGTTATTATAAATAAGCTGGTTGAGGTTATGAATATTTAGAGTTAGCTATTAGAGCCGTTTAAATAAGATAAGATGATAGAAAAAAAGCCGATGCAATATCGACTTTTGTAAAACAGGTTGAATAACTTCATTTAGAGATTCAGGAAAAGGCTATAAAAAATAATGTTGGTACTGAACATAAATGGTTTCACCTAGGTGTTGAGGCACTTTAAAAGAGTGATCATCAATACTTAAAAAGCTGTAGATGTCATTAGCTTCATCTTCTTCTTTTAAAGAAATTGCAACCATCTTCCAAAGTTGCAGTTCGTGAGTTGGAGGGATCTTAGCAATGAACTTTTCATTTGCAGCGAATGTAATATTTAATGTAGCCATACTGATAACCTTATAATCTTCCTGTGCAAGAAGAATAGCCCTAAGATACCCACAGGCAATTATTTATGTTTATAGCGTTATTGAGATCTCATTTTTTACTTTTGGTTGTTTGTTTCTAAGTGACTTATTTGCGTAAAAATGGCAACAAATAGTCTCGTCTCTTTATCTTATCCTTGTTTTGAAATCCTCATTTTTGTCATCTATTTGTTCTAAATATGAGCAACAAAATGATAAGGTTGAACTCAGCACCCATTTATTAGTTAGGTAGTGGCAAACAATAGCTTTAGTTATATTGGGCAGATAAGAATATAGCGAGCTATATTCGTTATATTTTAAAATCACATAAATAATGTGATGTGTATTAAGCTATAGAGTATGACCTCATGCATGAAGAAATGATTGGCCTAACTATCGCGGGATTAGGTGTTTTAGGCCTGAGCTGTCAATGGTTAGCATGGCGAATGAAATTGCCAGCTATTTTATTATTATTGATGGCTGGATTAATAATAGGGCCTGTGACAGGAGTATTTAACCCTAATATTTTATTTGGTGATTTACTGTTTCCATTAATTTCATTATCAGTTGCTGTGATTCTATTTGAAGGCAGCTTGACCCTAAATTTTGATGAAATTAAAAATGTAAGGCGTAATGTAAAATCTATTGTCACTGTTGGGGCAATCATTACATGGATGATCACCAGTGTCGCTACTCATTACTTATTGGATTTTAGTTGGCCATTAGCCTTGCTGTTTGGTTCTATGACAGTTGTAACAGGGCCGACGGTGATTGTGCCGCTATTACGTACCGTTAGGCCACAAGCCAAACTTGCTAATATTTTACGGTGGGAAGGGATTTTAATTGATCCCATTGGTGCAATTTTCGTTGTTATTGTTTATGAGTTTATCGTCTCTAGTAGCACCATCCATAGTGTTGAAGTTTTTGGTCTTATGTTGCTGGTGGGTCTGGTGCTCGGTGGTGTTGCAGGTTGGCTATTAGCGCATGTATTACGTCGTCATTTACTGCCAGAATATCTCCAACCGTTTGCTGTTTTAGCATTAGTACTTGGAGTATTTTCAGCGGCTAATGCGTTAGAGCCAGAAGCTGGATTATTGGCTGTTACAGTGATGGGCATGTGGCTGGCGAATGCGAAAGACGTCAATATTCAGCATATTTTGCACTTTAAAGAAAACTTAACAATCTTACTGATTTCTGGTTTGTTCTTGATCCTAGCATCACGCATTCAAATGTCTGATTTCCATGCATTAGGTTGGGGAGCTATCGCTGTATTTGTGGTGATTCAACTGTTGTCACGCCCAGTATCTATTTTCATTTCCACTATGTTTAGTCAGTTAGCCTTTAAAGAAAAACTGTTTTTAGCTTGGGTAGCGCCACGAGGTATTGTTGCGGCAGCTATTTCAGCGTTGTTTGCGTTAAAGCTTTCAAACGATGGGGTAGCAGGTGCAGAACTATTAGTCCCACTAACCTTTATGGTGATTATTGGCACAGTGGTCTTGCAAAGTTTAACTGCGCGACCAATGGCTAAGTTACTGGGCGTTGCGGAGCCTTCACCTAAAGGCTTTATAATTGTTGGTGCGAATGACGTTGCGCGCACTATTGCGTTAGCATTAAAAAAATATGATTGCCGTGTCGTGGTGACAGATTCTAATTGGGATTATATTCGTGCCGCACGTATGGCTGGGCTTGAAACCTATTACGGTAATGCCGTATCAAGCCATGCTGATGAGTATTTAGATGTGATTGGTATTGGCCATTTATTAGCGTTAACACCAGATAAGCATTTTAATGCAGTAGCAGCTATGCACTTTGAAAGTGACTTTGGTAGCCGTAATGTGTTCCGTTTGAACGGGCGTCGGCATAATAGTGGTTTAGAGAAACACTCAGCATCTCAAGCGCATAATGGTGCTGCTTTATTTGGTGAAGATATTAGCTATAAGAAATTAGCGAGTTTGATTAACCAAGGTGGTGAGATTAAACATACTAAGTTGAGTGATAACTTTACGTTAGAAGATTACTACGCGCAGTATAAAGCAAGTCAACTTATTCCAATGTTTGCGATTGATCCTAAAGGTTATATTTATACATATACGGTTAACGATGAATTTGCTGTGAAGGCGGGATGGACGATAGTTTCTTTAATTAAAGAATTAAAAGTTTCAGAAGAAGTTAAAGATATAAAAACAGAAGTTTAGCTCTTCTAGCTATCATCATAATGATAAAGGCACGTTAAACGTGCCTTTTTCTTTTTCTTATATGTTAATATCTTCCACTTAGTTTTTAGAATATCGTGGCTTACCGTGAAACAAAAAATAAGAATGCTTATAAAAAATAAGCGCTTTCTCTTTGATCTTATAATATCAATTTTTCTTGTTGTATTATCGACCACTGCAATGGGAGCAAAGCACCACAATTACTTGTTATCATTATTGGTGTATTGTGTTGGTGTTATGATCCTCGCTGGATTTAAGCAAGTAAAATACTGCTTGTTATTACCATTGTTTATTATAAGTTGGCTTTATTTACCAGTAGGTATGATTTATGGTCCACCTAATATTGGATCTGTTGCGTCATTATTAGATACGAACAAGCAAGAAGCATTAGAGTTTATTTCAAATATTCCATCGGATATTATTCCTTGGTCAGCCAGCTTATTTATTTTAATTCTTGTCTTTGCATTTAAGAAAACATCTTATCAACTTAAACATGATATTCCGTTAGTCATTGGATTGGTACTTCTCTATTTTTCACCTTATAACCATCTTTTTGTACGCGGTTATCAATCTGTTACTGATTACTTTGTGCAAGAAAAGGCACTTGAGGCTGCTTTCTCGCATAAAGTGAATTTGGATATTCAGCAGGTTACACCTCAATATCAAAACTATATTGTTGTTATTGGTGAGAGTATGCGTCGTGACTATATGTCATTATATGGTTATCCAGCGAAGACAACCCCGTACTTAGATACTGCCAATGGCTTGTTTTTAAATGGCTATATTTCAACGGCACCAAATACAACAACTTCATTACCACGTACGCTTTCTTTAAGCCAAGGGCTAACGTTCAAGCCTAATATTAACTTTATTAATCTTGCTAATAGCGCAGGGTTTAAAACGTACTGGTTATCTAATCAAGGAAAAATAGGACGTTATGATACGCCTATTTCAAAATTTGCAATTTTAAGTAATGAAACGCATTTTTTGAAAAATGGCAGTTTTAATGGTTCAATTAATTATCAAGACTCCGATTTGTTACCTTTATTTAAACAGGCTTTGCTGGAACCAACGAAGCAGCATAAGTTGATTGTTGTTCATTTAATGGGATCACACGCAAAATTTTGTCGTCGAATAAAGCATGATGATTATCATTTAAAAGATAAACAACTGTCTTGTTATTTATCAACATATCGAGAATTTGATGCGCTAATGAAAAATATGGTAGGGATATTAAAAAATAGTCAGCAATCATATTCATTAATGTATTTCTCTGATCATGGCTTAAGCGATAAAAATAACAAAGGTAAAGATGTTTATTTAGTACACGGAGAGGATCATAAATCAAATTATGAAGTGCCATTCTTTATTTTATCAAGTGATAGCAAGCAACATGAGATGTTGAAAAAGCAAGTTAGTGCTTATCACTTTTTATCGTTATTTTCAGATTGGACTGGGATTGAATCAAAAAAAGTAATGCCATTAACTTTAGATCAGATACACGATAAAAATATTCGTGTGTTTAATTACAGCAAAATGGTTGATTTCAATCATCTAGCCCCCGATCCTGCGGTGAAAATATAAAGTAAACATTCGCTTATGTTTCGTTCTTTAATAGGTTAATGATTTTAATGAAGGCCAAGTGGGTAACACTTGGCCTTTTTCATACGCTTGATTAGGGTTTTTATCGTCAAATATAAATGGTGATGTATGTTGTTATAAATGTAGTCTATTTATCAACGAGGTTATTTTTGAGCATTAATGCAATAAAAAGGAAGAATTTTTTGTACATCAATAGTTAATTTTTGCTGCTTTTTCCGAAAAATTAAAGGATTGGATAGTTAATGGAAAAGAATTAAGGAAGTATATTTATATTATGTAAGTAAATGACTGTGATATTTATCAAGAAATAAAACAAAAAATAGTAATTTCAATTGTTACTTTACACCTTGTTCTTGTTACTAATGTTACATAACTTATTTTTAATAAGGGATGTTTGTAGAACAAATATCATAGTTAACATGATTATTTGAGGAGAAGATCTAATTTTTATTTATCGTTTTTATTCAGATTAAAAGATAATCAACCTATATAAATTAATAGTGTGAATTTACTTCAAAAATATAATGGATTTTATTTCTTATACTTGTATATGATTGTTACATTCCATACTTAAGCTGAATTTAAGTAGGTTTATTTTTGTGATTTACTTCAATTTTAGTGTTTTTATTTGTCTTTAATATTCCCTCCGCTTATAGCGCAATACCAAAATACTCTACCCATAAAAATAATATTAATTCCATGTGGAATGTCTCTTTATATTAAAGGTGTAACAATGACGAATAATCCAATAGTAACTAAGAAAACATTACTTGCCGCAGTGATCGGCTCTTTATTATTGACTGCTGGCTGTAATAGTGATGATTCGTCTAGTTCATCGTCTGAAGAGAAAAAGAAACCAGAATTAGCCCTGCAGTTTAAAGACATTATTGATCGCACAGGTACACCAAAACACCTTGCAGAAGTTGGAGCGGGTAATCACATGGCTTATACGCCATTACATGATGACGGCGCGTGGCATGGTCACCTATTACCAGATTTAAAAGCAAATCCAGAAAATAAAGGTGGCTTTGGTGTGACGGCTATCGCTGAAGAATATAATACTTCGGTAGCAGAGTATTTCGATAAATTATCTATTTTAAAAGATGGTCAGCCTGTTGATTTTAAAGCTGTTGCTTACAGTATTCCTGGCGCGTTAATTCAAACATTAACCGCCGATGATATTCGTGTTGAGATGACATTGCAGTTTGTTTCTTCTCGTTCCTCATTGGTTGAGACGGCCGTTACTAATAATAGTGGTCAAGATCTTACGTTATTGTGGGACGGCAAATTAGTTGAACGTTTCTACGCCCTAGATGGTGTTGAAAAGCCAGTATGCAGTGAATTAGATAAAGATGATAAGCAAGAATGTTATGAAGCAACAGTCGCTGAACAATTACCTGATTTAACGCGTACTTTAACAACGGATAATCATGGGAATATTACTCTACAGTTTGGTAAAGAGCGTGATTCATGGTGGGTGAGAACCCGTGGTGATTCAGCTTTTTATATTGATCGCAGTATTGCCGCTAAAACAACAGTAAAGGGTTTGGAATATCAATCAACGTCAGATATTGGTAATGAAAAAGAAACCAAGATCTATACCGTCTTTAGTCATACTTTAACGGCGGATGAGTGGAAACAAGAGCAGCCAGTTGTGGCTGATATTTTGAAAAATCCTATTAAATATATGAATGCGACCACTAGTCGTTGGGAAAGTTACTTAAGTCATGGTTTAGTAAATGACAATGCAACGACAGAACAAGAGCGGGTTGCAGTGAAAGCGATTGAAACCTTAACTGGTAACTGGCGCAGCCCCGCTGGTATGGTAAGCCATGATACAGTAACGCCATCGGTAACCGCACGTTGGTTCTCTGGTAACTTAACGTGGCCGTGGGATACGTGGAAACAAGCGTATGCAATGGCGCATTTCAATCCTGATCTTGCGATGGAAAACATTCGCACAGTGTTTGAACACCAAGTGAAAGCTGACGATGTGTTACGTCCATATGATAAAGGCTATTTGCTTGATGTGGTGGGTATGAACATGTCTCAGCAACGTGGAGATGCATTGGGCTTAACCGAATTTAATGATGCACAAACATGGAATGAGCGTAATACAAAACCATCACTGGCGTCATGGGCGGTATGGGAAGTCTACACAGCGCTGAAAGATAAATATAACCGTCCAAGTGATGCCAAAGCATGGCTTGAAGAGATGTACCCACAGTTAGTGGCATACCATGATTGGTGGTTAACTGCACGTGATACTAATAAGAACGGTATTCCTGAATACGGTGCGGCAGTGGATCCTGAGCACACGAAAGATGGCCAGCTTATTTACAAATATAAGTTAGAAGGCGATACAGAATGGCAAGTGGCTTATGGTATTGATAATTACAATGCACTGTTAGAGTCGGGCAATTACGTTGATATTAGCAGCCCTGCACAGACTGCAGCGTCTTGGGAGTCAGGTCGTGATGATGCCGCGGTATTTGGTTTTATCGACACTATTGCTGATGCGCAAGGGCTGACTGATTCTGACGAAATTGCTACCATCGATCAGCTAGGTCGTTATGCGAAAAAGAAGTACGAGTTTGATAATAGTTATAATATCAATGCTAAGACTGTGACTTACCGTAATACTGATGCGGTTAATACTGCAAAACTGAATCTGGCGAAAAAAGATTGGCAGGTGAAGTTTAGTGAGAACAAAGACGCATCTGGTGAAGTGATTGGTTACTCACTGATGCAAGAATCGGTCGACCAAGCTTCATACTGGTACAGCGATAACAAATATCTTGCTCAAATTGCTGAGGTATTAGGTCATAGCGATGCCGCAGAAACCTTTACGCAAAAAGCAGTAGAGACTAGGGACTACATTAATAAATGTATGTTTGATACTGACACTGGTTTCTACTACGACATCAATATTGATAGTTCTGAAGCGAAAGAATTAAATAATGGTTGCGCGGGTAAGCCAATTGTAAAACGAGGCATGGGTGCTGAAGGTTGGTCACCGCTGTTTAATGGTGCTGCAACAGAAGTGACAGCTAAAGCGGTCGTTGCAAACATGATGGATACCAGAAAGTTTAATACGACAGTGCCACTGGGGACTGCATCGGCTGATAACCCAGCTTATGGTGCCGATATTTACTGGCGTGGTCGCGTATGGATTGATCAGTTTTATTTTGGTGTGAAGGGGATGGCGAATTATGGCTATACCAAAGAAGCGCATGAGATGGTAAATAAACTTTTTACTAATGCAGAAGGTTTAACTAAGCAGCTTCCGATTCAGGAAAATTACAACCCTGAAACAGGGGCGGTGCAGGGCGCAAATAACTTCTCATGGAGTTCTGCTCACCTTTACATGCTATACAACGACTTTTTGAAATAAGTCGTTCAGTGAAAAGTTAATTTGATTCAGCATTAATCCCCCTAATGTTGATAACTCCAACGCCAATACAGAGAACGTATTGGCGTTTTTTATATCAAAGCGGTGAAAACTGTATCTTGTTCTATCTCCTGTCAGGATGTAAACAGCTTATTTATTCATAATTCAACGCGTGAATATATTGCTTTGACCTTTTTTCGACATGGGTGCAGTTATCGTACATCTTCTATATTTACTAAAAGGTGAAAAGAAGATGGTATGAAAACGTCACTATCCATTAGCTGAATCTTTGTTTGCATTTAAGATATAAAGCAATTTATATAGTTATTGGTTAATTGTATGAATTTATAGATATAATTCGCCGCCAAAATGGAACAGATTCGCCAAGGTTGGCATGACGTTAATTGTGAACTGGAATGCCAATGTTCACGCCATACCAAATGATGATAAATACTCTTGGGAATAGACACATGAAATTTCGTTTAACGAGTGTGCTATATACGCTTTTAATCGCACTGTTTTTTACGGCGATACAAAATATTGCGTTATGGCGACATATCACTGAATTATTTGAAGCCAATCCGCCAAATAGTCTTATTTTTGCCATATCCATACCGATCTTTATTTGTGCGGCATTAAATATCATCTTTACCTTACTTATTTGGCCGAAGATATATCGTGTTTTGATCCCTGTACTGATTATTCTGTCGGCACTAGCAACCTATGGTATGTACAGCTATGGCGTATTTTTCGATTACGGTATGATCGTTAATATTTTTGAGACGAATACCGGTGAAGCGACCAGTTATCTATCGCTCGGTGGTGGGATATGGTTATTGGTTATCGGGATTATTCCTGCCATCATCTTTACGTCGATGAAAGTACAATTTAAGCCCTTTTTTAAAGAATTACTGTCAAAATTAGGATCGATTGTTGTCTCGTTGCTAGTGATTGGCTTGATTGCTGCTGGGTATTATAAAGATTATGCGTCTTTGGTTCGTAACCACTCTGAAATTAAGGCGCTGATTAACCCAACTAACTATTTGTCAGCCACTTATCGTTATGCGCAGTACCAGTTAATTGAAGCGAAGATGCCGTTTAAACACATTGGCACTGATGCGGTAAATGAACACGCTGTTATCTCTGAAAAAACAGGTAAACCGAATGTGGTGGTGATGGTATTAGGTGAAGCATCACGTTCGATGAACTATTCACTCAATGGTTACGATCGTGATACCAACCCTGAGCTGGCAAAATTGAATGTGATCAGCTTTAAAGATGTTAAATCTTGCGGTACGGCAACGGCAGCTTCTGTGCCTTGTATGTTCTCTGATATGACTAAAGCGAACTACAACCCAATGACCGCACGTCACCAAGATGGCGTATTAGATGTGATGCACCACGCGGGGATTGATGTGTTATGGAAAGATAATGATGGTGGTTGTAAAGGGGCATGTGATCGCATTAAACATGTTGAGATGAGTGCTGAAATTGATCCTAGCTTGTGCCATAACGGCTCGTGCTACGATCAAATCTTATTGAAAGGCCTGCAGCAATACATTGATGATGCGAAGCAAGATACCTTTATTGTGCTGCATATTATAGGTAGTCATGGGCCAACCTATGACGATCGTTATCCTGCTAAATTTAAAGTGTTTACCCCTACCTGTGATACCAGCGATTTGCAAAACTGTACTCAGCAGCAGGTAAAGAATACCTACGATAACACCATTGTTTATACCGACTATATCTTGAGCCAAGTGATTGATATGTTGAAGCAAGATGATCATCATGCCAATACAGCGATGTTCTATATGGCCGATCACGGTGAATCTTTGGGTGAAGATGGCGTGTACTTGCATGGTTTACCTTATGCTATTGCACCGAAAGAGCAAACCACTGTGCCACTGATATTATGGTTATCACCTGAATACCAAAAAAATCAGCACATTAACCGTGCTTGCTTAGAAAAAGAAGCACAAGCCGGTGGATATTCACAAGATTATCTGTTCCATTCACTACTTGGCATGATGGACGTAAAAACCAACGTTTATGAACCTAAACTAGATATATTTTCACAATGTCGTAGTATTAGCGCCCATTAATGCAATGCTAGCTAACTGATTATAAATAGAGAGAAAAATAATAATGAAACCGGGTGCGACGGGAATAACTCGAATTATTAATGCCGCAGGCTATTCTGTTCAAGGATTGAAAGCTGCATGGAAGAACGAAGCGGCATTTCGCCAAGAGTCAGTGCTACTGGTGCTAATGACTGTGATTAGCTTTTTCTTACCGGTGACTGGGGTAGAGCGAGCAATCATGATTGCTTCATTGTTGTTAGTGATGATTGTTGAGTTGATTAACTCAGCCATTGAGGCAGTGGTTGATCGTATCGGTTCTGAACACCATGAGTTGAGTGGCCGAGCGAAAGACATTGGTTCGGCAGCGGTATTTGTTGCGATGGCACTGGTTGTTGTTGTGTGGGGCGGGATCTTAATTAGCTAGCGACGACACAAAATAATAAAACAGCACACTTAAAGAAATGCCAGAGTGAAAGCTCTGGCATTTTTGTATTTATATACCCAAGTGGCTTCAAGGTGCCTGATTCAGAGCGAGGTCACTGAGTCGAATTCAAGGAAGGCAACGAAGCGGAATAGCGAGCTCTTTCCAAGTTGTCTGACGCAATAAGTCGGCTCAGTGACACGCTCCCAAAGGGCGAGCGTCCTTAGCTCTCAGACTTTGTTAACGATTCTCAATGTAGAACCACTATATCTTCGAATCGTTGCCGCGCCTGAGAACTAAGGTCGTCTCGCTGAACACTGCATCTTGAAGTTACTTGGGTATAGGCATGTGCTTTATCGTTTATTTAATATCTGCTTTCTTATGAGTTAATGCCCATAGGTGCAGCATATCGGTTGCAATTGTTGCTGCTGCAAGGGATGTCATATCAGCGTGATCGTAAGACGGTGCTACTTCAACCACGTCCATACCAACTAAGTTAATACCTTCTAGCGCACGGATAATTTTCAGTGCTTTATCTGATGTTAAACCACCACACACAGGAGTACCTGTACCCGGTGCGAACGCAGGATCTAAACAGTCAATATCAAAGGTTAAGTACACAGGCATATCACCCACTTTTTCTTTGATAGTTGAAACGATTTGCTCAACCGACCAATCATTAGCAGTGCCAGCATCAATCACGTTAAAGCCTAAGCTGTCGCAGTGATCGGTACGAATACCAATTTGTACCGAGTGGTGAGGGTCAATTAACCCTTCTTTCGGTGCATGGTAGAACATGGTGCCGTGATCAAACTTACTGCCTTGATCATAAGTGTCAGTGTGGGCATCAAAGTGGATCAATGCCATTTTACCGAACTGCTTAGCGTGAGCACGAAGCAGCGGCAGGGTCACAAAGTGATCGCCACCAAAGCTTAACATTGCCTTACCTTGTTCTAATAGGCCGGTTGCGTGTGCTTCTAGACGCTCACACATTTGTGCGGCATCACCACAATCAAATACCAGATCACCACAGTCAGCAATCTTGATAGTTTTAAATAAGTTAAATGTCCATGGCCAACGTTTACCTTCCCATGCTAGGTTGGTTGAAATTTGGCGAATCGCGCCAGGTCCCATGCGACTCCCAGAACGACCCGTGGTTGCCATATCAAATGGAATACCAGTGATCACCACATCAGCATCAGACTCCATTGGTGAGAAGTTGAGTGGTTGACGCAAAAAACCAAACGCATTTGCGTATAGTGAGTAATCTGGGTAGTTAGCTAATGTTGCCATGGTTCTCTCCAACAACAATCTTGGGCAAAGCCCTGTTAAGACATCCTATCACACAGGATTGACGTGATAGGGACCTTATTTAGTCTATAAATTAATTAGATAGCACGAACATCTTCGAGGTAAGTGTAACCTTCAAGACCTTCTGCTAATTCTTGTAAAATTGCATCACGTTCGTGAACAGTTAAATGTTGCTCAGCCATTGTTTGGTATTGGCGTAAAAACTCTTTCGAGTCTAAATGCACGTAGCGCAATACATCGCCAACACTATCACCGCGATCAATTTTTTCTATTTCATAACCACCGTCAGCACGAGTACGAACAACAGCGGTGTCGGTATCACCAAATAGGTTATGCATATCACCTAAAATTTCTTGATAAGCACCGACCATAAAGAAACCAATACGGTAAGGCTCTTCGGCTGACCATGTTGGAACCGGTAGTGTGGTTTCAATACCCTGGCTTTCAACATATTGATCAATGGCACCATCTGAATCACAGGTGATATCTAAAATAATCGCACGACGTTCAGGGGCTTTATCCAAATTGCTTAAAGGCAATACAGGGAAGATTTGATCAATACCCCATGCATCTGGCAATGATTGGAATAAAGAGAAGTTCACAAAGAACTTATCCGCTAAACGCTCATGCAACTCATCTAAAATCGGGCGGTGAGCTCGGTTTTTATCTGAGAGTTTTTTCTGTAATTCGTAACATAGGCGTAAGCTAACTTGCTCTGCCCATGCACGGTCGATAAAGCTGATCATCCCAACCCCAAATAGGGCGTGAACTTCGGCTAAATCGCTTTGGTTATCATGGTAGATCTCAACTAACGAGCGTTGATCGGAATGCTCAGAGAGCTCTTTCCACGACATCCACATGTTCTGTAGCACTTGTGGTGCATCTTCAGTAGGTGCACTAATGCTTTCTGGTTTGTAGCTTTCTACACCCACAACATCGGTGATTAAGACTGCGTGATGCGCCGTTAAGTTACGCCCAGATTCTGAAATAATGCGTGGCATAGCAATATCATGTTCAGTACAAATATCACCTAATACATAAACAATGTTGTTTGCATATTCGTTAATACTGTAGTTCATTGAACAACTGCTTTGGCAACGGGTACCTTCATAGTCCACGGCCAAACCACCACCAACATCTATAGTTGTAATACCAACACCGATTTTTTTCAATTCTGCGTAAACACGGCCGGCTTCACCCACACCATTTCTTACATCACGAATGTTGGCGATTTGCGATCCTAAGTGGAAATGCAACAATTGCAGACAATCTAGCATATCGCGCTGGCGCAGTTCATCTACCACAGTTAAAACCTGAGATGCCGATAATCCAAACTTAGACTTCTCACCACCACTGGCTTGCCACTTACCTTTACCTTGCGAGGCTAAACGAACGCGTAAACCAAGACGAGGAGTAACGCCAAGCTCTTTTGCTTGCTCTAAGATAATGCGTAGTTCTGATAGTTTTTCTAGGACGATATACACTTCGTGTCCTAGCTTTTCACCTATGAGTGCAAGGCGAATGTATTCTTTATCTTTATAGCCATTACAAACAATGACTGAGCTCGCCTCTTGCGCCATAGCCAGCACAGCCATAAGCTCTGGTTTACTGCCCGCTTCTAAACCTAACTGACGTTGTTGTTTAGCGTATTGGCTTTTAAGAATTTCGCTAACGACTTCCTGCTGTTGGTTTACTTTGATTGGATAAACCGCAAGGTAGTCACCAGTATAGCCATAATTTTCAATAGCTTGGTTAAACACACTACATAAGCTGTCGACACGGTGATGCATTATTTCTGGAAAACGCACCAATACCGGTAATGAGGCTCCTGCGGCGATCAGTTCATCAGCAAGTTGCGATAAACCAATGGTATTGCCGGGAGCTTGTAAATTAGGACGTGCAACCACTGAACCATCTTGTGCAATATCAAAATAGTTTTGGCTCCAGTAAGGCGTATTATAAACGTCACGTGCGTTATTAATTGTCCACTCACTCATAGTCTTAATCCTTGCAAAGTACGCGTCAGTTTTTTAAGGCGAACAAAAGCCCTACAGAACTGCAGAAAATATAAATAAAATAGAAGGTTATGGTTACTGACGTCATAAAAGTCAGGATCTAAAGGTCACGCTAATAAAAAAGCAGTCCACATCTAACAGTAGTGTGTTGCATTTAATTACACGTAACTGGGACTATCCGAGTTCGTTTCATCATTACTATTAATGAATATACGTGTCGATCGTCTAGATTGGGTTGGTCTGGTGCTGTTGGCTGCGTTGTCGCATACTTTATTCAGACAAGAAAATGCTTGTAGGTATAGTGCTGCGAATAATTTCATTGTCATTTCCGAACAGGTCGTGCTGCTACTAGCACGGTATGACATAACGTAAAGAGAGGAATTCCAATCTCAGTCTACACCTCAAACCGAAAAGAGGGTGCTTGGCGATTAGACAATTGAATGAGGCTAACTGCAATCAAAAAAGATTTATCGTTATGATAAGAAAGATTAGCCAATAGGCTTTATACCGACTTTAATTGAAAAGAGCGCTAAAGCGCGATAAAAAACACTGGTTTTTATTTTTTTAGTATAGGCAGTATAATGCTTAACTGTTGTGAATGAAGTCAGTATTAACGGTTTAGTATTAACATCATATTGTTAGTTTGTGTATTTAAGAGCAATGGGCTCTTAATGGAAGGAGTAGTAACCTGTGGCAGGTGCAAGTTTATTAACTTTGTTAGATGATATCGCGACCGTATTAGACGATGTTGCTGTGATGACAAAAGTAGCAGCACGAAAAACAGCGGGTGTGTTAGGCGATGATTTAGCATTGAATGCCCAACAGGTAACGGGGGTACGTGCTGAACGCGAAATTCCTGTTGTATGGGGTGTCGCAAAAGGCTCATTTAAAAATAAGCTGATCTTGGTTCCTGCAGCGTTATTGATCAGCGTAATAGCCCCATGGCTGATTCAACCAATGCTGTTATTAGGCGGTTTATTCTTATGCTTTGAAGGTGTTGAAAAAATCGTTGAGAAATTATTTCATTCAGAGGCAAGCACGGAAGATAAAGTTGATGTGTTAGCGCAAAGTGATGTTGATATCGCAGAGTATGAAAAAGAGAAAATAAAAGGGGCTATTCGTACTGATTTTGTTCTTTCTGCTGAAATTATTGTGATTTCTTTAGGGGTTGTACAAGATCATCCATTTTTAACTCAAGCCATTGTTGTCAGCGTAATTGCCGCGGTTATGACGGCAGGTGTTTATGGCTTGGTTGCAGGTATTGTGAAGTTAGATGATGCGGGTTTATATCTTGTAAATCATAGCGAACAAGCGAGTTTGAAAAACCGTTTTGGCTCGCTATTGGTGAACATAGCACCTTATCTTATGAAGGCTCTGGCGTTTGTCGGCACAATTGCGATGTTTCTTGTCGGTGGCGGTATCGTTGTACATACATTGCCGCATTCCCATGAAATTGTGGAGAACATTGTACAAGCCGTCAATTTGCCTGGTTCAGCGTCTATTCTACCACCATTAATGAACGGTATTGTGGGTGTTATTGCGGGAGCCGCGGTGGTTGCTGTGGTGACGTTGATTAATAAAATTCGCGGTAAAAAAACACACTAGATTGAGTGTTTTTTACCTTTTAAAAGAGAAACTAATTGTAAAGCTTTGCTTCTTCTTACGCGAATAAATTGTAACATATTGTTTTTATTAGTCCATTCAGTGTAAATACAGGATTTGTGAGCAAAATGTTAATTTAACGTCCAAACTTATATCGTTGTAATAGCAGATTGCTTTATTGACGGAGGTTATATTGAAAAAGTATACAGTAGCATCTTTATGTCTAGTCGCAGCACTTGGTGTATCAGGTTGTGCGCAAAATCCATATGGTAATGCTTATGATGTCGGTGAGGCACGCACAGTACAAAATGTATTAACCGGTACGATCATCAAATTAGATGCCGTAACCATGAGTGGTGGCGGTGAAAATATGATTGGTACTATTGCTGGTGGTGCCATTGGTGCCATTCTGGGTTCGAAAGTTGGTGGCGGTAGTGGTTCTGATATTGCGGCTATTGGCGGCGGTTTAGCTGGCGCAGCTTTAGGTAATAAAGCGGGTGATGCAATTAGTCAGCGCAATGGCGTTAATATCGTGATTAAACTTGATAGCGGTAGAACCATTGCGGTTGTGCAGGAAGTCGATCCAAATATGATTTTCCGTGTAGGCCAACGTGTTGATATTTATCAGCAGGGTAATACGACACGCGTTGTGCCTGGCAACTAATCGCTAAAAATGAAATGTTTATCAATTTGAAAGGCAGTCTATCAGGCTGCCTTTTTTATATGTTGTGAAATTATAGTTGGATAAATATTTATATCGCTTACACGAGAAATAGACGCTACGCATTCTACATCCCTGCTGTTATTACCGTGGTATAGGCCATTATCGCGGCTGTACTGATGCGTGGTAAGCCTAAAAACGACTGATTACCTAATGTTGGTGTTATTGATTTGTACGATTATCTGGGGTGATCGTAATTACATTACCAATGTAACGTTAATGCGTTAATAACGTATAAAAAAAGCGACCGATTAGTCGCTTTTTGTTTAGGGTTGATGTGCTTGTCGATTAACGAATCGAGTTAAGCATAAACTCCATCACTGGATCGATATCCGCATCTATCTCTAGTGCTTTAGGTAAGTAATCGGGTTGTTTTAAGATCCCGCGCTCGATGAGTTCATCAAGCAGGGGCTTAAATTCAAAGCCAGTCTTACCAATAAATAATGATGTTAAATCTTCATTCTTATACGCTTGAATCGCATCTTTTAAGCCACGAAGATATAAGAAATCTTTAGTGAAACCACCACCACGATATACACGTGCCGTTACGGTAAATGCTTCATCATTACTGATGCCATACTCATGTTTTAAACTATTAAAACAATCGTTAAAGCTATCACCATTGACCATCATCTCTACAGCGACAACACGCAACGCCAATGTTTTTAGGCGGTGTAGTGGGAAGCTACCTGATAAGTGCTCACAAAGAATCGCAAGGCCTTCTTGTGTATGCGTATTACCAGGTAAACCCAGTTGTAGGATCTTCAATGGTTGACGTTCAGCATTGACTGACGTGACTAAGTGCACTCCCAGTTCGTGATGAATTAACGCATCTAAATCACCTTGTGTAAAACGACTGTTTGGGTTCACCTTGATCGTTTTACCACTGACCATTGCACGTGCAATTAGCTGTTTAGAAGAAACGATTTTACAAGGAATGTCGTACTCTTGCGCCGCTTCTTTAAACGCTTCTATTGCTTCATTGGCTGTGATTGTGGCAGGTTGCTGCTCTTTGTATTCACAAGCATGAAGAATAAATTTTGCATTAGCAATATCACGTTCATCAGGCTGACCGTAGTAACGTAATGAATTATATAAGAACTCATCAGTACCAATACTACAAAGTAGATCAATACGTACCGCTAATTGGTCGATAACTTTGCGATACATTTTTTGTACGTCAGCATCACGGATACCTTCTACGGGTAGTCGGTAAAGTTGCTCACGGAACTTGTATGGGTCTAAATCAAGTTGGCGATAAGTGAACTGTGGCTGATAGCTATGCGGCTTACTTAAAAAGCGTCGCTTTTCTTGCTTAAGGTTCGTTGGGTTGATGTAGCTAAGCGTATTGATACCACGAGCAATACGATATAGCTGTCGATCCAGTTTGACTACTTCTTTGGATAAGTTCGAAGCAAGCAGATCATTACCTGTTAAACCTTTGGCTTTTGTGCGTTTAGTGATAGTGAAAGCAGCATGTTCCGTTATCACGGTTTTCATGGATTCTTTCAACTTTTCAATCACTAATGGATACGCTTCGCCGCCTTCCTCATTCATGAATACTTTTTTTACTTCAATCGGTAGGATTAATGTGTTTTTAAAGTTTTCTTTAATGAAAGTAGCTTGGTAACCCATGCCTTTAAAGACATCGTTTTCTAATGCTGTTACTTCAAGGTTAGGTAGCTCTATGCTATTTAAACCTTCAAGCATGGCATCAATCTCTTTCCGCCAACGACGACAGTTAATTTGCTTAGTACCGACATTGAATGTTGGTGTTTTCTCGTCAATACGTTGGTAGTTATATGAATGGATGTCATATAACAAACATAACCCAAATTCTTTTTCTAATGTTTCAATAAGACATTTAAGAATACGATAGTAGCGGTTATGTTTTTCATGTGTTTCCGCACGCTCTTCTACCGTTAATGGCTCAAGCCATACTTTTTTACCCCACGCATCGTCATAGATGCAATTGCTTGGGTCACGGTTAAGATCGTATTCGTAACGTGAATCTTCACCCTGAAGAATGATTGGCAGAGATGAAATAAAATCGCCAGTAAATGGATCTTCTTCAAAGTAGCGCTCTTCTTCTGTTAGCGCACATTTTTCTTTTAACTCGCCACGAAGGTTGTGTCCATGATGAATGGCTGTAGCAATATAAGGCTGATATTCGCTAACACGAATTATCAAGCTGCCATCATCAAGTTCCGCTTCAAAGGGAGTCAGGCTGCGGATTTTCTCCAGAACCTCTAACTCAGTATGCAGCATCAGCAATCACCTTTCGAAAATCATTTTTACGTGCAATGCCGACTTCTTTCGCCATTACTACGCTCTCAGCAAAATCCAGGACATTACGTTGAAGTTTCACACGGTTAAGACGATTGATACGGGTAATACCGCCAGGGCTTAATACATTTACTTCAACCAGTTTGCCGTTAATAACGTCTAGTCCAACAAAGAACAGGCCGTCACGCACAAGCTTAGGGCCAATGTGTTTACATAGGTTAAGTTCTTGCTTTGTTAGTACGTGTTTTACTTCACGGCCACCGGCATGAATGTTTGAACGTACATCGCCTTCTGCTGGTACACGGCGCATTGCACCAATAGGTTCACCATTAAGCAGTAGAATGCGAACATCGCCTTGTTCTGCACCTTCAATGTAATCTTGTAAGATCACATAGTTTTCATCGTCACCAATGTAGAAATCAAGTAATGATTTAACGCTTGATTTTGCACTCTTTTCAACCAAGATAACGCCTTTACCACCGTAACCATTTAGTGGTTTTAGGATCATGCGATCTTGCGTTGATTCGTCTAATACACGCTCTAAGTATTCACGGTTCTTTGATACGTGTGTTGCTGGAATATATTCATGGTTTGGATCGGGTAGCGATGCTGTATATAGCTTGTTATTAGCCACACGCAGACCATCAATATCATTGATAATGAAAGTATGTTCACGCACAGAATCTAAGAAATTAAGTGCCATGGTATCTAGAGGTGGGTTAGCACGCATAAAAATAACATCAAAGCCCGCTAATGGTAGCTCGGCTTTGTTAAATTCAGCTTTGCGGTAAAAGCTTGGAATATTGTTTGATACATCACCTTTTTTTAATACGTTACAGAATGCAATAGCCATGCTGTCACGCATAGTTAAGTTACTTGGTGTTGTTATAGCAACCGTGTGACCGCGGCTTGCGGCTTCATGGATAAGACGTAGTGTGGAGTCGTTTTCGGCTTCAACTTTGTCCCACGGATACATAACAAAACAAATTTTCATAGCTCTACCAAGAAAGTGCCTGTTTTACAGGCTATTAAAAAGAAATAAGCCATCGCACGAGAGTGGGATGGCTTCATTGTTACTCGATAAACAGAGGTGAGCCCTCTGATAGTAATTAATAGTCTAAATCGCTATCACTACCACTATCGGCATCATCATCGTCGCCGTATACGCCATTGTTGGGACGTTGCGACACGCATAAGGTATAACTGCGTGCTTTATGAGTGGTGTGGTTCAGGTATTTTAACCAACACTTACCAAATTCAGACACTGCTGCTTGCTGACCTAACACTTCAGCAAGGAACTGAGTTTCAGACTCATCGATTGGTTGAGTAGTCCCTTCATGTAAGGCACGCATAATACGTCCGTAATTTTCTAAGACGCTGGCTTCACTAATTGTAAAAACCCCCGAGCGATTAAAGCCACGTGGGAAATTTTTATCGTCGTAAAATTTACCTTCACTTCTCATTCATAAAGTCCTTGATGTGATTTGCGGTGATATTTATCCAGACTTGGTGAGTTGTAAATCAAACATTTTTTATCGTTCTAATAAATTTTTTTAATGATTTGATACCATAAATCATCATATCGTTTAAGATCTAGATTAAGCTCTTGCTTATTAGATATATAATGCTTAAATAGCACGATAATCACGCAACTTATCCTTCTTATTCTTGAGAATTTCGCTGTGGATACAGAATTACTAAAAACATTTTTAGAAGTAACTAAGACTCGTCACTTTGGCCGTGCAGCTGATAATTTATATTTAACGCAGTCTGCCGTCAGCTTTCGTATTCGACAGCTTGAGTCTCAGCTAGGTAACCCGTTGTTTTCTCGTCAACGTGGTAATGTCCATCTAACTGCAGCTGGTGAGCGTTTACAGCCTTATGCTGAAGCTATTTTGCAAACATGGGGGCGTGCGAAGCAGGATGTTGCATTAACAGATAGCCTCAATACCCAATTAGCCATTGGTGCATCTCCTTTATTCTGGGAGTTTGATGGGATTTCTGATTGGATTAACCATATCTATGCCAATATGCCTGGGCTAGCATTACGCTTAGAGTCGGTTAAACGTGAAGGGATGGCAAAACGCTTGTTTGATCAGAGCATCGATCTCTTTATTACCAGCGAACCACCGAAAATTGAAAATCTCAATGTACGTAAAGTTCGAGATTACCAATTACAGTTAGTGACTAATAAAAGTAATTGTTGCTTACATGATACGCGTGATATTCCACTTGTCTTTTTAGATTGGGGCACACGATTTTCTGTTGAGCACAGTCGTATTGCTGAGCTTCAGCGTACACCAATTATGCATACACATTCTGTTAAAATGGCGCTTGATTATATTTTAGCGAATGCTGGAGTTGGTTATCTGCCATCGCCTGTTGTCGAAAGTGCTAAGAAAAAAGGCTTACTTCATGTGGTAAAAGACGCGCCAGTTATGGATCAAAGCTTATATTTAGTATGGCGAGAAGATAACGAAAAAGAGGACTTGATCAACGCTTTGGTCGAAGTTCCTTTTAAGAATGTGACCGAAAACAATGGATAAGTTTTTTTGCTGATAAGCAGTAAAATATCTTGTTGTACAGAGAGCGAGTTCCTGAATTAGTCTTAGAAAAAATACGAATTAAGCAATAAATCAAGTGGAAAACAAACAAGGCAGTTGTCACTGATTTTACAAAAAAGCGACGTATTTTTGTCACAATAGAGCATTAATATTGCCTGTGTTCTATTTATTAATTACTTACTCTGGATGTAGTTCAGGAATCGCAAATGGCTAAGTTAGACCAAAAGTTTCACAAGGGCAGCAAATCAAAATTCAACTCTGAATTTAATGATGATTTTCAAGATTTGAATCAATCTCGTAACAAAAAGAAACGTCGTATGACACGTTCACGTTTTGAGAGTCCGGAGTACAGCGATTTCGATTATTAATAGTATTTAGTATCGGCAATAAAAAATTTAAAAAAAGGCGTATCCTAAGGGTACGCCTTTTTATTTAACTATTAATGATGCGAGGAATGGTTATTTTTCTTCGCTTAATGCTGCGTAACGATGAAGTAATTCTGTCAGTACACTTATCCAACCAAATGCGTTGTCAGGCGCATTGGCTAAAATCTTTTCAACTTCAGCACAGTGCTGCTCTAATGTGACAGCTTCCTCTAGCTGGAATGAGATAGCGTAAAAATGCCAAAGAATTAAGCGTGTCATACGTTCAATATTTTGCTTAGCGTTATCCGATTCTGAAAATGCTTCCTTGACTTCACCCAAAGCAACCGCTGTCATGCGTAGCATTGCATCAAATTGTGCTGACTTAAGGCGTTCTTCACTATCCACTTCTTCTTGTTCAAAAGTGAATATTTCCTGCATTACATCTTCCGGCACCATGCGGCTGATTACGCGTAAGCTAAATTCTTCAAGCTCATGGCGAGGCATTGTTAATAGGCAGTTTAAAGTATAATCACGTTGCATAGCTATCTCATGGTACCTGTGCCCGATCGGAATTGATCGCTGGCTTTCTTAAAGGCGTTATTGTGGATGATTTGCGAATAAATTGCGACCCAAAGCCGGATGAATTAACCGCTTATTACGTCACAAAGCATTTGTCATGCCTAATGATACGAAATCAAACGCTGTCTTTTGAGGATAGGTTAATCTCATTACTACGGAGATAGATGTTCAACGAACGCGCCATATAAAATAATGTTTTTTGCCAGCCTTGATAAAAAAATCATACAATATAGAACTGACACTAGGATGACATGATCATTGATAATTAGGATTATGTTTAGCCCAACTATATTGATTTTATATAAGGTAGTAATTTAACAGCCATCTTATTTATCTTATTGTTTGATAATTATTTTTTAGTAAAGTCGTAGTTGTTAAATTGGAAAAATGAATGACATCAAATAAACATCAGCCTGATAATCAACAGGATAAGCCACAGCCATCATCAACGCGTAAATTAATTAAGCGTAGTATTCTTACTGTTGCCATTATTGGTGGCTTGGGCATGGCTTATCTTGGGAATAACTTAAACAAAACCATCAGTGAGAAGTTTTCAGGTCAACTGTGGCAATTACCTTCGGTGGTTTATGCTCGCGAGCTTGCCCTTCAACCAGGAGCGCCAGTTAGCTATAACTCGTTAGTGAATGAGTTAAAAGTATTGGGTTATCAAAAGGTCGCGAAGCCTGATCAAAGTGGTGAATATAAAGCGAATGGCTGGTCTGTTGAATTTGTTCGTCGACCATTTAACTTTAAAGAGGGTGCAGAAGGTGCTCGTCATGTTGTTGTGACATTCAACAGCGAAGGGATCAGCCAAATCAAGGATCTTGATACAAATAAAGAGCTTGGTTTCCTTCATATTGATCCTAAAATGTTGGGCATGTTAGAAGCGAAAAATGACCAGCAACGAATTTATCTCCCTGAAGATAAAATGCCTAAGTTATTAGTCGAAGGTCTGATTGATACTGAAGATCGTCACTTTTATGAGCATGATGGTATTTCTTTAGTGGGTATTGCTCGTGCTTTTGTCGCTAATATCAAAGCTGGGCACACAGTTCAAGGTGGTAGTACGCTAACACAGCAACTTGCTAAAAATATGTTTTTATCGAGTGAGCGCAGTTTATGGCGTAAATTTAAAGAAGCCTATATGGCGATTATCATCGATTATAAATATGGTAAAGAAGAAGTACTTGATGCTTACATGAACCAAGTTTATCTCGCTCAATATGGTGGACGTGGTATTCATGGCTTTGCTTTGGCATCTCGTTATTACTTTGATCGCCCATTGTCGGAATTGCGTCCTGATCAATTAGCACTGTTAATTGGTTTGGTAAAAGGTCCGTCTTACTACAACCCTTGGCGCAACCCTGAGCGCGCGAAAGATCGTCGTAACGTGGTATTAAAAATCATGTTAGACAATAAATTGTTAACGGATAAAGAATATCAAGCAGCAATAAAATTACCGTTGGATGTTCAATCAAAAGGACAACTTGCGAAACGTCAGCCTGCGTACTTTGATCAACTTAAACGTGAGTTAGAGCAAAAAGTAGGTGATGCTTTTGAAGAAGGTAAAGGCTTACGTCTGTTTACTTCACTCGATCCTCAATCGCAAAAGTTGGCCGAAGAATCTGTCGAGAAAATGATCCCGTTAGTGGAAAAACGTTCGGGTAAAAACTTACAAACCGCGATGGTGATTGCTGACCGTACAACAGGTGAAATTCGCGCTATGATTGGAGGAAGTAACCCTAATTTCCCTGGTTATAATCGTGCAATAAATGCACAACGTCAAATTGGCTCGGTAGTGAAACCTTCTATTTACTTATCAGCATTAGAAGACCCAGAGCAGTACACGCTTGCAACTTCACTCAAAGATCAGCCTCTTTCTATTAAGATGCAAGATGGTGCGGTATGGAGTCCTCGAAACTATGATCGTAAATATCGTGGTGAAGTGCCTTTATTTGTGGCGTTAGCCAAATCGTACAATGTTCCGACGGTTAATCTAGGTATGGCTTTGGGGGTTGAAAAAGTCTCAAAAACATTAACAAAATTAGGGATTCCGTTTGAAGAGATCCCTCAAGTACCGTCGTTATTTTTAGGTTCGATCGCCTTGTCGCCATTAGAAGTTACTCAGATGTACCAAGCCATTGGTAATAATGGCTATTTAGCGCCATTAACGGCATTAAATGCGGTGGTTGATGAAGATGGCAAAGTACTCTACCAAAATTGGCCTAAAGCTTCATCGGTAGTGCCAAGTCAGGCTGCATGGTTAACTATGTATGCACTGCAAGATACGGTAAAATTTGGTACCGCACATTCATTGAATAAATTGTTCCCAAATAGCCATTTGGCAGGTAAAACGGGCACGACAAACGATGGTAAAGACAGTTGGTATGTCGGTATCGATGGGCGTGAAGTGGTAACAGTATGGATGGGACGTGATGATAATAAAACTGCCCACCTAACGGGTGCGACAGGCGCATTGCGTTTATATACTGATTACATTCAGCATCGTAAACCTGAGCCATTAATCTTAACTCAACCTTCAGAATTGGAAGGAGAGAAATATACGGTAGCGGCGAACGGTACCTATATTGAAGATTGTTCAGGTACAACACGAATGCCTATTTGGGATCCGAATGGTGATCTTAAACAAAACTGTCAGGTACAAGCTGTGAAGCAACAAGCGAAAGAAGTGCAGAAAAAAGTCGAAGGCTTCTTTGATAAGTTGTTTGATTGGTAATGATATTTTTTGTTTTGCCATTATTGGCTTAATATAAAAATGAAAGGCTAAGTGTTCGCACTTAGCCTTTTTTATATCTGTATGTTTTACACTGAAGATCGAACTGCTAAATCAGTTTGTCATACCCCATTTTAGCTCATCATCTAATTCTTCGATGGCATCATCAAGGTAACTTTCCACTTGCTCTTCAACTAAGCCATCGGGCTCTTCAAAGAAAGCAATATGGAAAATAGCATCACCTTCGTTAACTAAAGGCAATGTTTGCTGGCCAATGACGATCCCACCTTGTGGCGCAATAACAGGTGCTTCACTGCTGCCAGCAGGATCGCTAATAGTGGCGATGACTTGATCTTTCGATACCTTCTCCCCCAAGGCCACATGGGATCGAAGCAAGCCATCATAGTCGGCACGAATCCAACGGGTCGCTTTTGGCACCATTGGTTCAATAACTTTTTTGCTACGGCTAGTGCGCAGCATATTTAGATGACGCATTACCTTTAATACGCCTTGAACGCCAGATCCTACTGCATGTGGATCAAGACGTAACGCCTCACCTGCCTCAAATGTGATCACGGGTATGTTAAATGCTTCAGCAGCTGCTCGTAATGAGCCCTCGCGCAGACTTGCGTCAACGACAACTGGCGAGCCAAATGCCATTGCCATCTCTTTAGCTAATGGATTTTCAAGGTTAGCTCTAATTTGAGGTAAGTTAGTACGGTAAATTGCAGCGGTATGTAGATCGATAACATGCGATGCACGACGAACCACTTGATTAAAATATTGGTAAGCCATGCGTCCTGCAATTGAGCCCCGTTCAGAGCCAGGGAAACAACGGTTCAAATCTCGACGATCGGGTAAGTAGCGAGATTTATGAATAAAGCCAAAAACGTTAACTACAGGTACCGCAATAATCGTTCCGTGAAGTTTGTTTAAATCTATTTTTTCAATAACTTGACGTACAACCTCAATACCATTTAATTCATCACCATGAATCGCCGCATTGATTAATAATACGGGACCTGGGTGTTTACCATGAAGAATATCAACAGAAACCGAAAGAGGTGAATGAGTATAAAGACGAGCAATTTCTAATTCACAATTAATGTGTTTACCCGCGTCAATCGATAAGCCGGCAAATTCAAAAGGTGGCGTTTTCTTAGCCATAGATACTTCCTGTATTCGGTAGTGTATATAAGAATAGAAAATTGTTGGATGCCGATAACACAAGGAGGTCAATCATGGCGCATACAATGGCAAAAGAATAAGCGTAAATTCATTTTATAAATAGATAACATTGTCACAAAAATAGTGATGTTTACCGAGTAAAATGTTTCTAAATGTATATTTGTTGTTATATTAAATTGTTATTATCGTAATAGATACTTGTTGCGAGGTGTTATGTTTGAGCTGAAATAAAAGCACTTCTATTTAAGAAGTGCTTTTCGTGTGTTTTATGATGATTGAACTAAAGCTTGGTGTATTATTTATTCACACTTGCGATTTGGTTTTTATCTTGTTCGACCGATTGTTTAATTAAGCTATTATATTTAGCGACCTCGCTTTCAAACTCTTTCTTTTCTTTACGAGGAACAGACGCTGCCAATGGAATTTTTGCGGTCATTGGATTTACTGCTTTTCCTCGAATTAAGAATTCATAGTGAATGTGTGGGCCTGTTACACGGCCTGTGCTTCCTGATAGCGCAATTTCTTGACCACGTTTAACATGTTGGCCTTTCTTAACCAAAATACGGCTGTTATGTAAGTAACGAGTGCTGTAGTTAGCACTGTGTTTAATGACGACATAACGTCCCGCATAAGGGTGGTTAGTCACTAACGTTACAACGCCATCACCTGTTGCGAGTACTGGTGTACCTGATGGTGTCGCAAAATCCACACCATTATGTGGTTGGCGACGGCCTGTAACTGGGTGAATACGGTTTGGGTTAAATGGCGAACTGATACGGAAATGCTTCGACGCCGGATAAGGGTAACGAAGGAATGCACGTTGTAAGCTATCACCATTTTGGTCATAAAAATTTCCATCAGTGTGTAAATAGGCTGAAATTAAACGTTTACCTGAATAAATGCGGATCGCTTGTAATTCACTATCATTGGTGGCTTGGTTTTTAATATATTTGCGTTTAGTGACAACTTCAAAGGTATCACCTGCTTTTAAGTCTTTATTAAAATTCATTTTATCTTTTAGTAAAGACATGATTTCTAGAGTCTCACTGTGTGATAACCCCGCTTTACGAGTTGATGCGCTAAAGCTGCCATGAATTGTTCCAGTCGCAACTGTTTCACGCCATACCCCAGGTAATGTGATCTCTTTTACATCGAAATCGCCATCTTTAGTACGAATGTAATCAATTCGCTGCGCTAAACTGAACTCAAGCTCTAATTTATTCAGCTGGTGATCACTTTCATTAATCCAAAAACGTAATATATCGCCGGGTTTTAACTTATCAATTTGAAGCGTGTTTAAATCGGCTTCCATAATCGATTGGACATTAGAATAGGGGATCGACAGTCGTGAAAAAATCTCACTTAAGGTATCGCCTTTTTTGATCTTATATTCATAACTCGGCGGTATGTCGACTGTCTTTTGCATTGCTTTTGGTGATAATGCAGGGAGAACAACTTCAGGTGTGGTTGAAATGGGTAGCTGTACTTCCGTCTGTTTATGAGGGGTTGATGTTGTATTAATAGATAAAACTGCAGCTACAGTAATGAGAGAAATACCTGCAAGGCTAATATAGCGAAAATTAATAAATTTGCTCAAGATTGTCGTTTTTAACGTAGACATAAATCTGGAATGCTCGTCAGTTTTTTATTTTTAGTGAGTGCAATCGGCACTAGCTTATTTTTGCGATGGAGTATAAAAACATAGCTTTTCTGAACCGTAAATGAACTAATGTTGTGATTAGTAATTCTACGGTGTATTTTTATTAAAAGTAGATAATATCTTACATAAGTTAGTTATTTTACAATGTTTTATATTTTTACTGTTTAAATGATAGACATTGTTCCGATGATTTATTGACAATTGTTATGGGCCTAAAACCATTCTTGTGTTGGTGTTGATATAATATTCGTTACGTTATTGACTAAAAGCCCAAGGCTGAACTGAATGATTCAAAACTTGGGCTGAAGAATGAGATTATTTATTTCTATGTTCTTCTCGATAGCGGTTGTTGCTTCGGCTTATACGGGTTTCTTCCCACCGGTTTCTTTCTAAATGCCCTTCCTTATGCCCTGTGGTTGATAAGTAATTATTGTTATTTATTGTCGTCAACACATGGCTTTGTTGTTGCTGATTGGAATTTAATTGTTGAGTATGGTCCAGATACTTAATCGTACTATCTGTGATCTGTTGGGTATATTGTGGAGAACTGGCGGTCATGGCAAAAGCTGATAACGAATGCAGTGTTAATGATAAGACTAGAGTCGTGATAACGCGTTTCATGGTTGTCTCTCTATATTAAGAAGGACACAGTAAACGATATTTCCTCTGAATTAAGCATGATGCAAGTATTCATATTTCATTCATAATTCAGTGACATTTTATTAAAAATAAATACGTTATTATTCACAAATGCTTTTTTTTATGATTCAGCATACACTAGATGTTTTATTCGAAGGTGTATTGAAACCATGAACCACGATTTTCAAGAACAAGCATTTATGATGCGTGCACTTTTATTATCTCATCAATCATTACCAGCCTGTCGCCCGAATCCTCCTGTTGGATGTGTATTAGTTAAAGATGGTGAGGTTGTGAGTGAAGGATTTACTCAGCCGCCAGGGCAACACCATGCTGAAGCGATGGCGCTAGCTAATTATGACGGTCCTTTTACGGATGTTACTGCTTATGTGACATTAGAACCGTGCTCATTCGTCGGACGTACCCCTTCTTGTGCACATACATTGGTTGAACGAGGTATTAAGAAAGTTGTTGTTGCAACGCTGGATCCAGACAGTCGCAATAGTGGTAAAGGTATCGCGGTTTTAAAAGAGGCGGGTATCGAGGTTGAAGTTGGGCTTTGTGAAAATGAAGTGTTAGATTTTATTGAGCCTTACTTAATTAGAAATTGATAACATAAATAGAAAAACCCAATTAATAAAAATAGACTTTCATTAATTGGGCTCTTAATCTTTTTATATTATTCTTATTTAAATAAGAACGTTATCTCAACTAAATAGGCTTATTTAGTTGATGTTTTGTGGTGTAAACGAGATGACTCTTTATGGTCATGCTCTTTAGTTTTATGATGACGATGCTCATCATGTTCATGACGATCGCCATGAGTTTGTTCTGGGTGCTTATGACCTACAGGATCACCACCATGTTGTGTATGTGGGTGACTTTTCTCATGATCACGCATTTCATGATGATCACGGTTATGTTTATGCTCAGCACCGTCATCGTAACGACGTTCCATTTTTTCATGCTCGAACTCAGCGCCATGTTGATGACCGCCTTGTGAACCTTTGTGCTCTTGACTATTAAAATGTGCCATAACTAAATCCTTTGATAAACAGCGTTAAAAATAAGTTGGTGTCTGTCTATGGATTTAAATTTACGCTTAATTTAAATATTGAACAATACACGTTTTTATAATCAAAAGTTTTGTTTTTGGTAATTGCTGATATAACGAAATAGGTCTATTAATTAAGGTTTATTCATTTTAAGTGTTAAATGTTCTACGTAAGAAATTAATTAATCTTTACATGTATAAACAAAAATAAAATTGTCAAAATATGCAACTTGACATAGGGTGATTAAATGTCTGAACAGAGCTTAAATTATGTTTTTTAACACCTATAAAGTCACATCACAATCAGTGTTATCTAATGAAGATAAGGTTAATTTAATCAATGACATACATGAACTAATAAGCCGGAGATTTGCTGGTAAAGGGATTAAATTAATTAAAGACTTATCAACTGAAGGGCACTTAAAGTTGCGTTTTGAAGTGAATGGGGAAGAGCTATTACAGCTTAATGTCTCTAATCAGTTGCTTTGAATATGTAACATTTAGTACATTTTATGAAAGTAAAAAGCCGAGCTTTAAAGCTCGGCTTTTTCATGATTATTAAGCGATTATGCTAATAATTCTTTTGCTGTTTCAACAATATTATCTGTTGTAAAGCCAAACATTTTAAATAGCTCTTCAGCTGGTGCTGATTCACCAAATGTTGTCATACCGATGATACGGCCATCGAAACCAACATACTTGTACCAGAAATCAGCAATACCAGCTTCAATAGCAATACGTGCTGTTACATCTGAAGGTAATACGCTTTCACGGTATGCGGCATCTTGCTTGTCAAATAGATCTGTTGCAGGCATAGAAACAAGGCGTACCTTACGACCTTCAGCCGTTAGTTGCGCGTAAGCTTCGGCTGCAATACCGACTTCTGAACCTGTTGCAATTAAAATTAGCTCAGGTTGACCTTCACAGTCTTTAAGGATGTAACCACCCTTAGCGATGTTAGCTACTTGTGCAGCATCACGATCTTGTTGTGTTAGGTTTTGACGAGAGAAGATTAGCGATGTTGGGCCATCTTTACGCTCGATTGCGTATTTCCAAGCCACTGCTGATTCAACTTGGTCACATGGACGCCATGTGCTCATGTTTGGTGTTAGGCGTAGAGAAGCAATCTGCTCTACAGGTTGGTGTGTAGGACCATCTTCACCTAAACCGATGGAATCGTGCGTGTAAACTTGAATGTTCTGAATTTTCATCAGTGCAGCCATACGCATTGCATTACGTGCATATTCCATAAACATTAGGAATGTTGCACCGTAAGGAACAAAACCACCGTGTAGTGCCATACCATTGATGATTGCAGTCATACCAAATTCACGTACACCGTAGTGAATGTAGTTACCAGAAGCATCTGTTGGAGTGATTGACTTAGAGCCAGACCACATGGTTAGGTTTGATGGTGCAAGGTCTGCAGAACCGCCCATGAATTCAGGTAAAATTTTACCGAATGCTTCAAGTGCGTTTTGTGATGCTTTACGAGAAGCAATATTTGCAGGGTTTGCTTGAAGATCTGCAATAACTTCCGATGTCACTTGTTCCCAGTTTGCTGGTAGCTCGCCGTTCATACGACGTTTGAATTCAGCAGCTAATTCAGGGTAAGCAGCAGCGTATGCGGCAAACTTCTCATCCCATGCAGCTTCTTTCACTTTACCTGCTTCTTTCGCATCCCATTCAGCATAGATTTCTGCTGGGATTTCAAATGCGCCGTAAGTCCAACCTAGGAATTCACGTGCTGCTTTAATTTCATCAGCGCCTAGTGGAGCACCGTGACAGTCGTGAGAGCCAGATTTGTTTGGAGAACCAAAACCAATGATTGTTTTGCAACAAATAAGTGTTGGCTTACCTGTTTCAGCTTTAGCTGCTTCAATTGCTGCATTAATTGCTGCTGCATCATGACCATCAACAGCAGGGATGACATGCCAGCCGTAAGATTCAAAACGCTCTGGCGTATTATCAGTGAACCAACCTTCAACGTGACCATCGATAGAAATACCGTTGTCATCCCAGAATGCGATCAGTTTACCAAGACCTAATGTACCTGCTAGTGAACATGCTTCGTGAGAAACACCTTCCATTAGACAGCCATCGCCAAGGAAAGAGTATGTGTAGTGATCAACAACGTCATGACCTTCACGGTTAAATTGTGCAGCCATTGCTTTTTCAGCAAGTGCCATACCAACCGCATTAGTAATACCTTGGCCTAAAGGACCTGTTGTTGTTTCAACACCTGGCGCGTAACCGTATTCTGGGTGACCCGGTGTTTTAGAGTGAAGTTGACGGAAATTCTTCAGATCATCGATAGAAAGATCGTAACCTGTAAGGTGAAGTAGCGAATAGATAAGCATTGAACCGTGGCCGTTTGATAATACAAAACGGTCGCGATCAGCCCACTGTGGGTTTTGTGGGTTGTGATTCATGTGACCACGCCAAAGTACTTCAGCGATATCTGCCATACCCATAGGTGCGCCAGGGTGACCAGAATTTGCTTGTTGTACACCATCCATGCTTAGAGCACGAATCGCATTCGCTAACATTTTATGTTCCATAGTGTTTCCACCAAATATATGAGATTTAAACTTAAGAAAGCGGCAAAGGCCGCTTTCTGGAATACTTAATTAAGCGATTAAAGACGCTCTGCAATCATAGCTTCAAGTTTACCTTGGTCAATTGCGAAGTTACGGATACCTTCCGCTAGTTTCTCAACGGCCATTGGATCTTGATTATGTTCCCATAGGAACTCAGCATGTGTCATTGCTGCCGGACGATCTTTCAGATCAGTTGTTGCTTTTAGTTTCTCAACAACCTCACCTTGTGCTTCTTCTAGTTCTTGAAGAAGTTGTGGACTAATCGTTAAACGGTCACAACCTGCTAGTTCAAGAATTTCACCAGTATTACGGAAGCTTGCGCCCATAACTACGGTATTGTAACCGTGTTCTTTGTAGTAGTTATAGATATTCGTTACAGAAATCACACCTGGATCTTCTTGTGGTGCAAAATCACGACCTTCTTTCGCTTTGTACCAGTCCATAATACGACCAACGAATGGCGAAATAAGGAATACGCCAGCTTCAGCACAAGCACGAGCCTGCGCAAAAGAGAATAGAAGCGTTAGGTTACAGTTGATACCTTCTTTTTCTAGGATTTCCGCTGCACGGATACCTTCCCAAGTAGAAGCTAGTTTGATTAGGATACGATCGTTGCTGATACCAGCATCGTTGTACATTTTGATAAGTTGACGTGCTTTAGTAACACTGCCTTCTGTATCGTAAGAAAGGCGCGCATCAACTTCAGTTGAAATACGACCTGGTACAACGTTAAGAATTTCTTTACCAATGTTTACTGCAAGCATGTCGCAAGTATCTTGTACTTGTTGTGCTTTATCATCACCTTGCGCTTTTGCGTAAGCGATAGAAGCATCTATAAGTGGTGCGTATTCAGCGATTTGGGCCGCTTTTAAGATCAAAGATGGGTTAGTTGTCGCGTCTTCTGGTTGGTATTTTTTTATGTCTTTAATATCGCCAGTATCTGCTACAACAGTAGTTAGTGCGCGTAGTTGTTCTAATTTTGTGCTCATATCTATTGACCTTATCTATAGGGCTCATGCCATGCCAGCCACTATTTATAACGTGAAATGCTGTCATGCTCAAAAGAATTTATTACTTATTCTTAACCTGTTCATACAAAGCCATTTACACACACTGTGAGCGAATGGTTTATGTAAGAGCATTTGATAAATCGATAATTGACTTTTTCCGTGTTTTTGTCAATTCAAAATGCGAATAAATCCTGTTTGGATCCCAATAAAAGTGGGGCTAATTTAAGTTAGCCGCGAGATATTGCTCCCGACTACGATTACTTTAGTTTTTAATGCTGATCATATGATCTTTAAGTTGAGCATGTGCTCATTCTTGAGAAGGTAAACGAATAAAAATTCTACAAAAACAAATAGGGTAAAAACATCTAACGTGTTCTAAAGCGATAATAAAAAAGCCATTAACACTGAGTTAATGGCTTTTTTTACTTAGAGATGATCAAAAAACGACATTAGAAATTGTAGTTAACACCGACATAATACATCGTTGTTTCTGAATCGATGTTTAAATCTTTATCATTGTCCGCTTTTTCAAGATCTGTTGATAAGTAGTCAATACCTGCACGAAGATCGATATGTTCAGCAACGGCAAAGTTAACACCCGCACCCGCAGTCCAGCCAAAACCATCAACATCAATATCGTGACGGTTCATATTGCCGATGCCATCGTAATCGCCATCCACAGCAACGTAAGCAACACCAGCTTTCGCAAATAGGGATAACTGATCATTAATTGGCATCATTACGCGAGGAGTCAGAGTTGCGTAACCTTTTTTAATGTTATCTTGTTCGCCAGTTTGGCCTAATGTTGCTTCTAGACCAAGATTTTCAGTGAAGTTGTAACCACCGTATAAGCCGTATGCAACTACATTTTCGTCGTAGTTATGTTCCCAATGGTCAGCTTTAAGATCCGTTGTTGCATTACCAAGGCTTGCACCTACGTATGGACCTGTCTGATCGGCAAGTGCTACGCCAGATGCTGTTGTAAGAACAAGTGCTAATGGTAATAGAATCTTTTTCATCATAATTTCCTTTATGTTTTTATTGGTTTTTCAAGAGTTAATACTCTAACTCTTGAGTGTCACTAACTGCTGATGGGGAGAATATGATGCATTCACAAGCTAAATGTCATGGAATTGAAAGGTGTTTTATTGTACGGATTGATTTGACGTTGAGTTAACAATTTACGGACATGACTCAAACAAAACGTACACCGATTGCATTGGTAGTGAATGAATGACATTAAAATACATATTTATAAGCAAGTTTTATTGCTTTTGGTGAATGAGTATTCAATGCGCGTTATCTAGAAAAACTGAAAGTCAAAAAATAGTTTATATAATTACTATGAATTCAATCGCAAATTGACATATGTTTCGTGCTACAAACCTGACGCGTATTTTTTATCCGGTATGGTACCTATTACTCAAAAAAGCGTAGTTACGTTTTTGACTGTTGTAATGGGGGAAAAAATGGGATTGATGATCAGATATTTTCGGTATTGGCTTTTTTTGTTGGCTGTAATGATTTCAACGTTTGCTGCAGCAAAACCCCAATATATAAATCCAATACCACTTGCCCAACTTATTAATACGCCAGTTTCAAAAGTTAATGAACAGACTTTTGAACTGCCAGTGATTACTTGGGGCGCAGATATTAATACGATTTATGCGAATGGTAGCCAATCGATCACCTCAAGTAATTCTCTTTTTTCTAGTTATGGACTGAAATTTAGATTAAGTCGAAATGATAAATTTTCAGATCAGCTCACGAATTACTTATCAGGAAAAACGCCATACCTTCGCGGAACATTAGGGATGGTTAATGCTGCTTCTGATTTACTTGTCAGCAACCCTTCTGTTACCCCTATTATTATTCATCAATTATCTTGGTCATCAGGTGGTGATGCTTTAGTTGTTAAACCAACTATTCGTACCGTGGCAGATTTAAAAGGTAAGACGATTGCGCTTCAAGCGTATGGTCCGCATGTGGATTATATGGGAGCTGTATTAAAAGATGCAGGATTAACACCTGATGATGTCACCATTAAATGGTTGCCCGATCTTACTGGAACGAATAATAGCCCAGCCAGTGCGCTATATGAAAATGATGTCGATGCTGTATTTGTAATTCTACCTGATGCGTTAGCACTGACATCGGGGGGAGCTGTAGGTACTGGATCTGAAGATTCGGTTAAAGGCGCGAAGATATTAATGTCAACTAAAACGGCTAACCGAGTGATAGCGGATGTTTATGCGGTGCGAGCGGATTATTTTAATAGCCATCGCAGTGACGTAATGAATTTTGTAAAAGCGTTAAATAGCGCAACAGATGAAGTGAAGGTTTTGTTTAATAATGCGAACGCTCAAAACGCAAAATTGACACCGTTATTGTCTTATTCTGCTGATCTGTTGCTTGATTCTCCCGATGCAATAGAAGATATAAAAGGGCTTTATGCTGACGCAGAGCATTTAGATATTAACGCTAATAAGCAATTGTTTAGTGACATGGCGTACCCAAGAAATATTACGAAAGTCAGTAAAGAAATCCAAACGACGTTAAAGCGACTCGGTTTAACGTCAGCTTCCTCACTTCCTCAATTAGCAAATTGGGATTTTACCCAATTAGGTGCTGATATTGAGTTTAATAATAAATCACGTTTTAACAGTGAGCGTGTCGCTTCAGTGGTTGCAAAGAAACAGCAACAGAATTCATTGGCAGATGGCGAACTGTTTTCTTTTGAAGTCGCTTTTCAGCCTAACCAAAACAACTTTAATTCGTCGCTATATCAAACAGAGTTTAAGCGTGTAATTGAATTGGCCTCTACTTATGGTGGTGCGGTGATCACTGTTGAAGGTCACAGTGATCCTTTGAAATATTTACGCTCTAAGAAAAAAGGCGAAACCGGTGTGGTGTTAAACCGCATTAAACAATCCAACCGCAATATCAGCTTATCGCGTGCGCAAAGCGTTAAACAAAGCGTATTAACATACGCTACCGATCAAGGCATTGCTTTAGATGCGAGTCAGTTTGCTTTAGTTGGTCATGGTTTTGGTAATCCAAAAACAGGGATGTGTGGCAATGAACCTTGTGCTCCTGCAACTGAATCTGAGTGGCGATCAAATATGCGTGTCGTCTTTCGTATTATTCAGTTAGAAGCTGAATCTGATGTATTCCAACCTTTATAAGTGGGCATGATATGAGATTTATAATTTATTCTTGCTGCCTTATTGCTTTTGCTGTGGTGTTTTTTAAACCGAGCTCTGGGGTTAACTCGACAGGATCAAAAGACAGTAGTGCACAGATAAAAAAAACAGATGCATCAAGTGGATATGGATTTGACGCATTAAAAAATGATTGGCCAGCATTAAATAATGATAATGCACTCGTTTCCGATAATTGGCTGGCGACTAACTACCTACTAATTTTTGATGGTAGCGGTTCGATGGATAATACTAATTGTGGTAATGGGCAAAAGAAAATTGTCGCGGCAAAGCAAGCAATACAAACTTTTATTAACGATATTCCTAATTCAGCCAATGTCGGGTTATATGTTTTTGATAATAAAGATGCGTCATTGCGTGTACCACTTGGCAATAATAATCGAGCGACATTAAAACAAGCGATTTATGACGTAACAGCTGGTGGTGCAACACCATTAAAAAGCTCTCTAGATTCGAGCTACGCAGCATTAGAGCGTCAAGCCAGTAAACAATTGGGTTATGGGGAATATAACGTTGTGATTGTTACCGATGGTGATGCAAGCCAGGGAGAAAACCCACAACCTGCGATTAATCGTATCTACCGTGACTCACCCGTTACCATTCATACCATAGGCTTTTGCATTGGTGAGCAACATGCGCTTAATGCAAAAGGGATCACCTATTACCAATCGGCTAATAACCCAGAAAAACTGTTAGCAGGGCTAAAAAATGTATTAGCAGAATCTGCAGAGTTTGATGTCGCTAGTTTTAATTAAGAAAAAGGTCATATATGCAAAAGCATAGTAAGTTTGCTCTTTTTATTTTAGTGCTAGGGGTAATGGGTTTAATTAGCTATAAGTTTTTACAGCCCCATATTGATGATCATGTTTATGCTGATACATCGGATGCGCGTAATACCAAAGGTGTAATAAAAATAGGGATGGATAACTGGGTTGGCTATTACCCACTATGCTCTAAAGAAATGCGACGATTATTACGCAATGAAGGTTATCGTTTATCTTGTATTGATGATGGTGCTAATTACTCCCAACGTATGGAAGGTATAGCTAACGGTGAATTAGATTTTGCCGTTGCAAGTGTGGATGCTTATATTACATCTGGTAAAGTATACCGTTACCCAGCCAGTATCGTAGCTGTCATTGATGAGTCACATGGTGGCGATGCTATTGTCGCGAATACCGATGTTGTTACGTCGATTAATGATTTGAAAACGAATAAATCCTTATCGATTGGTTACACTCATGATTCACCCAGTGAACACTTACTGAGCGCGATATCTTCTCATTTCGATCTTAATCTTTTTAAATCTAACAATGTTAAACGAGTTGCGACTGCTGGCTCAAGCGATGCGTTATCACAATTAATCGAAGGCAAATTAGATGTTGCTGTATTGTGGGAGCCTGACGTGTCAACCGCGCTTGCCGAAGGTAATTTTGAAACCATTATTAGTACTGATGATACGAAAAACTTAATTGTTGATGTACTTCTTGCCAATAAAACCGTGATTAAAAATAAGCCTGAAATACTTGATCGCGTATTAGCAACCTATTTTAAGGTACTTAAATATTATCGTGATAATCCTAATGTATTAGTTCAAGAGCTCGAAAGTATTACAGACTTACCGAATACTCAAGTTAAGCAGTTGCTTAACGGTGTACGATGGATAGGGCTCAACGACAACGTCTCTGCTTGGTTTAGTCAATCCCAGTTACTACTCGATACCATCGATAGCACTATTACAATTATCAATGATACATCAGCAACGCCACAACAGTGGTTACCCAATAATGATCCTTATAGGATAATACATTCCCCTCCTATTCAAACTGTACAACAAACACTTAATGATATTGCTTTAAATGAACCATCACACAGGCCAGTTAGCCAAGTATTTGCTGCATTAAGTGCAAAGCAATGGGCACATATGAGTGAAATAGGCACGTTGAAAACCCGTCCAGTTATTTTCTCTAGTGGTAGCGAGCGACTGACACCAAACGGTCAGCAGCAACTTAATCTTACTGCTGAAAGTTTATCGCATTACCCGAATTTTCGAATTCTAGTTGAAGGTCATACGGGTCTACGTGGTGATAAAGTGTTAAATATCGAGTTATCAGCCAAACGCGCAAAGGCAGTAAAAAGCTATTTAGTTAATCAACTCGGCTTTGAAGCCAGTCGTATTCATGCTGTTGGTAAAGGAAGTGATGAACCATTAATTCAATTAAGTGGGGAAAGTCAGCGCCGTTATGCCAATAGATTAATGCGCGTTGAAATTGCGTTGATGAGTGAAACTTATTAAAAGGAAGTAGATTGGATATTCTGTCGCCTCAAGCTATTAAAAATCAGGTAATTTCAAACAGTATTCAACACCCGATTGTTATATATAGTGGTGTGGTGGGCGCGATTGGAGCCGTATATAGCTTATTGTTCTCTGGTGAGTTATTGAGCTGGGGAGTCACGATTGCAGCTACTGCATTATGCTTTAGTAAATTACTGTGGGGATATAAGGTTAATTATAATTCTCATGCTAAGGCTATTGTTGAGAAGTATCATCGCAGTTTATTACAACAACGAGAGCAAACGCTGGTTGATTTAAAGCAAGAGCTAAGCCAAATAAAACAGCAAGATGCGCTAAAGCAAGTTGATCAATTAGGTTTAAAATTCAATGCGTTCCAGCAGGTATTAGATAGGGTCTTAAATAAAGACGAATTAGCGTACTCACGCTATATCACAATGGCTGAAGCGGTCTTTGTTGGAGCGTTAGATAATTTGCAGACAGTGATTGTAAATACTAAAGCCGTCTCAGGTATTGATATTGACTATATTCAACAGCAACTCAGTGTTCTTAATTGCCAATTAACACAAATCACATCGCCTCAAATCTTATTAGAACAAAAAATAGATGCTTTGCAGCATCGAATTGTTATCTATAAAGATGCTCATCAGCATATCACAACCGTATTAATCGAAAACGAACAAGCAATGACAGAGCTTGATCGTGTCACAACGCAACTTTCTCAAATATCGCTTCTTTCATCGCAGCAAGGAATGGAATTAGAAACGGCAATGGAAGAGTTACGTCTACTTGCACAGCGCGCACAAAAATACAGTACTCGTTAAGGATGAACAATGGCACAGGAAAATACGACTCTTATAGTAGCGACGCCTGATACGGTAAAACAAGCCTTAGATATTCCAGTATCAGTTCCTGAAACTCACGATAAAATCAGTACGAAAGTAGAAGAAACCGTTTCAATGTTATTAGCTATCGGCGAACGTGATTTAACGCAGCAACGAGACATGACAAACTTGATGACCTCTTTAGGTGAAGATAGTTGTCGTCAGTTAGCTCAATGTAGCCAGTTATTGAAAACCCCATTGCATACGTTAGTTGATGATGCTCAAGATGGTGGTGGAACAGCAAAAAGCTTATTAGACTTGCAACAACAAGTGAATGCGGTTAACCCCAATCGTACTGATTTTACCATGGGCACGATACGACGTTTACTCAGCTTTCTTCCTTTTGTTGGAACCCCTATAGCGAAATGGTTTTCACGTTATCAAACGGCAGAAGGGGTGATTAAGGATATTGTGCAATCGCTTAGAGGCGGTCAAGCACAATTACAACGTGACAATATCACGCTTGAAGCCGATCAAATTCGTTATCGTGAGCTAACATTTCTGCTTGAAGATTATGTTCGTTTTGGTCAATTGCTTGACGAGAAAGTAAATCAAACAATCGAGACAGCCCAAAATACAGAAACCAAAGTTAAGTTTTTACAAGAGCAGGTGTTATTTCCATTACGTCAGCGTGTGATGGATTTGCAGCAAACATTGGCTGTTAATCAGCAAGCGGTGATTACCACTGAAGTTATCATGCAAAATAACCGCGAGCTTATTCGAGGTGTTGATCGCGCGATAAATGTGACGGTATCTGCGCTTGAAACAGCGTCAGTCATGTCGATTGCACTTCAACATCAGAAAAAACTATTAGATGCGACCCAAGCTGTTAATGACACTACTAATGATCTGATATTACAAACCAGTGAGCAACTTCGAGATCAAGGGGTCAGTATCCAAAAACAAGCTTCTGAGAGCCAATTAGATATCAGTAAGTTAAAACAAGCCTTTTCAAATATTAATGCTGCATTAAATGATATTAGCCAGTATCGAGTTAAAGCTTTACCGCAAATGGCACAATCTATTTTAGAAATGGATCAATTAACCGAACAAATGGAAAGCCGTATTAAAGATGCTGAAAAGGGCAAAGACATTCAACAGAACTTGTCTCAGTTAATTGAACTTTAATCTTTGAAAAGGAATTTAAGATGGAAAATGGAATCAAGAAAAATTTACTACCAGCGAACGGCACGCATTGGAAAAAATGGTACGTACCGTTAGAAGAAGAAAATGCCACCATTAGAGAATGTTTAGCGACTCAAGCTCCAGTGGCTGCTGGCAGCGCAGATATACCATTGATTGTGAGATTAATTGAGAATCCTAAGTTTGATATCCCTGGGATCAATTTATTTAATGGCGCTGTTAGCTTAGAAGATCATGATGTTATTCACCTTTTATTAGGGCGGGGAATGCTACCGAAAGATGAGGCATTTGTTATTGGTTTTACGATGGGCTCATCAAATCGAATGTCAACGGCAGAAAAGAAGATGTACGCGTTTGCTGCTAAATATTTATACCCAGGGCCGTATAAATTTTCTGATGATGATATTGCTGTATTTAAGAAAGCGGCGCATCTTGGATACGTTTCTGACTGTCAGCCATTAGATACCATTAATTGTGCAGAACTAATGGATTTAAGTTTAAAAGAAGCGCGTCAGCGAGTCGGGATAGAACCTGATTTACTGGCGGCTTATTATCAGATTGAAAGTCAGCGTTTTAGTCAATTTGAAGAATGTTTACGTATAACACCTCAAGGTCGAGAAAAACTTGAAGCACAGATTAATGCTGAAAAATTAGCAGGATAAATAAAATTAGAACTTTTTGTGTATGATATTTAAGTAAAAATGCGCGCTAAAGCCTGTTTTTTAAACGAATGGTGGATTTGTTTAAAAATAGGCTTTACAGGTGAGTGATTGCTAGGTATTATTCGCGGCACTTACGGAGAGATGGCTGAGTGGTTGAAAGCACCGGTCTTGAAAACCGGCATACGTTTATAGCGTATCTAGGGTTCAAATCCCTATCTCTCCGCCATATTCTAGAGATTCGATTTATCGGGTTTCATAAAGAATTGGAGCGGTAGTTCAGTTGGTTAGAATACCGGCCTGTCACGCCGGGGGTCGCGGGTTCGAGTCCCGTCCGCTCCGCCAATACAACGAAGCCCCGTCAGAAATGACGGGGCTTTTTTGTATCTAAAATTTAAGCTGTTGTTGGCATGTATTGATGCACCTAGCCGAGGTCGAGAGTCCCGCAGGAATGTCCGCACTGCTTTTCGCTAACATAATGCTGTCTTAGTGTGGTGATCTTGTTAATTAAAAAATACCGCTAACCAAATCGTCAGTTTATTTGGTTCTGTCCAACTTACGCGGTGCTTTTGGTGAGCTGGAATATAAAGGTGATCGCCTTTTTCTATACGTTTAATTTCACCATTGGTAAAACTCACTTCAGCTCTTCCTTCTAATACGATAACCCATTCATTTTCAGATTGATCGTACCATTCATCTACTGGTGTTATATGTCCTTGCGAGACAATGCGCTCAATTCGTACCGAATCGGTTTTAAGTAAGTCGGTAAACTCTTCATTATCAAGTTTAGCGGGTAATTGACTAAAAATATTCATCATGTCTGTTTTCCGTTAACAGGTGGTTGAAGCAAGTTTTCAAGTTCTCAATCAATACTGGTATGTCATCAATGGAGGTATTACCAAAGCCAAGTACAATACCCTGCCAGTTTCGAATAGTATTCGGCAGCTCATAATAACTCAGTGGTCGTACAATAATATTGTGCTGAAAAGCCTCTTCACAAAATTGTTTTTCACAGACGTTCTGGTGCCATCTTACGGTAATATGAAGCCCCGCAGCTTGACTGATCACTTCCCATTGCTGGCCAAAACCGTCTTTAATACTTTGGAGCATTTGTTGATGTTTTGCTTGGTATAGCCGGCGCATTTTCCGAATGTGACGAAGCAAGTGTCCGTGATGAATAAACTCCGTCATTGCTAATTGAAGCTGGGCTTGCGTTTCACCGCTGAGAGCATCTTTTATCTCAAGGTAACGAGGAAGAAGAGCTTGAGGGACGACCATATAACCAAGACGAATACTGTTGCACATCACTTTACTAAAAGTACCAATATAGATGATATTCACATTGATATTGGTTTGAGCTGCAAGTCCTTGTAAGGAAGGATAAGGGCGGTGAGCATATTGAAATTCACTGTCGTAATCATCTTCAATAATGGTCACATTATGTTGGCTTGCCCACTTTAGTAATTGGATCCGTTGAGAGATATTAAGTGTTGTGCCTAATGGATATTGGTTGCTGGGGGTAATGTAAATGGCTTTCGCTTTTGTTTTCGATAACTGTTGAAGGTTAATTCCATCGAATGGAGTCACTGAAAGCGGTGCTATTTTTACATTGCATAAGTTAACCACTTTACGCATTTGAGCATAACCGGGATTTTCAACAAGGACTATATCGTTAGGCTGAGTGCTTGCCATTATTGCCATGATTAATGCTTGTTGTGCCCCCGATGTTGAAATGATCCTATCGGCGGTGACATCGACAGAGCGTGATGTTTTCAAGTAATGCGTTAATACTTCTCTAAACTCCCACTCACCTTGTAGATCGTTACAACCAAGAAACTGTGTTCGATCAAACTGTTGTAGATAAAGACGTTGCCACTTTTTTCTAGGAAATGCGGCAAGATCTGGTACGCCAGGAGCAAAGGCATTATTCGTTGTGTTTATTTGTTGTTTGGTTGTGGGTTGTTTAAGTGAATCTTCACTGCTCGTTGTCGTGAGGTAATGATCTGGTAGGGTGGCTGCGACATAAAAACCGCTACCTGCTTGGCTACAAATATAACCTTCAGCAACAAGTTGGTCGTATGTGGCAATAATCGTATTACGACTGACATCGAGTATTTGTGCTAGATGACGAGTTGATGGCAACTTACTGTTCTTCGGCCAATATCCTTGGGTGATTTTATCGCGAATAGCATTAAACAAACTCTGCTGGCGCGAGCCTTGATGATGGCAAAGGGTTAAATCTCCGGTATCAATTAATGTCAAACTGGATCCATCCATTATTCAAAACTGGCTCTTACCTACAGTACCAAAGTTTGATGTTATGTCTATCAGAAGGAAGTGTAATTGTGGAACAATAGGAGAGATTGCGATGTTATCAAGCACAAATAGAACGACGATAAAGAAAAATCCGAATAAAGCCGTTTTCGAGACAGAAAAGCTCTATCAAATAATTGACGAAAGCTTACTTGCACATATTGCTATTGAGCAAAATGAGCAACCTATTGTTATTCCGATGCTGGTATGGCGAGTTGATAATAATATCTATGTCCATGGGGCTAAAAATAGCCGTTTAATTCGCGCGTTAAAAATGGGGAAATCTTGCTGTTTAACATTTACGTTATTTGATGGTTGGGTACTTGCACGTTCTGCATTTCATCATAGTGCCCATTATCGCTCAGCAATGGTCTTTGGACAGTTTGATGCTATTGATGATAACCAATATAAAAATGCGTTACTGAACCACTTTATTGAGCAAATCGCACCGGGACGAAGTGAATGTGTACGACAAGGTAATGAAAAAGAACTTACTGCGACGGAATTACTCATGATGCCATTAACAGAGGCGTCAGTAAAAATTGGCTGTAATGGAGTAAATGATGATGAACGAGATATGGATTTATCCGTTTGGGCAGGAATTATTCCTTATAAAACGGTGATTGGCCCATTACAAGATGATGAGAAAATGGCCAGTGGAATCGATCAACCTGATTATTCTTTAGCGTATGGAAATCGATGGTATAAATAAACACGATCAGAAAAACTAAGTCCAGATATAGATTACTGGACTTAGTTTTCGGAGTATTAGCAAGATCGATTTAGGTCAAATTATGCTTGATGATGCTTTCTTTGACCTTCTGTCGTTAAACGTGCATTACCATGTGAATGTGCACGACGTTTGCCTTTACATGTTTTCATATCGCCCTTAGCCATTGTAAATCCTTAATTATTAATAGAACAAAGAAGATATTTGTATGATAAATATTTTCTTTATTAGTGCAAGTGACAGCTTTGCAGCTAAGTTATTGATACTGTAAATTAAATTATACAAAGTTCGCGTCTTTAATAAGAAATAATGGCAATTGTTTTCGCTATTTAATAAGCAACAAAAGAGAATTAAGGAATGTGCTCATTAGATTGAAAATAACGCTAGCGAGGAGATGAAAACTAGCGCTAATTATTTTAAGTCATTTCTTAACGAGTAAGAAAAAAAGCCTGATAACTTAATGCTGGAAGGCGTTATCAGGCTTTTGTTACTCTATTCTATATAAATTTATTCCTCCCAGCGTACCAATGTATCGCTAGGCCAATCATGTCCAATATCCGAGTATTTTTGCTCGAGTACATGACGTTTAATTTTAAGGGTTGGTGTTAAAATACCATTCTCAATTGACCAAGGCTCTTTGATCATTAACACACCTTTGATCTTTGCGTGAGACTCTAGCTCGCGATTAATCGTTTCTATTACATGATGAACGCGTTTCTCGTAACGTTTACGATCAAAGTTAGGGAAGTGATGCGGGAGTGCTAATAAAATAGGGGCTGGCATTCCAGAACCGACTAAACACATCATCTCGACGTTACTAAGTTCAAACAGACGTTTCTCAATTGGTACGGGCGAGACGAATTTCCCTTTAGCCGTTTTGAAGGTATCTTTTTTACGACCTTGGATGGTGAGGTAACCATCTTCATCAATAAAACCGATATCACCAGTATGTAACCAGCCTTCGCTATCAAAGCTTTCTTTGGTTGCAGCATCATTATTGTAATAACCGGCAAATAGGCCTTTACTACGTACTAATATCTCATCATCTGCGGCAATTTTCAGTTCAACGCCTGGGCCTGCATTACCAACACTACCGACTTTGTCACTACGGTATGGGTGGTTTAATGTGCTATAGGCAAAAGATTCTGTCATACCCCAAGCTTCGGTAATATTGAGGCCAATACTTTCATACCAACGTAATAAACCCGCAGAAACGGGAGCAGAACCACAGCCTAATACTCGCGCTTCGTTAAGCCCTAAACCATCAGCGAGCTTGCGCTTTATTAAGCCAGAAATAAATGGAATCTTAAGTAACAGATTCAGTTTGGCTGGTGGTAGTTTCTCTTGAATTCGTTGTTGGAAAAGCGTCCATAAACGCGGGACAGAAACAAAAATAGTAGGGCGGTGCATTTTTACATCATCGATAAAGGTATCAAGAGACTCAGGAAATGCCACTTGAAGACCAGACATGATGGATGAACCAAAAATGTAAACCCGCTCAGTTATGTGTGCGAGTGGGAGATAAGAAAATAACCGCTCTGTTTCACCTAATCCAATATGATTGATTATTTGATGTGATGCCCAAGCAAAAGCGCCATAGGTCAGCATCGCGCCTTTAGGAAGTCCAGATGTGCCCGATGTATAAACAATCGACATTAATTCATCATCAGTATGTGCTGGACGTTCCTTGCTTGGGGCATGTTGTTCAATCAGCGTAGAAAAATTATATTTCCCTTCAGGTGTTCCTGGGTAGCTAAAAGAGATCGTCGGTATATCGGATAGCTTTTGTGTCACGCTATTGATGGCATCAGGGCTATCAAGTTTACCGATAATCACTAATTTACTGTCACTATGAGTAATGCAATGCTCAATGGTATCAGCCCCAGCTGTTGGGAAAATAGGAACACTGATATAACTACCTAGCATCATGGCCAAATCACAAATAAACCATTCCGCACAGTTTTTAGAGACGAGAGCAATACGCTCGCCCGGTTGGATCCCCAGTGCACGAAAGGCGCTGACTAGACGTAAAGCCTTATCTGCAACATCTGCATAGGTGTAGTCAACAAATTCACGGTTGATAATTTGGCGAAGATAGATATCAGTAGGACGTTCTTCTGCCCATTGTAGGATCATGTCATTGGGTAGCAGTTGAGCCATATTAGTTTCCCTTAAATGGTTTGCTACAAGGATGAAATCGTTCGATGACATCGTTTGTTATTATAATGTTAAATTTAAAGCGTATTTTAGGTGCTAGTCAAGGTGTTGCGTAAGGAAAATCAGTGAGCTAAACAGACAATATTTTAAGTTCTGGTGAGTGACTCGGGTATTTATTATTATAAAATCAATCAATTATTTAAAACGCTTGTATGAAAACAATTCTGATTATTTATAGAATAAATTAATGACTTTGTATCAGATTTGTTAACACGATCATGTTTGTTTTGTTGTTGATAAAGGCGATAATAAAAAAGTACTTTTATTGTCGCTTAAAAAGATGACAACTGAATGTAATTTTGCGCCTTTTGGTAGAGTGTTTGATAACGCGATGACGTGCGATCTTGTGATTCACAAATACTGAGTAAATCTTCAATGAAATAACCTAATGCTCGGTTTTCGATGGTTTTGATTTGTTGCTGTATTATTAGAGGTAAATCATCGTAAATGGAAGCTGCACCAAAATCGCCAACCAGAATATTGGCATGCTCATCAAAGAGGACGTTATGGGCATAAATATCACCATGAGCCACACCTTGGTTTTGCATATGTTCAATCACGTTTGTCATTTGTGACACTATTTTTGTGATTTGCTCAATGGTTAACGTAAAGCCGTTAGGAAAGGTATCGCGCGTACAGGTTTCAAACGTTGGTGGTAAGCCTAAGTTTTTAAAGTGCGCAGGGATTAATGCCATAACCAGCGCTAAATGTTTGGGGTCTGTAACGTGTGCTAATGACTCTACAAGGTTTGGGTGACGGCCTGTTTTGAGACAAGCGTTTAATTCATCTTGCGGGTAACCGTCAGACGTCACCTCACCTTTAAAAACTTTAACTGCGATATCTGCTGCCAGTTGATGGGTATTATTTTTCCATTCGGCTAATGAAATAACGCCAGATGCGCCTTGTCCTAGCACTGATCGTAACGTGTAATCATTCGGTACCACTTCAGGCAATGTATTGTTTACCTGCTGATGGCGATTAAAATCATTACCAGAAAAGGCCAGCCACGCGAGTTTTGGCAAATTAAGCAGTTGAGTTGGAAATGTTTGTAAGCGGTTAGCAGATAAACGGATCAACTCTAAATTATGTAGTTGATCCATTGTGGTTGGCAATTCTGTGAGTTGATTACCTGCTAATGCAAGTTTCTGCAGGCGGGGGCGTAATCCTAAACTTTGTGGTAATTGAGCGATATTATTATCGGTTAAAATCAGCCACCGCAGTTTTTGAGGTAACGATGTTTCATCAACGGTAGTGATCTGGTTTGATTTAAACCCGATCATTTCTAAGTTTGGGCAAGCCCCTAAGACCTTCGGTAACTCGGTAAAGCAGTTATTTGACATAAACACAATGCGCAGCTTGGTTAGCTTGGCAAAGTCGTCAGGTAACTGGCTCAGTTTGTTATCCGTTAAATCTAGGATTTCCAAACTATTTGCTAGCGAAAGAATTTCGAGAGGAAATGTGGTTAATTGCTGCGAAATTTTTAGTCGGGAAATATGCGCCAGTTCACCAGAGCGTAGTTGTTCTAACGTATGCAAAATCTGTATACCTAATTATATGAAGAGTATTGTCTCTATTGTACCTTGTGTAGTGTGAATGCCAATTAACGAAATAGCGATAGGTATTTTAATGACTTATCTAGAAGTGTAAATAATGTGCAATATTTTGTTGTAAAAATGTCCACACTATCGGTTGCGCCACGGCAAAACGGCAGTACACTAGCGCCTACTTTTGATGATATCTGTTACTGATTTCGTTTATTTCCAAAGATGACACTGCAAGTACCGAGGGTTTTGTGTTTAAAAAAGCGTTATTGCCATTATTGGTTATGTTCACCGCTGTTACTGATGCTCAAGCAGCTTATTCGTACTCAACTTACCCTCCTGCAGGTACACGAACCGTTGATGATGTAATGAAGCGTTACTCTCCTTTCGTTGAGCCAAGGATGAAACGTTATTTTGAACAAGCAGGTTTATCTTACCCTCCGAAAAATATTGCACTCTTTGCGATGAAAGAAGAGATGTCAGTAGAACTTTGGGCAGAAGAGAAAGGTAAGTGGTCTTACGTTAAGCGTTACAATATCGAGAAAATAAGCGGTAAAAAAGGACCTAAACTACGGGAAGGTGATAAACAAGTTCCTGAAGGTATTTATCGTGTTTCTTTATTGAATCCCAATAGTCGCTTTCACCTTTCGATGAAGCTAGATTACCCGAATGCTTTTGATCGTAAATACGCAAAATTAGAAGGCAGAACGTCTCCAGGTAGTAATATTTTCATTCATGGTAAACAAGCATCGACAGGCTGTTTAGCCATGGGCGATTATAGTATTGAAGAACTATTTTTACTCGCCCAAAGAACAGGGCTTGAGAATATTGAGGTGATTATTAGCCCACACGACCCGAAAAAAGGGAAGTTGCTGGCGTCAGTGAATCAACCGTTTTGGACCCAGATCCTTTATCGTAATATTGAACAACAAGCGAAAAAGTTTGGTCGCTAATTGGTGGACTGTTCTATTTAGTAAATGGCTTGTAAAGTAAATAATTACATTTGATTTGGCGCTTTTTAACCAGATACAACATGATGTCGCTAAAAATGTGAGTTAGCGCTAGTTAAGGGAATCACATTTTGTAATACTAATACTAGCCACTGATTTCAATGAAGGATAATTATTGAAATCGTACTGTTGCATAAAATGATTACAATAGAGTCAACTCATTATGCCAAAGCGAAGTAAAGAAGATACAGAGATAACCATTCAAACGATTATGGATGCTGTAATTGATCAAATTCTTACCTTAGGTTACGACAAAATGTCATACACCACGTTAAGTAATCAAACAGGGATCTCTCGTACCGGTATTAGCCATCATTTCCCAAAGAAACAAGACTTTGCGCATGCACTTGATGGGCGTATCTATCAGCTGTTTGTAGATAAGCTTGATTTAACAGACGATTTAGCAGCATTTTCTGCAAGCTGGTCAGTTGCGCTTGATGATGAAAAATTCCGTGCAATTTTACGCTTACTCTTCCATCATATTTCTTCTGCAGAAACATCACATGAGTTTGCCCACCGTGGAATTGAACGCTTATTTACTCTTTGTGAGCAGCGTTATGGTCAGCAAAGTATTGATGAATTAGAACGCTTATTAGGGCGCTCGTTGATTCGTTTAGCTCGATAGATCATTATTTGGGTATTTGTTTAATCAATACTATGATGTGATCCCATATTAAACCCGCTTGACAGTGGGTTTTTTTATATCTTTAGTAATAACAATAACGCAATAAGAGTATGCTGTTATTATTCGCATTATCTGAATAATATTCATACAGTTTATCGATAAAGCAAGATGGCTCTATACATAAAAAATTGTTTTGTTTTAGAGTTATTGCTCTAGAATAAAAAAGCATTAAGAAAAACTGGTATCAAAGGGTTACCTTATGAGAATAAAACCATTTATGGTTAAACCACTGGCTATCGCTTTGCTAGCGATCACACCGAGTATTTATGCATCACCCATTGCGTTTAGTGATGCGTGGCATACTGTCGTGACGAAGAATGATGGTTTGGCGGCCGGACGTTCAAGTGTTGAGCAAGCAGAGTACATGCAAGATGCGGCAAGTGACTTATATTTGCCAACTGTGACGATTGGTGCAAATTACACCCGTTTGGATCAAGATGTAAAACTGTCACCTTCAGATTTATTTGGCAGTATGCCTGCATCATCCACAGCAGCGGGGCAAGAATTAACAAAAATTATTGCCGAGCTTACTAAAGTGACAGGCCTAGACCTTAATTCTGCACTAACGTCAACGATTGCAGATCGTGATGTGCTAACCAGTTCTGTTCGTGCTATTTGGCCTATTTTCACTGGTGGTCGTATTAGTGCGGCACAAGATATTGCTAAAGGACAAACAGAAGAAGCGAAATACATGCTTGCCATGATGCAACAGGCTAAATTTGAAGATTTATCCCGCTTTTACTTTGGTGTTGTTTTAGCAAAAAATGTTGTCGAAACACGTAAAGAGGTTGAAGCAGGGCTAAAACGTCATTACGAACATGCGCTTAAACTAGAGCAGCAAGGTCAAATTGCAAAAGTTGAACGTCTACAAGCAGAAGCGGCTTACGATAAAGCAAAAGTTGACGCACAAAAATCAGTGCGTGATTTAGAAATTGCGCAAGTTGCGCTAACAAGACTACTGCAGCAATCGAGTACCACTGTACCTACTACTAATTTGTTTATTAATAGTTCTTTACCGCCCATGTCGGCGTTTATAAATAAAACGTTAGCAAGTTACCCTGGTTTACATATTTTGGATGCTAAGCGTAAACAGGCTGATGGCTTAATTGATGTAGAGAAAGGCAAGTATTATCCAGAAGTCTATTTGTACGGTGATTATAACCTTTACGAAAGCGACTCTCTTGCCGCTAAAATGGCACCTGATTGGGCGGTAGGTATTGGTGTTAGTGTTCCGCTTCTCGACAGCTCTGGCCGTTCAGGTAAGGTAAAAGCGGCGCATTCGATGGTGACACAAGTGAATCATTTACGTGCGCAAGCTGAGCAAGATCTGACTGTGTTAGTTGAGAAAACCTATCGAGAAGCTAATCAAGCAGTCGAAGAATATAACGGTTTACAATCGAGTCTTGCATTAGCAAAAGAAAATATTCGTCTACGAGAAAAAGCGTTTAGCCAAGGGTTATCAACGTCACTGGATGTGGTTGACGCTGAACTGTATTTATCCGCCGTTAAAACCCAGCGACTTGCTGCGGCCTATCAATATGTTATGTGTTTAACTCGTTTACTTGCGGTAAGCGGTGAAATGAACACCTTTAATAATTATCAGAAATATCAAGGTATAGAGGTTTAATTGTTATGAGTAAGTTGAAGTCTATAGCAGTAGCGGTTCCTGTAATTGCTGTTGTGGGTTGGTTGGGTTACACCTTCTGGCATGCTTACCAGCCTCAACCTGAACGTATGCAAGGTCAGATTGAAGCGCAGCAATATAATATTTCCTCAAAAGTACCGGGGCGTATTGATCAAGTACTTGTTCGTAAAGGCGATGAAGTTAAACCGGGACAACTTATTTTTACCATTTTAAGTCCGGAAATTGATGCCAAGTTAGAACAAGCGAAAGCAGGTGAGCAAGCGGCTGGTGCGTTGGCAGAAGAAGCGGAAAAAGGCGCGCGACGTCAGCAAATTGCAGCTGCGGAAGATCAGTGGCGTAAAGCGACGGCGGCGGCGAAATTGATGAAAACGACTTATGTCCGTGTCAATAACCTTTATAAAGATGGCGTGATTGCAGAGCAAAAACGCGATGAAGCTTTCACACAATGGCAAGCGGCACAATATACCGAAAGTGCAGCATACCAGATGTATGAGATGGCCAAAGAAGGTGCACGCGTAGAAACGAAGCGTGCAGCACAAGAGAAAGTGAAAATGGCTGCAGGAGCAGTGGCCGAAGTAGAAGCGTATGTTGCTGATACCAAGATCTCTAGTTGGCACCAAGGGGAAGTTTCACAAGTGCTGCTGCATGATGGTGAACTAGCACCACAAGGTTTTCCTGTGGTGAATATTATTGATATTAACGATGCGTGGGCTGTCTTTAATGTGCGAGAAGATAAGCTAAAAGATTACCAAGAAGGTAAAGAGTTTAACGTAACCATTCCTGCATTAGGTGATAAAACCTATTCATTTAAAGTAACACACGTTGCGGTAATGGGTGATTTTGCTACGTGGCGTGCAACAGACACGGCGAAAGGTTTTGATATGCGTACGTTTGAAGTGGAAGCACGTCCAACACAACCAATTGATGGCTTGCGCGTAGGCATGAGCGTGATTGTAGAGCAGTAATATGAATAGCTTTCAGTATGTGAAGCAAGAATGGCGAAACATATGGAAAGATGGCTGGTTACGAGCATTAACACTGTGGTTACCTGCGGTGCTATTTCTCACTATGTGGGCTATTTTTTCTACGGGTATAGCGCATAACTTACCTGTTGGTGTTGTCGACCTTGATCATAGCCAGTTGTCTCGTCATTTTACTCGTTATGTGGATGCCAGCCCGACAATGGCTGTTACACGTCAATTCACGAGCCCAGATCAGGGCAGTGAAGCGATGCGAGCCAATGAAATCTATGCCATGGTGGTGATCCCAGATAATTTTGAAAAAGACACCAAGCTTGGTTTTTCGCCACAGATCACCACGTTTTATAATGGACAATTTATTTTAATAGGTAAATTGATCAACTCTGCAATGCTGCTGGCTGAAGGCACATTCAATGCAGGGGTTGAAACCGTTAAGAATATGGCGACAGGGGCACCAGTGCCGTTGCAAGCGATGGGGCAAGCGGTGCCTATTCGTGGGCAAATTACACCGTTATTTAACAGTAATAGCCATTATGGACAGTTTTTGGTTTCTGCCATTATCCCGTCTATCTGGCAGATCTTGATTGTGGCCACAACGGTATTAGCTATTGCCTATGAAGCGAGAACACAAGGACTATGGAAGTGGTTACAAACGTCACCTGTTTCTAAGTTACTGGGTAAATTAGCTGCTTATACTGGGTTATTTTTGATCCAAGGCTTGCTGTTCTTGTGGTGGATGTACGTAGCATTGGATTGGCCGATGCATGGTGATTGGCATATCTTGATTGTCGCGCAATTGTTAATGGTGCTGGCGTGTCAAAGTATGGGGGCTTTTATCTATTTCCTTGCGATGGAAGTACCACGTGCCATGAGTTTTGCCGCGGCATTTACAGCCCCTGCCTTTGCCTTTATGGGGATCACTTTCCCTGCCACTGATATGCCTGTAATTGCCAAAATGTGGCGTAGCTTACTACCTGTAAGTCATTATATTGAAGTGCAATTACAGCAAGTTGATTATGGGACGGGGTGGTATCAGGCATCTCATCAATTGTTTGTTTTGTCGTGTTTTATGGTTGCAATGGTATTAGCAGTGATGTTGATGTTATTCCATCGCCGTAAAGCATTAAGTGGCGATGCTGTAAAAGGGGATGCCTAGATGAGCTGGTTAAATTTATTTAAGCATGAACTAAAAGCCATTTTTACGAATGTTTCTTTGGTGTTTACAGTATTTGGCGGCGTAGTTTTTTACTCGTTCTTATATCCGCTACCTTATAGCAATGAGATCCCTCGCGATCAGAAGGTTGCCGTGGTTGATCTTGATCAAACCCAGATGAGTCGTGAATTGATCCGTATGGCTGATGCCACACCCCAGGTTCATATTACTCAGCACTTAGGTAGTATTGATGCGGCAAAACAAGCGTTACTTGATCGTCAAGTAGAAGGGATTTTAGTGATCCCCCATGATTTCTACAAAGACGTGATGTTAGGGACTAGCCCAACACTGGCATATGCAGGTAATGCGGCATTGTTCTTGGTATACGGTACCATTGTGGAAGGATTAAGCGCTGCAGGCACTGATTTAGGTGTAAAGGCGAAGATAAACCATCTTGTTTTAAAGGGGGATAACTTCGTTCAAGCGACCGAACAGTACAGTGCAATGAAGTTAAACATGCGTCCAGTGTTTAATGTCACGATGGGCTACATTAACTATGTTGTTCCTGCTGTTTTTGTATTGATCTTACATCAGACATTGTTAATTGGTGTCGGTATGGTCGGTGCATCAGAAAATGAAGCGCGGGCGGCAGGTAAAAGTGGTTATTGGTCTGAATATCCAGTATGGATGATTATGGCGGTAAGGGCGTTTATCTTTGTCGTGATTTATTTGGTTTTAGCCGCGTACTATTTCGGTTTTACCTTCACCTATTATGGAGTAAATCGACTGGCGTCTATTCCTGATCTTTTTGCCATGACGATTGCCTTTTTGTTAGCGGTAATCATGTTGGGAATGGTATTAGGACAGTTGATTCCACGTTCTGAGTTAGTCACGCTGGTGGTGTTATTAAGCTCATTACCTTTAGTGTTTACCGCAGGCTTTATTTGGCCAACCTCTGAATTGCCAACATTACTACGAGAGTTAACCCAGTTAGCACCGTCAACGGCTGCTATTAATGGTTTTCTTGGTTTAAATCAGATGGGCGCAAGCTTTGCTCAAATGATTGGTTGGTGGCAGCAATTATGGTTACAAGCATTAGGTTTTGGTGCTTTAGCATTTTGGTTAATGTCACGAGCACGAAAGGCAAGTCGTTAAGCCAATAATAATTCAGCAGAAACAAAAAAGGTCACCATTAGGTGACCTTTTTTATATCAACAGCAAACTAAATATTAGTCAGCCATTTCTGCATTGTGGTAAACGTTTTGTACGTCATCACAATCATTCAATGCATCAAGGAATTTCTCGAACATTGCGATGTCGTCGCCAGCCAATTCAGTCATTGTCTGTGGAACGAAAGAAATTTCTTCAACATCTAATGTTACTTCTGGCATTGTTGCTGCAAGTGCATTTTTAATTTTGAAGAATTCTGTGTGAGGAGCGTAAACAGTGATCACGCCATCTTCACATGTGATGTCAGTCACATCAGCATCTTCCATCATTAGATTCTCAAGAACAGCTTCTTCATCTGTGCCTTTGAATTCAAATACTGCTTGGTGTTCAAACATGTGGCCAACAGTACCTGGGCTACCAATTTTTGCATTGTTTTTAACGAATGCTTGGCGAACGTCCATGAAAGTACGGTTGTTGTTGTCAGTTAGACAGTCAACGATAACCATGCAGTTGCCAGGACCAAAACCTTCGTAACGTGCTGTTGAGTAATCTTCACCGCCGCCACCTTTAGCCTTATCAATTGCTTTTTCGATAACGTGGCTTGGCACCTGATCTTTCTTCGCTTTTTCAATAAGACGGCGAAGTGCTAGGTTAGCATCTGGATCAGGGCTACCGTTCTTAGCACAAACGTAGATCTCTTTACCGTACTTTGAGTAAACTTTGATCTTAGCGCCTTGGGTTTTTGCCATAGACAATTTGCGTACTTCGAACTTTCTTCCCATGAGGAATCACTCTCTTTTACTATGTGTGACGGTCAATTTTGCAAGGATTTTACCAGTAACCCTCCTATTATTACTAGCGTGATCTGCTATTTAGCATAGAAAAGCGTCTTTTTTCTCACTTGATTGACGGTGAGGATCTCGGAAAAGTTACATCTTTTTTATTACTGTGATAATGCGTTGATCTTTAATTAACAAATTGAAACGCTATTTAAATGTTTATTAGACCGATAAATCCCATAGGGTAAGAAAGTTTCTTGATAGTAATTCAGTAAATATAAAGTGTTTAATATTAGGTTTCTTATATTGCGGTAATTAATTGAGTATTATTTTATATAATTCTCATCATGTAAGAATTTAATTTGCAGTATGGTTTTTTATTGGTTAAAAGTAATTATCATACAAAAAGAAGAAGCCAACACCGTGACAAATTCACTCAGTGCTAATGAAAAGCTGTTGCAAGTATTAATTCACATTGCAGCTTCACCTTTCCCTCTGCAAGCTCAGCAGTTAAGTGTCGAAATGAATATGCCTATTAGTAGTTTATACCGCTACTTAGCATTACTAAGAGATTGGAATTTAATCGAAGAAAATCACGGTCAGAATACATACAGTGCCGGGCCTGCGGCATTGCAATTACAACGTAATTTTCAGATTAACTCACCATTACCAGATGGTGTTCGACCGATATTGAAACGTTTGCAGCAACAAACGGGTGAGATGTCGGCATACATGGTGCCTGTTGGCTTTAATGCTTTGTGTGTCGATAGCATTGATAGTCCATACACTTTACGTTGTAGCTATGAAAAAGGGCAGAGCCAACCTCTTATCCGTGGTGCTTCATCAAAAGTTATTTTGGCGCATTTACCCCTTTCTCGCCAATTACGTATTTTGAAGCATTACGAGATCACAGAGAAAGAGCAATTAGACGCATGGTTAACAGAGCTTGATCTGATTAAACAAGATGGTTTTGCTATTAGTACGTCTGAAATTGACCAAGGTGTTTCTGGTGTGAGTGCGCCCGTTTTTATCGGTAATAAAGTGGCTGGCGCAGTGAGTGTCATGGCACCAGCTGAACGTATCAATAGCCGTAAAAATAAAATTGTTATGTGTGTCTTACAGGCTGCTCGCGCTTTACCACCACAACATTAAATTACAACGTTTTTGATCAAAGGAAGATAAACGTATGTTTGTAGATCATTTAAAAAAATTATTTAAAACTGATGATGTTAAGTCTCGTATTCCACATCGATCACATACGTTAATTTCTCCTTATATTGATCAACGAGAACAAGGGATTGTTTTACTCGGCATTATTTCTGATCTTAGTATTGGCTGGAATCGAGGTCGACAAGGGGCGAAGGAAGGACCAGCAAGTATTCGACGTATTCTTCCCAGTACACATTCGCATTCAAAGCTGCCCTTTTATGATGCTGGCGATATAGAACTGGTTGATGACGATACAAATTTCTCATCATTAAGTGATAAGCAAGCGCAAGTTGTACATGGTTTACTCCATTCTGGGCATTTCCCTATAGTGTTAGGGGGCGGTCATGAAATATCTATTGCAAGTTATCAAGCGTTATCTGATTTTGCCGATGATAAAGCAAAAATACATACCGAATGGCAAGTAGCTAAATCGATACCTGATAATGTTGTTGCTTTATCGGCGACGCAAGAAGATCCAACGATGAGTTATCAGCCTTGCCAAGCGCGTGTTGGGATCATCAATTTTGATGCACATTTTGAGTTGCGACCAACCTTGTCTGTTCGTTCTGGTTCGGCTTTTCATTCTGCATTATGTTATAGCAAGGAGCATCACCGAGATTTTCATTACCTTGGTTTAGGTATATGCGATCGTGCTAATTCACAAGCAATGTTTAAATTGGCTGAAGATTTGGGGTGTGAGTGGTTGCTTGATAACCAAATAACATCACGCAATAAAAAAGCAGTACAAACCAAAATTGATAAATATATCGATAGTGTTGACGTTATACAGTTAAGTATTGGGCTTGATGTATTTTCTGCATCTATTGCACCTGGTGTGAATATGACCCAAATGCAGGGGGTTGGTTTACCTATGGTCGAATGGGCAATTAAACATATTATGGCAAGCGGAAAAGTAAAGTTAGTTGATATCGCTGAGCTCAATCCTGAATATGATTATGCTAACCAAACCGCGAAATTAGCGGCAAAGTTGATTCAACTTATATCTCGATGCTTATAGTATAATAAGCCACCATATATAACAGATGGTGGCTTATTATTAATGATGTATGTCAACCATTAAACTCATCGTGATAGCTCATTACCATATTATTAATGTTATCCATTAAGGTATCGTATTTCTCATTATCTAAGTTGGCGAGAGATATACGAATGGACCATTGAGGAGCATCAAAACCAGCTCCTGGCATCACGATGATCGCATTTTCTTGAGCGAGTCGTACAACAAAATCTAGTGCGTTGTACGTTTTGGTTAACCACGTTAAGAATTTCTCACCATAAAGTTCATTAGCAATTCGTGCTATATCAATCTCAACATAATAAAACACGCCATTAGGATTATCTTCTGCAACCACTGGTGTACCTTTCATATGTTCCATTAAATGATGATAGCGGTCGCGAATGATATTTTTAGCGTCTTGTTTGTACTGCTGTTCATTGTCCATGAGTGAGAATACAGCAAAAAGTGACATTTGAATTTGCTGCGGTGTTGATAGCCCAGCAGTATGGTTTAAAGCTACTGCTCGACTATCTGAGACCAAGCGATCAATAAACTTCATACTATTTGGATCTAAATTAATATTTTTGTAGCGTTCAAACAGTGTATGTTTAACTTCATTTGATTGTTTTCTTAGTAACTCATCTAAAATATTATCAGGTTGGATACCGATAACACCTAAACGCCATCCTGTTGCACCAAAATATTTAGAGAATGAATAAACAAGTATCGTATTATGAGGAACGATCATTGCCAGTGAGGTAAAGTTATCGGCAAACGTGCCATAAACATCATCAGTGATAATAATAAGATCTGGACGTTGTTTAACAATATTTGCAATTTTAGTTAGCGTTTCATCACTCAATTTTACTGAGGGTGGATTGCTAGGGTTCGTTACAAAGAACGCTCTAATGTTTGGATCTAGTAATTTATTTAATTCAGTATCGGATATTTGCCAGATAAGATCCTCACTAGCTTCAATCTCAATACGGTTTAGCGCATAGTCTTCAAGATCCGGAATTTCTATATAAGGCGTAAATATCGGTGTTGCAATCGCAATACTATCACCAGCACATAATAAGCGATTACTTTTTAAGGTATTAAAGATATAAACAATCGCCGCAGTGCCGCCCTCAACAGCAAATAAATCAAATGGGCTTTGTGGCAAAGTATTTTGATTATCGCAAAGCGCACTACTTAAATATTGTTGTATAATGCATTCTGCGTGTTTAAGCATTCTATCTGGAACAGGGTAATCATCACCTAGTACCCCATTGGTCCATTCAAATACAATCTCGTCAGGATTAATCGCTTGATTCGTCTTAAGATAATCAATAGCATTGAGTAAAAATGTTAACCCATGATTATTTTGATTTTCTGTTTTAAAACAAAATTGTTGTAAACGTTGGAAGATGCCAAGCTTATCTGCTGTTCCGCCAAAGTTATCATAATTTTTAAATTTTAAGTTAGCTTCACTCAGTGCAAATAACCCTAATTGAAAAAAAGCCTCACGAGGTAAGGTTGCTACCCAATTAGGATTGCCACGACCAGCGTCTATTAGGGCAATGTCGGATTGCGATGAAGCCAATGTTAGTAGTGTGTTTTTAATTTCAAAAGGACTCAGTTGACTGAGTTTTTGTTCATCTAAGGCATTCATAATTTATATTATTGATCAGTTAGTTAAAGTTAGAAATAACTGGCTTATAAAGAGCCAGCAAAATATTTGTTATACACAGATGACTGTGAGTACGTGTATTGGAACACTATTACCTTTTTCTATCAAAGTGGAAAATCAGGGGTGGCTCTGCGACTACCAGCAATTAACGCTAAGGTTTAATTGGATTTTTCTTTTGTCAATTACAAGACCTAAAGATATTGATAAGGATAGTGAAATTAATGCGTAGGCTTTTAATTACTCCGTAACTACGTTCATAAATTCATGTTGAATAAATAGCTCATTTAAATTACACCTAAGGTTTAAAGTTATATAGCAACAAAAAAAAGAAGTTAAATATCATTAATATTGCGATAGATAATTTTTATACTGTATTCAGTGAATAATAAATAATATGAAAGTGTTTTATTTTTTATTAATATTTAAATAAATAATCTTGATAATTGTTAATAACGTTAAAGTGAAAATTTTGAGTGGCATGAATTGAAATTATTATATAGAGTCTATAATTAAGATAGAGAGCAATAACACTGTTATCGCTCTCTATCTATTTTTAGCTCTTCAGCATTTGCCAGTATTTTTGGTAAATATTGACAGCACTACCAACATCATTAGTAAACTCACCTTTATTTACTTCCTCATCTGTTGGGAAGATCATCGGATCGTTTTGTAATTCTTTAGGTAAGAATGACTTTGCTTGCTTATTTGGCGCAGGGAAACCGAGCTCTTCAACCAATTTTGCTTGGTTTTCTGGACGCATAAAGAAATCAATAAACTTAAAGGCTAAATCTTTATTTACGCTGCCTTCTGGCACAATAAAGTTATCCATCCACAGAATCGATCCTTCTTTAGGATAAACAAATTTTAGCTCTGGCATTTCTTGTTTTGCTAAATAAGCATTACCGTTCCATTGCATCCCGAGCATCGCTTCACCCGTCACATAAGGGACATGTGGTGCGTCTGAGTTATAGACAACAACGTTAGGACGTAAGTCGCGCAGTTTCTCGTATGCTTGTTTAATTTCAGCTTCGTTTGTGCTGTTAATGCTATGGCCCTGTGCTTTTAATGCCATACCAAATACATCACGAACATCGTCTAATAGCATGACTTGGCGTTGGAAATCAGTATTCCATAAATCATTCCAGCCCGTTACCTGATCGTTTTTAATACTATCTGAGTTATAAGAGATCCCTGTCACACCCCAAACATACGGAAGTGAGTAATCGTTTTTAGGATCAAATTGTTGGCCTAACAAACCAGGATAAACATCTTTTAAGTGATGCATTTTGGATTTGTCTATTTTGGCTAACATGCCTTCACGCGCCATCTTTTCAATAAAATAGGTTGAAGCAAAAACCACATCATAACCTTTGTTATCCAGCAGTTTTAATTTGGTATACATCGCTTCGTTATTATCGAAAGTCGAATAGTTGACGGTGACATTGTATTCTTTCTCAAATGCTTGAATTACATCTGTTGGCATATATTCAGCCCAGTTGTAAATATTAAGCACAGCATCATTTGCCGAAACATTAAATGCTGAAAGTGCGAATGCTAGTGTTGTCACCCCTTTAAAAACTTTTTTCATTTCTATTTCCCTAAATGACCAGGTAAGTCAGTGAGTAGCGGATAATAGAGTTAACATTAAGCATGTCAAAGTTAATCGGCGTGATATATGACCACTATCACAGTAATAAATCCCTTGTTGTTGCATTAATAGCGTGACATTATCCGCGCGATTTTTTCTCTGTTCTTATCTATAGGCAATTGGAATGTCCATGCGTAGTCAATATATTGATAGTTATTACCAAGCAACAATTAATGCATTACCTGAGCAACCAGCACTCGAACAACAGATAGAAGCTGATGTGTGTATTATTGGTGGGGGTATGACAGGTTTGAATGCTGCCATCGAATTACGTCAGAAAGGTTTTTCGGTTGTCGTTCTTGAATCTCAGCGTTTAGCATGGGGGGGATCTGGCCGTAATGGTGGGCAGTGTCTCGTTGGTTACTGTTTGGGGCTGCGTGAAGTCGATGAGACCTATGGCCCTGAATGGGGAAAACAATTATGGGATCTCTCTTGTGAGGCGGTTGATATTGCACGCGAGCGTATTGAAACATTCAACATCGACTGTGATTTTCAACAAGGCTATATCGAGCTGGCATTGAAAAAGAGCCAAGAAGAAGAATTAAAATCTTGGTATGACTTAAAGCAGACTCGTTATGATTACCCAAGTGCAAGCTGGTGGGAAAACGAACAAATTCAGCAAGTAGCGCATACCGATCGTTACCTTGGTGGGTTGTTTGATTCAAACAGCGCACATATGCACCCATTAAATTACACCTTAGGTTTAGCCAGTGCTGCAATGTCATTAGGTGCTTCGGTATTTGAAAATACCCCTGCGACTAAAATTGAAAAAGGCAATCCACATATTATTCATACCCCAAAAGGTCGTGTAAAAGCGAAACAAGTGTTATTGGCGTGTAATGCATATTTAGACGGGTTAAACCGTAAAGCACAAAGTGTCGTTTTGCCCGTTGCTTCTTATATTGCAGTAACAGAGCAATTAGGTGATCGTCAGCCTATTTCCAATATGATGGCAATGTCAGACTTAAATAACAGTCTTGATTATTACCGTCCGACACCTGATGGGCGTATTTTATTTGGCGGTGTAAATCACCCATTTAATGGTGAATACAGTGATTCAGCGGAGCGTCTACGTCAACGTATGATCACGGTATTCCCACAGCTAAAAGATGTGAAAATGGAGTACCACTGGGGCGGCTTATTTGCGGTCACTCGTTCTTACATGCCTCAAATTGATCACTTGGGGAATGATATTTATGTTGCTCATGGATACACTGGTCATGGCGTTGGTTTAACCAATATTGCAGGTAAAGTCATAGCAGAAGCAATGTCTGGTACAGCAGAGCGTTTTGATGTGTTTGCTAAGATCAAGCATGGCTGGATCCCAACACCTGAAGTGCTACGCAAGCCAGCATTAGCAATGGCGATTTGGAAAGCGAGAATTGAAGATTCGTTAGGAAAATAGCTGAAATTTACGGTGTAAACTGCATTATGTGCAAATAATTTTATTTTCTTACCGAACTATGACGACTTTTATGCAAAAAAAGTTACAATGACCTCTTACTTTCTAGTGAACAGGAAATATCATGATTGAACGTTTGGAAACGGGTGCTCGAATGAGCCGTATTGTAAAACATAACGGAACTATTTATCTGTGTGGTCAAGTTTGTGCTGATGCAACAAAAGATATTACAGAGCAAACACAGACAATGCTGGATAAAGTTGAAGCGTTATTACTACAAGCGGGAAGTGATAAAGAGCATATGCTTTCTGCAACGATTTATATTAAAGATATGAGTATGTTCGCAGAAATGAATGCAGTATGGGATAACTGGGTTCCTGAAGGTCATGCACCTGCGCGTGCTTGTGTGGAAGCGAGCATGGCACGTGATGCTTTATTGGTTGAAATATCAGTAGTTGCAGCTGAAAAATAAGATTATATAAAGATAGGGCGTTTTAGATTATAAACATCCTAATTAGGCTCAATAAAATGGCATCAGTGATGGCAATATTGAGCCTTTTTTATGTCTACTGCTAGCTCAGTAACTGTTCTAATGTTATTGGTGAAGAGGCAAGCCCTAATCGTTGCGCAGGAGTTAATCTGTATTTATCTTGGCGACAAAGGTTATGCCAAGCACGATAAATATCAAGCAAGGGTATTAATCCTGCTGGGCGAAGTTTACGTCTTGGTTCGTTGATCAGCTGGCTAAATTGGTCTTGAAAACGGTTTTGATAAGCTGAAATTGCACGATATGTTGCGTGTTCTAGCCATTGTTTATCTTTTGAGGTTTCTCCACCAAGATGGCAGATCCCTTTACTTGCGTTCTCTAAATGAGTAAAAGCCCACCTATCTTGCCACCAACCTAGTAGGACAATATCGACATTTTCAGGTTTATCGCCGTGTAGCCATTGTTCATCTTCAAGAACATAAACAGGATCAATTCGTTTCTTTTTAATATGATCAATAAAAACTGAAATACAGGCAGAGCGAAGTAGTGTTTCTTGAGGCATAAAAACCGCAAGATAGTCGCTATGTTGGAACATTTGCTTTAAATAAAGGTAGTGGCTATATACGGTGTATTGAGGGTGGATCAATGTTCCTTTTGTTGGGTAATTAATGAGCCTGCCATCAGTCAATGGATTTTCCATATTGGATCGACTAAAAATTTTCCTATAGGTTGTATCTACTCGCGCTAATATTCCTTGCGGGATAAATGTTTCTGTCAGCGTTTGATGTGGTGTAGAGAGCGCCATATAGCGAGCGTTATCTTGATAAGCATCATGGTGCTCTTGTGTTGATTCCACGGTTTCTTGTTGATAATTAATATGCTGAGCAACAACATACCCTGACTGCGCTTCTGCACTGGCAACCCATAGTACACCGTTCATACTTTTCTCTTGCAACGCTTTTATATTGGAAGCCAGTTGTACTTTATGTTGGTGCTTAAACAAGCGTTCATCAAACAGAGCAAGTTGGCGGCGACACCTTGCTGCGATGTGGTTTAATTGATCATAAAATGTTTTTGGATTTATCTCTAAGCGACGACAAATATCTCGCACGGGATAACCAGTAAATAATAACCCTAAGAGTTTTTGTTGTATAAGATGTTTATTATTACTACCAGACCAACGATCAACAAATGTTTGGTCGCATGCTTTACAACGATAACGTTGCCTGTCACCACTAAAGCCAAATGCGTGATATAAATGTCTATGTGTTAATGCTGAAAACACGTTATTTTCACAGGCGTTATTTGTGCATTTAGGAAGATCGCCGCTTTGTTGGGTTTGGTAACGTAGCGCTTCTTCTACAATATCTTGGTTATTCAATAAAGGAGGAAAAGCACCACATTCACGGCATACCAATATCGGACGATTTTTGTTTGCCTGTTGTAGCACATAGTCATTTGGATTATGTGAACCAAAGTTCTTACAACTCAATGTCTTACAGTGATTAAACTGATGGCCATTAAAAGCCAAAGGTAACTGCTCAATGGGGTTTGCTGTTGTAAGAGATGTCGACATAATCAAACCTTATTTTTGAGGGGTCTTAACAATGAGTATAAATATATTATCAAGGTTGTTACTAAGCAGGCGTGGGATTTGTGAGAAGGGGCTGAGTAAATAGTACTCAGCACTGTCAGAGAACAATACGTTTCAATAATATGTTACCTATGATTGTGTAAGACGCCACATTTTACATTATCGAGCTGGTTTCTATTAATTGAAGGTATTGATTAAACTAACATCCCTTTAGTTTTTATCTTTGTATAGAAATAAGCGGTCAACATATCGGGGAAGAATGCCTCCCGCTTATGGAGTATTTATAACGAAATTGCTGTTTCTAGTGCGATATTCATCATTTCATTAAATGACGTTTGACGATCTTCTGCACTGAGCTTTTCACCACGTTTGATATGATCAGAAACCGTTAAAATAGTCAGTGCTTTTGCACCTAACTCTGCAGCAACGCCGTAAATACCAGCGGCCTCCATATCTACGCCAAGGATACCGAGCTTTTCCATTTTATCGAAAAGATCGCTTTCTGGACTGTAGAATAAATCAGCAGAGAAAACATTACCGACACGAACAGGTACTTTCTGTGCTCGTGCTTGATTGACAGCAGTTTCTAATAAGTGATAATCCGCAATTGCTGCAAAGTCATGATCTGAGAAGCGAATACGGTTAACTTTCGAATCTGTTGAGGCGCCCATACCGATGATCACATCCATCAGTTTTACATCATCATGGACAGCGCCACAGCTACCAATACGGATAATATTTTTAACACCAAAGTCTTTAATTAATTCGTGGACATAAATAGAGCATGAAGGGATACCCATACCATGCCCCATAACTGAAATACGTTGACCTTTATAGGTACCAGTGTAGCCATACATACTACGTACGTCACAAACACGCTTAACATCATCTAGGTAAGTTTCAGCAATATACTGAGCACGTAGAGGATCACCAGGCATTAGTACTGTTTCTGCAAAATCGCCAAGCTCTGCGTTAATATGTGGGGTAGCCATATATTGCTCCTAGATTTTAATAATTAACAAAGGTTATTGTTGCGTTTCAATGGAAGCAGTTTATGAGAGCAGGATGATTATTCTCGCGATCAATATCACATAATTTAGGCTGTTTTAGATAAAATAGTAAGTTGTTTACTAATTCTGTTGAAAAAGAGAGGGTGGACTTCTTTTTTGATAGTTGATTACGCAAATTTTGCCGTAAGAAAACCCAAATGATTATGATGCATGGCTATTTTGATCACTTTTGTTTTTAGGTAAAATGAATCAATATAATTAAAGCGAGCATAATTGATGTATAACCTTACGTTACTGTCTGATGGTGAAAGAACACGTATTGAATTAGATAAGCAGGCAGCTTATACCGTATGGAAAGTAAAAAACGGTAAGGTTGGCTATGAGGCATTTGCTGAACTTATTAACAATATTGACGATGATGATGAGCGAGATTTCTGTGAGAAATCAGTGACCAAATATAAACATCAAATGGGTGTTAATTAACGGTTCAGCATTACTTTTATCGGAATTTGGCTACTGCAATGGTAGCCGTTTGTTTACCTTTCGCGAAAATTCTCCTTTTTAAGAAAAGAATAATATATTCTCAGATATGCTTTAAAGACTACCTTTTTATCGTGAGACAAAAGATGAAAAACATAGTCTTAATTTGTGATATTGATGTAAAAAAAGGTAGTAGTTTTTTGGATTTTTTAATTCAGCTACCGGATTCAAACAAACACTTCATTTTATTCGCACGATCTATTTCAGATGACGCTTATTCTGTCTTAAAATCAAAAAACTATACCTATTCCGCTTTTGCAAATTCCGCCCAATTATTTGCTTTACTACTACGTTATCGTCCTCATCTTATCCATTTCCATTTTTATGGTATTGGTCACCTTTATACATTTATTGCCCGCATTTTTTGTTCGAAAATTGTGCTTACCATGCATAATTCACCACCAAAACACGTTGAGATAACAGGATGGCGTCGATGGAAGCAATGGGTTCTTGGTATGCCAATTACTCGTCTTTGTGCGATTTCACCTTTTATTCAGCGATGGTTAGAAGCGTTTATGCCCTCTGAAAAAATAGTGCTGATTAATAATGGTATAAATTTATCGCGATTTAACTATAAAAAATTACCGCCAATTACGAATAAATTACGTTGTTTTTATATCGGAAGTTTGAGTGCAGAAAAAGGAATCCACTACTTATTAGATCTCTTTTCTCAACCAGAATTAGCAACGATTGCACAATTAGATATTTATGGGGATGGAGAACTGTCTGAGCAGGTGAAGCTCACAGCCTATCGAGAAAATTCGATTTATTACCATGGGCGTTCAGCAAAAATTGAGCAGGATTTACAACACGCACATATTGTATTAATGCCATCTTGTTGGCAGGAAGCTTTCGGATATGTCGCCGTTGAAGCAATGGCAGTAGGGCGACCAGTTATCGCTGAACCTATCGGTGGGCTTGCCGAGATTTTTACCGATAAACAGCAGGGTTGGTATGTGTGTTTTGAACAAAGAGATCAGGTACAAAAATTGCTTCAGTTTCTTTATAGCCAAAATAAATTGCTTGAATGTGTTGGTTTAGCTGCGAGAAGAAAGGTAGAACAAAAATATGATATCGCAATACAAATCGCCCAAACTCACGCATTGTATTCATCTTTGATTGGACAATAAAGTGCTTTAAATAAGTCGTAAAGGTGGTGATTAATGTTAATAACGCATCGAATTCGTGCTTATATCAAACAACAAAACACGCCATTAAGCCGATTGTTATACCGAGTTTCAAAATGGTTCGTTTATGGTCAACTGCCTGATTTAGCATGGATATATCGGCCTATTTATGTTCTTTATCGATTAGCGAGTTTCACTTTCCAACGCTTATTGAACATTTTTCTATATCTTCCTATGTTACAGGCACGGTTAGAACATTACAGCCCTGGGTTGAGTTTAGAAAATGGCTTCCCTTTAATTCAAGGGCCGATAAAAATTTATATTGGTAATAATACTTGTCTAAACGGAGCCCTGAGTATTCACGGCCATCCTGATAGTGGTTGTTGCGAAATAAGAATAGGTGAAAATTGCTATATTGGTTGGCAAACCGGAATTTCAGTTGGAAGGAAAGTACTTATCGGCGATAACGTTATGATTGCAGGGAGAACGAGCATTAATGCCCATAGCGGTCATAGCCCAGGTTTAGACAGGTATGAACCGCCAGTAATGGCTGATTTAGTGATTGAAGACGATGTATGGATCTGTACTGGTGTCAATATTGTAAAGCCTGTCACTATTGGACGTGGCTCAGTTGTTGCTTCTGGATGTGTTGTCACTAAAGATGTGCCGCCAAATGTATTGTTTGCAGGTAATCCTGGTAAAGTCATTAGGATGTTAAGGGGGAATGAATGAATATATTTTATTTTAGTTACTTTTCCCCACCGTTATTAAATGTTGGTGCAAACAGAAGTCGACGATTTAGTGAGTCTTTAACGCGTTTAGGACATCGAGTGGTGGTCTTTCGTGAAGCCCGAGATCATCGGTTTGCTAATGTTGATAATAAAAATAAGATAGAACTTCTCGCAGATATCGTTCCTGTATCTTCATGGAATATTGATTGGTGTTGGAAATGGCCAACAATTATTCACAAACAATGTTATCGTTTAAGACATTGGCGCTCACCAGAAAGAGATGGTGATATTGCTAAAAAGTATTGGTTGATTGATATGCATTGGGGCTGGGTATTCCCTGCTCTTTATAAAGCATGGCAAAAAAGTAAATCGATTAAACCGGATGTGATTGTTGTTTCTTGCCCTCCTTTTAGTAGCGCTTTAATTGGTAGGCTACTCTCAAAATGGCTCAATGTTCCTTTGGTGTTAGATTTTCGTGATGCGTGGTCGCAAGCGAGTTATTTTTCCGATGAAAATGACGTTAAATCTGAACAAAAAATAATGCAGCAAGCGAGTGCTTTGATAGTGACGTCGATGGCTGATTATCACACTTATCAATCTTTATACCCCCAACATAGTGTTCGTTATATCCCTAATAGTTATGATCAAATCCTTGATCATGTTTCCGATAATCATAAGGTGTTGACCCTTGGTTATAGCGGGACATGGGATGGTTTTAGGCGCAGCGCAAAAGGCCTATTTAAGCAATTAGCGCAGTGTGATTTTCCTATTCGCCTTATCAATGTAGGTGATGTTCAAGATGAAATGATGCAGTTGATACGCGAGTATAAATTAACCGATAAGGTTGTAATGATAGGTGCTCAACCAAAAGAAAAGTTACACGATATTTTATCGCAATGTGATGTGTTATTTATTCAAAAAGGTAAACCAGATAAAGGTAAAGCGGATACGCATTTAGCGACTAAAGCGATAGATTATGTGGCAAGTGGCAAGCCGATTTTAGCTGAATTACCCGATGGTGAAACATCAGATTTTTTAAGACGACACGCCACACAACTTTATGAAGTGTCAATAGAAGAGCCAGCGATCTATTTAGATCAACTAAGACATTTATATCAATTGTTTGAGCGTAATAAATTAAGCGTAAAAAAACCGTCTTCTGATTTTTACTACCAGTATGGTTGTGAAAAATTAGCGTCTGACTTTATTCAGGTATTAACAGATGTCACAACTTCTAGCTTTACTGAGCGAGTTAAAACATAACGGTGCTGTTGTACTACCGGAATGTATTACAAAAGATGAATTAGTTAAAATGCAAAGGATCTTTCAATCTCAATTGGAGCGCCCTGCTTTTAACTCATGGACAGGGTATGCGCAAACGGATAGAAAACGATTAATGGTCGAACAACTATTAACATTAGATCCTCATTTTTGCCAACTGCCCTTAATGCCATTAATTAATAGTCTTATTGTTGAATATTTAGGGAAAGATGTTTGTTTACAAGAAGCGAAAGGCTGGCAAAGTCTTCCGTTTAAAGACAATTTTCATCCACTACATCGTGATGAATGGTATTGCACTGAATATTATCAATCTAAGTCTATTCCAAGATCATTAAAATTAGCTTGTTATCTTGATGATGTAGAGTCAGGAGCATTTGCGTTTGTTGCTGGTTCTCATCGGCATCAGTATCAGGGGCAAGTAGGGGAGTTGCACCATCAAAAAACTGAAGATTATGAATTAAAAAGAGTAATTGGTAAGGCTGGAACGCTCTTTTTGTTTGATCCAGAGTGTTTACATCAACAAAGTTATCCAAATTTGACAGCAAGAAATGCGCTGTTTTATCACTTTTTTTCTCCTTCTGTGGTGTTGTCAAATAATTTCACGCAGTGGGGGCGCTTTCAACGTTTGTTGATAGAATCAAGCTTTTTATCGGGACTAAATCATCAGCAATTGGCTTTCCTTGGCTGTTCTCGGCAACCTTGCAATGATATTCCGGATATACAGCATTTTTTGAGCTTAACTAAGCCGTTGAATATAGCAGTGCGTTCTTTGAACGAAGCGCACTTTTTGTTCGAGAAAATCAAAGCGAGATTCTTTGGTAGATAGAGTTAATGGTGGTGAGTCATCTCTTTCGATTATTTTTGTTATTAAATAATGCTTAAATAACAAATAACGTTGTTTTGATAAGCGATTTTTTCATATTATAGTCCATTATATTGATGAAAATACGATCAGTAATCAATGAAACGAGTAGTTGCTGTATTTACCTATTCTTCTTGGTTATAGGGTAGTAAAGGTGTGGTTACAGTATTGCAAGTATGTATGGATATTGTCGAATAGTAATGAATTCAGTTATACAAATATCACAATTAATCGATATTAAACAACACATTAATTACAAAAAAACATTATATATGACGATAAAATGAAACTTAGAACATTATCTATCGAGTAAGAATGCTTATTGGATAGTTATTTAGTATCATTATCGTAGTAATTGATTTAATGGTGAACAACGTGAAAACAACAGATTTTTCGGCAGTAGATGATGATAACGGTGATGTTATGCTTTCAATGCGTGCAGAGCAGCGATCTCAATCTACAAAAAAGTCGTCGTTAACTGCAAAATCATCGAGTCAAGCAGGGGTAGCAACGAGATCTAAACGTTTAACGGATTGTCCTGCTTGTGAAGGTATTGTGTCTCGTCGTGCACATTTTTGTCCTCACTGTGGTGAGCCTGATCCTTCTCGTCATATGCAGCGCTCTAAATGGGTATCGCGATTGATTTGGACTGCAATTATTGCGGCGGGTTGCTGGTATGCCTATGACCAATTAATGCCATGGGTTATTGAACGTCTGAAGTGATTTTTTAGAAAATTTATAAAAAAACCGACACGAATGTCGGTTTTTTTTTATCTGTAGCATTTGATTAACTAAGTTTGTGATAAGGTAATTTCTTCAATTAGTTAAAACCAAATGTCATACCAGCAGCAACGCCCACATTATGATTAGAGTTATATGATGTATCTAACGTCATAATAGTATCAGGCGAGGTATTAATTTTAGCGGCTAATGCAATAGCATCTTGATCGCCATAGTAACCAAGTCCCATACCAATATTATATTTGCGGTTTGGTTTAACTGTGATAGCTGCCATTGCCATAGCAGATGCAACTCCCGCATCTTCTCTATGTTGTAAACCTTCTAATTTCTCATTAAAAGTATTTGAGAGTTGATTTATACGTTGATCTGTATAGTTATTAGCACTCTGCAATGTTTGCTGCGACTTTTCATCCGTATACTGTTTCGAACGGTTGTAATATTCGAGCACATGGCTGTTGGTGTAGTTCACAGACTCTTGATGTAACTGACTAATATTATTTGCATTTGTATGAATTTCTGTACTGTTTGTTGTAATGTTTTGGCTATTGTTACCTATAGCTATTTTGTTGTTGTTAACACCGACAGTATTTTGTTTTATGCCACTGCTGTTATCTGCTATTTCCGTTTTATTGGTCGTAATGGCTTGGCTATTGTTAGTGATATTATTGGCATTATTACTAATGCTCGTTTTGTTATTTGTAATTGATTGCGTATTTGAACGAATATTCGTCTCATTATTGGCAATTGAATTTTTATTAACATCAATAGCTTGTGTGTTTTGGTGGATATTAGCCGTATTGTTTTTTATATCACCAGCATTGTTTTTTATATCACTGGTATTGTTTTTAATGTTATTAGTGTTATTGCTAATATTTTCACTATTGTGGCTTATTTCACCTTGTAAGGCATCCTTTGCCTTAGTTAATTGGCTAACATTGACTGCGTCAGTAGCATTAATACCTGCGCTAACATTAGTAAGACGACGCGTTAGATCTGTATCTGTTACTTGTATTTTCCCGTTAACGATTTTTCGGTTGACGACTTCACCACCAAAGCTCACCGTATTCTTTTCTTCTGCTTTGCTGTTATTACCAATCGCAATACTGTTATTTGTCGCATACGCCTTAGTACCGATAGCAAGCCCATCATTAGCATAAGCCTGAGTACCAATAGCAACGCCATTATTAAGTGAGTTCGTGCTAGTACCAATAGACTCTGAATTATCTTTAGCGTGACTGTAATCGCCAACAGCAAGAGAATAATTACCAACGTTGACATTAGTGCCAAGTCCAACGTTATGTGAACCTGTAATAACAGGGGATGAGCCAACAACAGTATTATTATATTGATCATTTGGTAGCTGTGATTCTGTCTTATTTATAATAACATTACTACCTGATGTACTTGTAGCATCCTCTTGTACACTAGGTTGCGAGACAGACTGTGGTTGAGCTAAAGAGTTATTCTCCGTAGTTACTGCATGTACATTATACGCTACAAATAGCGGTATCGAGTAGAGTAGCTGTTTCATTTGACTATTCATTATTTTTAACCTATTAGTGATCATTTACTGAACAGTATAGTCAATAAAATGCCAGGTAAACATTTCGCGATGCAAAAATAGAAATCATTAATAGTGGTATATGCTTGAAAGGATTCAAAGTGTTTGTTTTAGAACCTGAAAGTTATCATTTATTCGAGCTGCCAATGAGCCTGTGATCTCTAGAAGAGTCACAGTAAAACAGCTCTATTACTGCTTTGAAGTCTCGTTTAGTTTTGAAATAAGCATCGTTTCTGTTGAAGAGTTAGTGTGATTTTCATGGCTGCTGAGCATGTTCCCTATCTTAACGAAAACAACACCTTCAATGATCATGGGTATATAAAGTCGCTATGAGTACATCGTCACTAATATTGTTATTAGTGACGATTTGAGGAAAGTAAGGATTAATGTGTTTTTTGCATACCACGAGTTTGATTCATGGTACGAGAACCTGCGGTACCATAGGTATTAATGTCGTATCGATTTGGTGAGTAACCAATACGCGAACGATAACGGCGATCAAGCTCTGATAAATTAATACCATAGTTTTGATTTAATTGTTTAATAACAACATTGATCTCTTTTTGAGAACTATTTTGATTACGTAAGTAGTAGTATAAGTTTTCAGCACGTTGTTGGTTCATTATAACCTCTCATAATGGCTACATAAGGATATTTAGTGGTGGTGCGAAACACCTGCTAAATTAATTACAGCAACACCTACTGCAATAATTGCCATCCCAATCCATACTTTAATATCGATGTGTTGTTTATAAATAACACTTGAAATTACTGTAACAAGTGCAATAGCAAGACCTGTCCACGAAGCATGGACAACACCTACTGGAATATTTTTCATTGCTTGAGCTAGAAAGAGAAAGGCAGTGATATGGCCGAGAATAACAACGGCACTTGGTAGTGGATTGGTAAAACTGTCTGTCGCTTTTAATGCGACATGTGATGTAGCCTCAGCCAAAACACCTAATAGAAGAAATAACCAACTCACAACCACACTCCAATCTAATTCGTAAATGAGGCTGTATTATAATTGTTTCTGAAATAATGATAATTGCACAGTAATGAAAATTACTTTTACCAGTGGGTAATAATTGTTATTCCAAACAGGAATGCTGACGGTATAGCTAGGTTCTGCAGTAAACTATTAAGGACTTAAAACAGATAGGTAATTGTAGTGCTTCAAGATCGCGCCGGACAAATGACAATATTTCATACTCTTGTAAAAAGTGGCAATTTCACTATTGCTGCGCAAAAACTCGGGGTATCAACATCGCATGTAAGTAAACAGCTGGGTTTATTAGAAGCAGAGCTGCAGGTGAAATTAGTGCAGCGAACAACACGTAGCTTTACTTTGACCGATGAAGGTATTGAATACGCGAAATATTGTGAGCAGTTAGTCTCAGCGGTGTTAGATGCTGATGCGATGATGGCAAATATTCGTGATGAGGTATCAGGTACTTTACGCTTAGGCTTATCTCAATCTTTTGGCACAATGCATATTATCCCTGCAATAGAGCATCTTCGCCGACAATTTCCTGATCTTCATGTTGAAGTCAGCTTATTTGATCATCGTGCAAATATGGTCGATGAAGGGCTGGATTTATGGATCACCAATATCGAAAATATTCCTGAAGGTTACGTAGCGCAACGATTAGCGGATACCCGTTTTATTGTTGCGGCATCTCCTGAATATCTTATTCACCACCCAGCACCTAATCATCCTAGTGATTTGCAGGATCACAACTGTCTGGTTTATCAAAATAGACAAATAAATCACGGCACCTGGTCATTTTTACGCGATCAAGAAGGCTTATGTGTCACAGTATCAGGAAATTATCGGGTTGATTTAGCGGAAGCGGTTCGTGATGCATGTGTGTCTGGTTGGGGGATTGCCTATCTTGCAACGTATCTTTTAACGGATGAATTCAAAACCGGAAAGCTGATTCAATTACTTAATGATTGGGAAGCCAATCAGGGCATGCACTTTTATGCGGTGTACCCAAGCCGTAAGCATCTGCCTAAAAAGATCGTCGCTGCTATTAGTTTTTTTAAGCATTATATTGGTGAAACGCCGTATTGGGATGAAAATCTCTCAAATTATGTCAACCTGTAAGCATGCAGAGTAATCTTGCACCATTGCCACTATCGTAAAATTGGTTCTGTTATAAAGTCTTATCAACATACCAATAATGTTAAATACTGATCGAGGAGATAATGAAATGACAAAGTCTCATGGAATTAAAATCGAAATTGATAACAACGGTGATGAGTTTTTTGTTGAATTAAAAGCGACTGGTAAATTAACCCATCAAGATTATCAGCTAATTACACCTGAAATTGATGATGCATTAGCCGATGTCGATAAACCCATTGTTGATGTGTATTTTGATGGTACTGAGTGTGATGGTTGGGATATACATGCGGCTTGGGATGATCTAAAGCTAGGCTTAAAACATGGTAAGCAATTTCGTAAAGTAGCGTTATATGGCAATAAACATTGGCAAGAAGTTGGCGCAAAAGTAGGGAATTGGTTTTTATCCGGTGAAGTGCGTTATTTTGATAACTCAATCGATGCATTAAATTGGTTAAAAGAAGAATAGTTGCAGCAAAATATTGTAAGTGGTGCGTAGAATATTGCCACCACTTATTACGGTGTTAATTTCATAACAAGATCGAGTTTTGTTTTCGTTTCAGTATATAATCACATCACTATTGGAATGATGATAAGTTTTAGCCCTTCGTAGGCTTAACGCTTAAATACAATGAAACAGGATGAAACAGATCGGTTTATGAATAAGACATTGCTTGCGAGCGTATTACTTAGTGCTCTTTTTTCTTCAACAACTTTTGCCGCAGAAGAATTATCAACAGAAAATTCAGCTTATACCCCGAGTGAGCCGCTAGTTTTAGAGCCTGTGGTTGCCACACCTGAAAATGGCTTATCACCAATTGAAGATGAAGTGCCAAAATTTGATGACACAATGCACTATTTCGTAGGGTTAACAGGTGGAATGGCTGATATGAGCTTTTCTCTTGTTCATGCAACGTCTTCTTCAGATAAGGTGTCTGCACCTTCACCTGACGCAAGCGGTTTTGCTGGCGCTGATATCGGTTTTTATACTGCTGGTGGTAATGGAAGAATTTACTATAGTTACCAGAAAATGAGTGGTGAATCTGAGTTTGATAATAAAAAGATCGCCGATACTGACGTCACTCTTCATTTATTAAGTGCAGATTATATCTTCCGAGCAGATAAAGCGATTAACCCATTTGTGGGTGCGCATGTGGGTTATATGATTGCTGAAACAACCAGCGAAAAATATGGTTCTTATAAGCAATCAAACCCTGTGCTTGGTATTCAAGCGGGTGTTGCTTGGCGAATTTCTGACCATTTCACGACAGAAATTGGTGCCCGTCACACCGCGAGTCAACGTAAAGATCAGAATTATTGGTCTGGTTCAAAAGTTGATCCTACAGAAATCGTATATCCAAATACTCAATCTGATCTAAAGAGTATTACGACGTTCTACATCTCAGCGAACTACCGTTTCTAGTTCTTCTTAAAAGACGGGTATTAATGAGAGCAGTGATGATAATCATCGCTGCTTTTTTATATCTTGTATTTACTGATTTTGCTTGTTTACTCATTGCGTCAGCAGCGTATAATGCATTCCCCTAGAAACGACAACCATTATCAATAAGGACTTCACTTTGAAGCTATTTGTCAGAGATCTCACTGTAATTGATGCGTCATACCTATGTACCGATCGCGGTATGGTTGGCGAAAGTTGGATTCTTGATGTGGTGATGTCGGGCGAGTTAAATGAAATGAGCATGGTGCTTGATTTCAGTCGTGTTAAGAAACAGATCAAACAATTAGTTGATCAATATGTTGATCACCGTTTAATTGTGCCTGCTAAATCTCCAGCAATTCACACTGCCGCGACTAAAACGGGCTATGCGACAGTCGATCTTCTGCGAGAAGATAAAAGTATTCACTTACATTGTCCTGAGCAGGCTTTCTGCTTTATTGATGCAGAGACAGTAACGATTGAAAGCGTGAATGAGCATGTTTACCACGTGCTAAAAGACAATCTACCTAAGAATGTACAAGGTCTTGAAATAACACTTCGTCACGAAGCCATTCAAGGTGCTTTTTATCATTACAGTCACGGTTTGAAAAAACATGATGGTAACTGTCAACGCATTGCACACGGTCACCGTTCTCCGATTGAGCTTATTGTTAATGGCGAGCGCAATGCTGAACTAGAGAAGCAATGGGCGAAGCGTTGGCAAGATATTTACTTAGGCTCAGAAGAAGATGTATGCAGTGTCAACGAACTGAATTTAAGTGAGTGTGCCAAATCGGTATCGGATGAAACCCACTATGGTTTCCGCTACACCGCACCACAAGGTGAGTTTGAACTGGCGATTGCTCGTTCAGAAACAGAAATGTTAGCCACCGATACCACTGTTGAATTACTTGCCAGTTATATTGCTGAAAAGGTTAAACCAAGTTTATCTGCTGCTGATTGCCTTGATGTTGTTGCCTACGAAGGGGTAGGTAAAGGAGCCATGGCAACCTTGTAATCGCGTTACATTACGCAATAAAAAAGCCTAACTTACTGAGTATTACTATATTAAAAGTGATACTAGCAATGTTAGGCTTTTTTGTGCCTAATTTTTCAGCGCTAAACATTAAAAAATGAGACTAACGCCACTTTTTATAGCTTAAGTCTCTAAAAAATCAATATTTTATTAGTAGACTGAAGGTAGACGTCGTAACGAGAGGGATCGATTATGTCAGTTAAACCTCTAACCAGTGACAAGCTGTATCGCGTATCAGCGCTAAACGGATTGAGTGATGAGTGTAAGTCAACCAAACACCTTACACCATTAGATGAAATAGTAGGACAAGAGCGAGCACAACAGGCGGTTGAGTTTGCGATGTCGATTAAGGAAAAAGGTTACAATATCTATGCGATAGGTCGTAATGGATTAGGTAAACGCACCATGGTGATGCGCTACTTAAATCGTCACGATCCTAATGGTAACGCCAATACATTGTATGACTGGTGTTATGTTTCAAACTTTGATGATACCCGTTGCCCTAAGGTGCTAAAGCTGCCTGCAGGTCAAGGTAGTGCATTTAAAAAAGATATTGAACAGCTCATGAAGCGCTTAGTAAAAGCGTTTCCAATGGCATTTGATAATGAGCTTTATATTAGCCGAGCTGAAAAGTTAAAAACACAATTAGCGCAGAAACAAGAAAATGCGTTAATGACAATGAAAAAGGGCGCAGAAGAGCGAGGTGTTGGCTTAACCATTACTACCCAAGGTGATTATCAGCTGGTGGCGATGAATGGTGAAGAGCCGCATACCGAAGATTCATTTGCTGAATTAAGTGATAAAGAACAACAAACGTTTGAAGAGACGATCAATGATCTTGAAGTTGAGCTGCGTGGTATTGTTCGTCAGTTAACGGAATGGGAAGAAAAGTACTCGGATAAGCAGCAAAAGCTTGATGAGGATATTGCCAAAGATGTGACTGCGCATTGCATTAAAGATCTGAAAGCGAAATACAGTAAGCTGCCTGAGATTAAAGCTTACTTATCAGCAATGTATAACGATATTCTAGAAAATATTGATATTTTCTTAGAAGAAAGTGAAGAGCAAGTCGCATTAGCTTATGCATCGTTAGACAAGAAAATGCCGCGACGTTACCAAATCAATGTACTTGTTCATCAAGATGTTGATCGTAAGTTTCCTATCGAGGTTGAAGAGAGCCCAAACTACCACTCTATTTTTGGCTATGTTGAAAATGCGACGTTCAAAGGAACCGTCTTTACTGATTTCTCTTTGATCCGTGCAGGTAGTTTACACCGCGCTAATGGTGGCGTGTTAATGATGGATGCGGTAAAAGTTTTAGAGCGCCCTTATGTTTGGGATGGTTTAAAACGTGCACTGCGTGCGCAAAAGTTGAATTTAAGTTCACTTGAGCGTGAAGTAACATTGTCTGGCACCATTTCATTAGAGCCAGAGCCGATCCCATTGAATGTAAAATTGATTTTGTTTGGTGATTATCAAACCTATCAGTTACTACAACATTACGATCCAGAGTTTAAAGAGCTATTTCGTGTCACAGCAGATTTTGAAGATGATATGCCGCGAACAGATACCTCTGAAGAGCAATATGCTCGCTTTATTGCCAGTATCGTTCATGATGGCGATATGCTCCATTGTGATCGAAAAGCGATAGCAAGGATCATTGAATACAGCTCTCGCCAAGCGGATGATCAGCATAAGCTGTCATTACATTCTGCTGATATTGCGAACTTACTACGTGAGACTAATTACGTTGCGAAATCATCTAACGCGACCATGATCCGCAGTAGCCATGTTGAGCAGGCATTACAAAATCAAGAGCAGCGTGTGAGTCGCTTAAAAGATCATGTGATGCAAAGCTTTGTTACAGGGACGACTCTCATCGATGTTGATCATCAAGCCATCGGACAGGTTAATGCATTATCTGTGATAGCAACGTCTGATTATCGATTTGGGGCACCAAGCCGAATAACTGCAACTACAGCGTACGGTAGTGGTGAAGTATTTGATATTGAACGTAGTGCTGAACTGGGCGGAAGTATTCACTCGAAAGGTGTGATGATTCTCTCGGCATATCTAGCATCAGTATTTGGTAAAACAGCGAAGATCCCATTAACAACACATCTTACCTTTGAGCAATCTTACGGTGGTGTAGATGGGGACAGTGCATCAATGGCTGAAGTATGTGCGATTGTTTCGGCTTTCTCTGGTTTACCGCTACGTCAGGATATCGCCATCACAGGTTCGATGAACCAATTTGGTGAAGCGCAGCCGATTGGCGGGGTGAATGAGAAGATTGAAGGTTTCTTTGATGTGTGTGCGATCAAAGGAAGAACCGCTAATCAAGGGGTGATCATTCCACAATCTAACGTACATAACTTAATGCTACGCAAAGATATTGTAGAAGCAGTAGAAAAAGGTGAGTTCCATATTTGGGCGATTGACCATGTTTCTCAAGCCATTGAGATCTTCACCGGTAAACAAACGGGGACTGATGCAGAGCAAGGCATATATCCAAATGATACTGTCTTTGGTATTGCGCAAACTAAGTTAAATGCATTAAGGCGATAATTACTTTATCTCTTGTTGCCGTTTATCAATGTAAAATAAAAGCCGCATATATTGACTCTGTTGAGTTGAACATATGCGGCTTTTTTATCGTGATAAATCACGTTTGATTATTTTTGCGGCTCCAATTTGAGTTTTTCACAATGTTCATTCACTTCATCGAAATGACGTAGTGTCTTTTCACTCGGTTGTTCACCTTTAAGGCTGACAATAACCAGTGCTGCTGATGATAAAATAAAGGCGGGTATGATTTCATAGACGCTAAATAAGGTTGAGTTCGGCCAAGCAGCATGTGCAGCTATCCAAGCAATAACGACTCCTGCACCAACAACCATACATGCGATAGCACCGTGGGCACTACAACGACGCCAAAATAGCGAGAATAATACAACAGGTCCAAACGCAGCACCCATGCCAGCCCAAGCGTGTCCAACAATAGATAAAATCGTGCTTTGTGGGTTACTAGCAAAAATCATCGCGACTAACGAAACAGCAACAACAGATAAACGTCCAAGGACAACTTGTGATTTCTCGCTCAGTTTGATGCTGAAAAAGTGAGTGATATCTTCTGTTATCGCACTCGATGAGGCTAATAACTGAGCCGCAACAGAACTCATTACGGCAGACAATACAGCGGCAATAAGGATTGCAGCGATCCATGTTGGGAATAAGCCTTTCGCAAGCTCTAAGAATATCATTTCATTATCAAAGTGATGAGCGGTGCCAGAGTAGTACATTGCGCCAGTAATACCAACTGCAAATGCGCCAACTAAAGAGACAATCATCCAACTCATACAAATTTTACGAGCAATACTCATACCTTTGACATCCCCAATTGCCATAAAGCGAACAAGAATGTGTGGTTGCCCAAAGTAACCTAATCCCCATGCCAGTAATGAGAACACGCCAATAGCGCTCGTATTTTCACTAATAACGGAAAAATAATGGGTCGGTAATACATCAGGTGCAATGGCTGGATCCAGGTTATACCAAGTTACGACTGGCGTAATGATGAGTGCAAAGAACATCAATGAACCTTGGAAAAAATCGACCCAGTTAACGGCTAAGAATCCACCTATCGCGGTATAAACCATTAAGAATATGGCTCCAATCCAAACTGCGGTAGTGTAAGGAATATCAAATAAAGTTTGAATTAAGAAAGCACCACTAACAAAACCCGCAGCAGCATAAAGAGTAAAGAACGTGAGTATAACGACAGCAGTCATAAAGCGAAGGGTGCGGTTACCACTACCAAATCGCGTATCAAAATAAGAGGGAATAGTTATCGCATCGCCGACGTTTTCGGTATAAATACGTAACTTTTTTGCTACAAAGCGCCAGTTTAACCATGCACCAATGGTTAAACCAATAGGTAACCAAATTTGATCTAAGCCTGAAACAAAAACTGCACCGGGAAGGCCGAGTAATAACCAACCACTCATATCAGATGCACCAGCCCCGAGTGCAGTCACACCAGGGCTTAAACTACGACCACCAAGAACATAATCTGAATTACCTTCCGTCTTTCTTGCTGCGAAAATACCTATAGCAAAAATAATGCAAAAATAGATCGCGAGAACGACATAATAAGTAAACATTGAATTTCCTGTATTGCTTTACCTGTAAAGCCAGCCAATTAATTGGTTTGGGTGTTAGGAGTACAAGTACATTTATTTTTTGTTTTATTTAGATAGCTCAGAAATAATTATTTCATAGTTTTAGAATCTGACTAACCCGTATAGACACTGTAATAAAGTGCTTCATTCTAAATAAAACATGAAGATTGCTCTGCTAAATAAAATACGGGTAAAAAATGTGTTATACAAATAAATAACCCCATTTTGGTTATAAAGTGAACTATTTTGTGTAAGATTTTATAAAAGTATGTATAAATATGTATAGGTTTAAGGTGAAGGGGGTGATGATTGAAAATTATTCATCGTTATTATAATCGATTATTTATCTGTAGCATTGAGTATAAATAAACGAATAAGGTTGAATTTATTGATACCATTATTTTAGTTATTAAAACTATAACTAAAAACGATTGTTTTAATAGACATTAAATTTATTCCGCTAATTTAAAGGTATGCCTGTGGTTTATTTCCACAGACATTTTTTATGTAAAACTAACTTCAGCATTCGCAATAATTGTAGAAGAACAAGCAAGAATATAGCCTTGTTCGATTTCTTCTGTTGTTAGTGGCTCATTTTATGCTGACGGCATCGTCTGTTTCCTGCCATTTATCAATACAAATTAATGGGATGGGTGTTTGTCCAGTTAGCTAACATATATAAGCTCTATAAGATAAAAAACGCCCCCTCATTGATATCTATATCAATGAGGGGGAGGTAAAAATGTTACGCGTTAAGTATTGTTTTTAGATCGTTTTCAACGGTTGTGATTGGGCGCATATCAAATTTATTTTGGATAATTGCAAGTAGGTTATCGGTCAAAAAGGCAGGGGCGGTTGGGCCGGTATAAATGCCTTTAACACCTAGCGCAAATAGCGTTAGTAAAATCACAATGGCTTTTTGTTCAAACCAAGACAATACCAGAGTGAGTGGTAGCTCATTGATGCCACAGTCAAACTCTTTAGCCAATGCCAAAGCAAGTTGAATAGCAGAATACGCATCATTGCATTGGCCAACATCAAGTAGGCGAGGAATACCATTAATGTTACCAAATTGGTTTTTATTAAAGCGGTATTTGCCACATGCAAGCGTTAGAATTACCGAGTCTTCAGGCGCTTGAGCAGTAAAATCGGTGTAGTAACTGCGTTCCGACTTATCGCCGTCACAACCACCAACAAGGAAAAAGTGACTAATATTACCTTTTTTTACTTCATCAATTACAGCAGGTGCTGCACTCATAAGCGCATTGCGGCCAAAACCAATCGTGATCATATGTTCGATTTCATTATGTTTGAAACCTTCTAATGCGAGTGCACAATCAATCGCTTGGCTAAAATCATCACCGTCAATATGTTCAACGCCAGGCCAGCCAACAATACTACGGGTAAATAAACGATCAGCATATTGACCGACATTAGGGTTAAGTAAGCAGTTTGACGTCATCACAATAGCACCAGGGAAGTTGGCAAACTCTTTTTGTTGATTTTGCCAAGCACTACCGAAGTTACCGACTAAATGCGGATACTTTTTTAGTTCTGGGTAACTATGAGCAGGTAGCATTTCGCCGTTTGTATAAACGTTAATACCTTTACCTTCTGTTTGCTGAAGGATTTTTTCTAAATCATGTAAATCATGACCAGAAACTAAAATGCATTTACCTTGTACAGGTTTTACGTTTACTTGCGTTGGCTCAGGATGACCAAAAGTTGTTGTTTCGCCGGTATCGAGCATTTCCATGATGGTGTAATTCATCAAGCCAATACGCATTGAACAATCTAATAATTGATTAAGATCGGTAGGATCTGTACCTAACCATGCCATGATTTGATGGTATTCTGCGTAAACATCATCATTGGTTTGCCCTAAAACACGTGCATGCTCTAAATATGCCGCTGCACCTTTTAAGCCATACAAGCACAATAAACGTAGACCAATCACATCTTGATGTAGGGTATCGTGACCCCGGTTAACGGCAACTTGCGGAGCAATAGCCAGAATTTCAGCCGCTGATAGTGGTAATTCAAATTGAGCAACAGCTGGTAATACAGGTAAAGCTTCTGCTTGTAATGTTGAAGCAGTGATAACAAGATCTTTTAATTGAGCCTTATAACTTTGCGCTTGCTCTGCAAGTTCAATGACACGGGCAGGATCAAAGTTAACATTCGTTAGTGTGGCGAAAAATGCACGTGGTGCCCATTGATTAATTTCATCATTAATAATGTCAAAACGTTTAGCCAACTCTGCCCAATAAGATACCCCCTGTAGGGTATAAACAAGTACATCTTGTAGATCTGAAACTTCTGCTGTTTTACCACACATACCAGCAGCAAATGCGCAGCCTTTTACCTGTGAGGTTTGAATCGTTTGTTCACATTGAATACAGAACATGGAAAATCTCCAGCATTAGTTTATATAGTTATAAATGACAAGGTTGTCGTATTACTAATACTGATAGCACTAACCGTGCCATGTTTAAATTATTGAATTTTAATGAAAAATTAAATATTATTTAGATGTTGATGTAATAAAAACATCGATCACTGTTGTTATTATTACATCAGAAAACATTAGGTCTGATTAATGGATATTAAATTTTTTACCCATCCGGTAAAGATTGCCACGATCCATTTGCAAGAATTGCGCGGTTTTTGACCAGTTTTTATCCATTTTGTTATAACTATGGCTGATCAAATGCTTTTGATAATCTTCAACCAATTCACGCATCGGTTGTGATTGTTGTGGGAAAAGTGATGATGTGTTTTTTACATCATCGATTGTGGCGGCGTTATCAAAATAGTGCTCTGTGATTGTTTGCTCACCATGTTGAATTGCTCGTAATGCCGCACGCGTTAAGCTGTGTTCTAATTCTCGAATATTACCCGGCCATAATTGCTTCTCAAGTAGAGCAAGTGTTTTAGGGTGAATATGGAGATTGGGTACATTAAATTGTTGGCGTACTTTTTCTAATAAATAGCCTGCAAGCACAGGAATGTCGCTCAGTCGCTGGCGCAGTGGTGGGACAAATATTGGGAAGACATTAAGACGATGGTACAAATCGGCTCTAAAATTACCGTTTTCTATTTCCTGCTCTAAATGACGATTAGTAGCGGCAATAATGCGAACATCAACATGATGATGACGATCACTCCCGACACGTTGTACGTCACCTTGCTGTAATACGCGAAGTAATTTTGCTTGTAGCGACAGTGGTAATTCACCTATTTCATCTAAAAAAAGGGTACCACTGTCAGCAAGTTCAAATTTGCCGGCTCGATGGCTATTCGCGCCTGTAAATGCGCCTTTGACATGTCCAAATAACTCACTCTCTGCGAGGTTTTCTGGTAGTGCGGCACAATTTACATAGATCATAGCTTTATCTGCACGATGGGACTGAGCATGAATAGCGTGTGCGACAAGCTCTTTACCCGTACCTGTTTCACCACTGATCAACACAGCATAATTGGATTGGGCAACCGTTGATATATTGGTTTTGAGTGCATTCATCTCGGAGCTAAATCCAATCATCTCATTGTGTTGAGATCGTGCTTGTTGGATCAAGGTTTCATTGAGGGACTTTTGTTTTTTATTCTGTAATTTCAGCGCATTGAATTGGGCAATATTACGGACAGTAGCAGCAGCAAGAGCTGCAAATGTTTCTATCGCAAGGTTATCGATATCATCAAATGCACCCACCGCCAAAGAATCTAAGCTCAAAACCCCCACTAATTGTTCATCAACATACAAACTACACCCTAAGCAGTCGTGAACGTTTATTTCTGTATCAACATTAATTAATAAGCCATCAAACGGATCGGGAAGGGGCGAATCAGCGTCAAAGCGTACAGGTGTTTTACTCGCCATAATTTTAGCTAAGCGAGGGTGAGAGCTTGGTAAAAACCGTCGCCCTAATACGGCAGACGATAACCCTTTAACGGCGACAGGGGTAAGAAAACCGTGTTGATCTAGAACAAATAGAGCGCAAGCATCACAAGGAAAGACTTGTTCTACACCATCAATTAAAGATTGGTAATGATGATCACTGGCCAGTCGAGTACTGAGGTTAAGGGCAATATTCAGCAGTGCAGCGTCGATATTTGATTGCATAAATAGAATATCTATATGTCGTTTTGATTATCTGTTGTCTTTATTACAACAAAATAGAGATCGTTAAGGCTTAATCTAGAACAACAAATTAGCTCATAAGATGTATTTTATATAAATGTTTATTTTTTGAACGGAATTGTCGATAGGGCAAAAGTTTTTTTAGTTACTATTTACGTGAAAAAAACGCCAAAAAAATAACGAACTATCATTTGTAGTGATTGATTTGTGACGCTGATTTTGAATGGAAATCATCGTTTGGACTGTTAGCAGGAATAAAATCCATCTATTACTTATTTTTAAAAAAGCAATTTTTTATAATCAAATTATCTTACTGACGACAAATATTATCGAGTTTTCATGATCCGCGCTTATGCTTACTTATCTAAAAAGTATCCATTGATACATAAAGTTAACATTTTATTTGTCTTTTCAATTATTATTTTATGCACTTATCAATTACTCGAAAATAGTAAGATTGAATACTCGCTAGGATTGGTCTTGATTCTGTTTCCTCTTTTTATCTTTGCTAAAGCCTCAACCTATAAAAGCAAGTATTTAGGCGATAAATAAAATGATGGCGTAGTGAGTAAAAAAAAAGACCCAGTTATCTGGGTCTTTTTAGTTTTGATGATTACTTACCTTGCCAAATGCGTTCACATTCAGCAGAACCATTGGCTGCGATGGGCTTTTCAAATAGCCATTGCAGTGGTGCTACTACAGGGCTAGTCGTAAAGCGCACTGATGTTTTTATAATAGCGGACAGTGGTACATCAAAATGGAATTTATTAAAGGTACCATGAACATCAACCGGTGTTTGTAAGCTGAAAATCTGGGCTTTTTTCGATTTTGGCGATAAATACAGGTTAAAGTCACGATTTTTATAACTTGCATTAAAAGCACCATGTACTTGAATACGGGAAGTATCAAGTAATAAATCACGTTGCGTCATGTTGCCATTTTTGACATTAAAGCCACCGGCTACGCAATTCAATACGGAATGATCTTTAGTCACAAATTTGGGTAATACAGCATCGGCTAAACTTACCGCCCATAAATCAATTAAGTTAGCTTGGAAAGCTTTAGGCCAAGCCGCAAAACCGATAAAACCGTTAGCGTTATTCATTAGGCTATCTGGAGTATTGGCTAGACTATTAAGATTAAATTCAAAGCTGATCTTACCGTTCATATCGGTTTTTGGATCGATTCGACGAGCAATAATACCGTAGTCAAAGTTCTTCACTAATCCATTAAGATGGATATCAAACAGCGCTTTTTGTGCTTTAACCGAGCCTTTAATATCAATATTTCCGCCTGGTAATTTAATGTGCAGCGGGTTTAAACTCAGTAAACCATTATGTAATGTCCAGTCTAATTTGCCTGCACCTAACCAGTCTTTACCTGAGCGTACTTCACCGACATTGAGTTTGAAATTAGCATTTAGTTTATTTAAACCTTCAGGGCTAAGAACAGGTACGGGTTTATCGACTGTTTTTGCTGGTGTTGTTTTCTCTTTGCTGTCTTTAGGTAGCCATGCTTGCCAATTTTTAACTTTAAAATCGTTAATTTGAATGAACGGCGCGCGAAGATCTAATGATACGGTAGGGCGATCTTGGCCTTTCATTGGTGGTAAGAAATCACCTTTACCTTGTAATTTACTGCTCCCTACTTGAACCAGCATATTACGCAAATGGTAGCCGACTTTATCAGTGGAAAGGGATGCCGCAACCGTCACAGGGCCATACGGTGGCAGCTCAAGACCAGTAAACGCATTAAAGCGATCTAAGTTAGGCGTTGTTGCCTTAAAGGTTAAATTTAACTTTTGTGGATTAATCGGTAGCGATACATCAGATTCTGCATTAAGTGCAATATCACCCACATTAGCCGTTAAGGTAACAGGCACCGATTTACGCCCATCATTGGCTTGTTTCAGTGATACAGAATCAATCTCAATGTTAACGGGCTTATTTGCAGCTTGGCCTGAAATAGTCAAGTGAGTTGCGGTATCGGGACCTGTAATAAACTTACCCTGACGAAGTGCAACATCAAAGGCTTTGCCGGTGTAAGTATCTGCAACACGCAGTTTACCGCCGTTTAATTGTGCTTCGACTTTAGCCTGTTCCATTAATTCAAGCACAGTACGACCTGATAACGATAAAGATAATTTAGCGCTGTCGAGTGTCATACCAAGATCATTGGTCACATTGAACTGTTTTAAGATTTGACCAACATTCGGCTTATCTACCCCTAGATGGAGTTGAGATTGGATAGCGTTATTATTGATATCCAGTGAAATATCACCTTGATACAAACTTCCCGCATAGCGAGCACTAAAAGGGGCGGGTTTCAATTTACCGTCACGTAACTGACCACTAAATTGGGTGTCATCAATTTGTTGATTTGCCCACAGCATTTTATTGATACCAAGTTTGACATCAGCATCGGCAATCACGACTTTATTGCTAAGTAACGGCATATCAAGATTGACACCTTGAGTTGGCACTGTTTGCTCTACGGTTGGTACTTTTTTGCGATCAACAAATTGCCCTAGCTGATTGAAATTTAGGGTATTAAATTGCGCATTAAGGGTTAAAAATGGCGTTTTAGTATTTTGCTTCCATTTAAAATCGACCTTACCTTGGCTTTGCATTAACGCCATCGTGGGAATATTTAATGCTAGCCAATCACCGGTGTTGGTGAGTTTTCCTTTGAAATCGATTTTGCCATGCATCGATGCACGTGTACCCAGCCATGGGCTTAGTTTGCCTACATCCTTGCTGTGTACGGTTAGGTTTAACCAACTGCCTTTTTGCCAATTAGTTTTTACAAATTCGCCTTGTGCTTTTATGTCAACAACAGGGCTGGAAAAGTGCAGTGATGGCATCCAATTACGGTGGTTAATAATATCGGATAGTGTGCCTGCTTTCGCTGTGATCTTAACGGGAATATCCATGATCTGACCTTGGATGTCAGAGCTAAAGGGTTGCTCCATACCAGAGGTTAGTGCGGCTTTATCAATGGCAAAAGAGGCTTTGGCTCCCCAGTCAATATGCGCTTTATCAATATTGAGCGAGAGCTGGCTATTATCAATCCAGTCTTGAAGTTTAGTGCCTTGAGTCGTCAGTTGTAGTTGAGCCTTATCAAGATGCCCTTTGGCATGTGGGATCCCTGAGATCCAACCTGCCATTTCACCTAATTGGGAGTCTTTAGCGCCTAATTTCACATCAACGGTTGATGTCCATTGGGTGGCATCAATATCAGCCGTGCCACGAAATGGCACATCGGCAATATTGGCAGTCATAGGGGCGTGAAGTTTACCTTTATCGCCTTCCACTTTAAGCGAGATATTATTAACAGGTGTACCTAAGCCTTTGATCTCATCAACGGATAGATCAAGGTGGGTTTCTGTTTTAACCAGCCATTGATCTAGCGCTTTTTGTAGGGGCGATTGTTGAGGGGCTGCCGCTGCATAACCGACACCGTACATAACCGGAGGCTGGGGTTGTAACCATGGACGCAGATCGATTAACGGAATATTTAGCTTACCGTTAATATGATTAAGATCTTTGGCGTTTTGAGCCAATGAAATATCAAGGAAACCTTTAGCAGACGTGATAGGGCTCGTTAGCGCGATATCAGCCAGTGAAATACCTTTGCTAGACGCCGTAATTTGGGTTGTTAATGACATTGGTGCCGCATGACGCAAATCAATATCAAGCAGGGATTCAAGCTGCGTGGTATCAACCCAATCAAGTTTTACGTTGGCTTTTGACGGCGTACTACTGTGGAATGGATGAATATCTGCATCAATATTGAGTTTCGCCCCAGCAAAGCTGCCTGTTGCGTCTAATTTGCCTTGCTGCTCATTGATCAGGGATTCTAAATCACCGGCCAGTGAAACATCATATTCATTGCCCATGGCATTACCTTTCGCTTGTAATAGCCATTTATCCGGTTTGGTTAACGATAATTGATCTAAATATACGTTGGCATACTGTCCGGTATGTTGATCTAAATAATCAACCGATACTTTTTCCGCTCGAATATTATTGCTCAGTGCCAGTTTAAACGGTGTTGATTGAGTGGTTTCTTTCGGTTTTTCACTGGTTTGCTCGGCAAACACCCAGTTCGCTTTGCCTTGATTATCTTTTGATAGGTGTAATGAAATATCTTTGAGATCCAGATAGTCAATCTTTAGGGTATGAGATAAAAGAGGCAAAACAGAAATTTTTGCACCAATGTAGCCTGATTTCAGCATCGGCTCCCATTTCATTGCTTTAGTGTTGGCAACGGTGACGTCGCTTAACTCAATTTCAGGGCTAAATGATAGGGTCAGTGACATGTCACCACCAATGGTTGTTTCACGATCTAAAGTAGAACTTAACCATTGGTTGATATCATGCCGGTGGTTAGCTAAATCGATCTTAACCCCATAAGCGAGTACCCCAGTTGCGGCAATGATAGGGGTGAGTATGGCAATAGAAGTCCACTTCGCCACTTGTTTTAGTTTGTTTTTCTTTGGTGGCTGAACCGGATTATCCTGTTTTTCAGAGGATGAGTCCGTCTCAGCTGGAATGTGTGATTGCGTCATAATTGGTCAGATTTTCTCTAATGAAGGCGTGCAGCATGCTGGCATCTTGCGAAAAAGCGATGATTAATCGGCATTGCAGATTACTGGCAAAGATATACTGCCCAAATAATATAGTCAGACAGTATAGCAAAAATAGGGTTCCCTTATATTACGCCGTTAGAGGTAACAAAAAATAAATTCAGCGATTTAGCTCTTGTTGTAAGGCAATGCAAATGATGTCGGTCAGCGTTTGTTGTGCTGCAAGGTGTAAATTGAAATGCTGATTCGCAATGCTATGCAGTGGTGGCTCACAAATTATATTGAGCTTCATGTCAGCAAGGGAATTAAGCAGTAAATCGTCGGGTGTGCTTATGACAATAATGCCAGCGCCATGAAGCTTAGCGGCATGGGCTGTAAGTTGTAAAATAGGTTGTTCACTATTATTGCTGATCACAAAAAGCACGTCTTGCTCTGTTAGTGTGTTGGCGATGGTACTTTGCAATGCATGATCTTTACTGTGAATAACAGGTAAACCTAAGGCTAGCAATTTATCATTAAAATCACGGGTAATAATGGCATTTGCTCCCAGTCCGACGAGTTGAATCCGTTGGGCTTGGCTTAATCTTGCTGCAATATCGGTCAGTAATTGAGTATCGATAGCTTTGGTTGTATCAATAATGGCATTGGCTTTTTGTTGCGCCATTTTACTTAAGCTACTCGCAAGCGTGTTATTGGGCTCTGGTTGAGTCGATAATTGATTTAGCACATTACCGCCGATGGTATTGTGCCTTGCTAATTCTTCACTGATCGCCATTTTAAAGGCAGGAAATCCTTTAAAACCAATACGCTGAGTAAATTTTACAATACTCGATTGACTAACATTGGCCGCTTTCGCAAGCTCTTGTGATGACAGTGAAACCACTAATTCAGGTTGTGCTAAAACCAAGGTCGCAATCTTTTGACCATTAGGGGAGAATTGTGATTGTAGGTTGGCGATTTTATCAAGTGCAGTCATAGTCATAACAGTTCGAGCATTTATCTTGATAATAGCCTGAAAAACACTGAGTTACCGTGATATTTACAGCGTTATGTTAATCGCGAACAAGAATCTAGAGCCTGATACGCTTGTTGAATATGATGAATAAAGAACGAATAAAACTAGGATGAAAACCTTGAAGATTGATCTGACCCAACTTGTTACAGAAAGTCGCAATACGGCAAGCCAAAATATCGATATGTTATCCACGGTTGAGATGCTAAAGGTGATCAACAATGAAGATAAAAAAGTCGCGTTAGCGGTTGAACAAGTATTACCTGAAATCGCCATTGTCGTTGATGCTATTGCAGCGGCTTTTCAACAAGGTGGACGTTTAATTTACGTAGGTGCAGGTACATCAGGTCGATTAGGTATTTTAGATGCCAGTGAGTGCCCGCCAACCTATGGTAGCAAGCCAGAGCAGGTTGTTGGCTTAATAGCTGGTGGCCATAAAGCGATTTTAAAAGCGGTAGAAAACGCAGAAGACAATCGTGAAATGGGCGCACAAGATCTGATTGATCTGAACTTTAATTCAAAAGATGTGTTAGTGGGCATTGCAGCCAGTGGACGTACTCCTTATGTGATAGGTGCGATGGAATATGCCAAAGCACAAAATGCGATGGTCGCGTCTATTAGTTGTAACCCACAAAGCCCAATGGCTGTTGTTGCCGATGTCGCTATCACGCCAGTGGTTGGGGCAGAGGTTGTAACGGGATCATCACGTATGAAAGCAGGCACAGCACAAAAGTTAGTGCTAAATATGCTGACAACAGGGGCGATGATCCGGGTTGGTAAAGTGTATGGCAATTTAATGGTGGATGTGGAAGCAACCAACGCTAAGCTGGTTGAACGCCAGAAAAACATTGTGATGCAAGCAACCGAATGTAGCCGTGAAGAAGCTGAACGCGCATTAACCGCCTGTAATGATCATTGTAAAACCGCGATTGTGATGATCTTAGCTGGTGTTGATGCTCAAACAGCCGCAGACTTATTAGCGAAAAATAACGGATTTACTCGCCAAGCCATCCAAGCCTAACGATACAAAACACAAAGCCCTATCTCGATGGTCGATGATAGGGCTTTGTTAGTGCTATAGGCGGTTATAAATTTTGAAATTCTTTTTGGAAGTTCAGCACTTTTTCTAAGTATCGGCGCGCTTCAAGTTTTGGGTGCTTATTTGTGAGCGCCCAATAGGCTTGATTGGGTTGCAATTGATTGAGCTTATCCATGGCTCGCTGTCTATCTGAGTCAAAGGTTGATAACACGCCACCTGCACCACTGTTATAAGCGGAAATCATACTGTAATGCTTAGTGGTAGGATTTCGCACATCCCTTAAATAGCGGGTTTGTAAAATGTGCAAATAAGCGGTCCCCGTATCAATGTTGTTAGCCGGATCAAACAGGTAGTCTTTGGTTGGTATCCCCGGTTTGTTCTTCACCAGTTTAAATACATCCGCCCCGGCTGTTTTAGGAATCACTTGCATTAAACCGTAAGCCCCCGCGTGGCTGACAGCAAACGGGTTAAAACTACTTTCAGTTTTTACCACCGCATAGATAAGATCTTCTGAAATACCGTATTGGCGAGAAGCTCGCTTAATTAAATCCGCATATTGGTATTCACGTTGCTCAAGGTGATCGCTCACCATATCGATTTCAACGTAGTAAGCTGTGCCTCGTTTGAGTGGCTTGGTGTGCAGCTTATTTTCAATCAGATAATCAGCAAAACGCCCAGCACGCCAAGGCCATTGAATATCTTGGTTATCATGATCTTTAACTTGCCCCAGTAAGAAAGGCTTACCGTTAAGTGGAATCGATTTGTCACTGAACAAATCCACTTGAGAAGGATCGGCTGGCATCAGCAAGGTTTCTTCAATCGCTTTTTTCAGTGTGGCTTCGGGGGCGTATTGAGCAACAGTTGAAACGTAAATTTTCCCGTTATCAAAATCAATGTGCGCACGTGTACGATAACCATCAAAGTATTTCACATAACGGTGTTTTCCTGCTTGCAGGTATTCGTCATCGCCCCATTGCTTTTTCACTTGCACACCAAGATAAGCCAATAAGGCCTGCATGGCTTGCTCATTATTCACATTACCAGTGCTTATATTCCCGCTATGATTGGGATAAGTGGGCTTGCAGTTATAGAGACATTCAACTTGGTTTGATGAACACCCAGCGGCAAGTAAACAGGTTGTAATAATGAGCAATGCTTTTTTCATGGTTATCCTTACCACATATTTCCGTGATTAATGGGTATTGGCGGCATCACGGATAGCTTTATTAAGATCAGACGTTAAATTATCGACAAATTTATGTTGTTCTGCACGTTGTTTGCGTTCACGTGCTTGTTGAGCGAGATAGTTATTCCAGTGGTTTTCTTCATCGTCATCATCTTTGATGTTGTTCCATCCCTTTTCGAGGCGCTCTCGGTTTTCTTTTCTTTCTGTGAGCTGACGTTTCGGCTGTTAAATACTGTTTTGCCGCTAAGCCATTACTCACTGAATGTAGCGTGTCGACGAGAACTTGGCCTGAGTAGATGTTGAAAAAATGCTTACAAATGCAATTAATAACCAGAAATTATGTTTCATTATCGCTCTATATTTAACAAAAAGTAAAATATAGAGTTTCCATTTTGAGAGGAAGAATTCAAGATTATTTTTACCGTGTATTTTACTACTACCATTAATCGCCACTCTGGATGAGTCATACGGTAGGCGTCGCTTACATGTTGTTACAATATCTCAATTGTTATTCGCAATGGTTGTGGTTGAATAGCGCGACTTTAATTTTAAGAGGTATAAAATACATATGGACGACCCCACGAGTTGTTCTCTTTTCCTAAACTCCTTTGTTAAGGAGTCTATTCAATGCTAGATCTTTTCCTTCAACCTGAAGCAATGATGATATTTGCGACCTTATTTGCCTTAGAAGTGGTATTAGGTGTCGACAATATTGTGTTTATTTCAGTGCTATGTGAGCGATTACCAGAACATCAACGAAAATTAGCCCGTAACCTAGGTATTGCACTAGCAGTTGCTGCGCGTATTGGTCTTGTGTTCTCAATCAGTTGGGTAATGTCATTAACTCAACCGTTATTTTCTATTGCTGATTCTCCGTTCTCTGGTCGTGATTTGATCATGATTGGTGGTGGTGCATTCTTATTAGCGAAAAGCTTAAAAGAATTGTGGATGTGTTTCTCTGGTGCTCATCACCAAGAAGCCAGCAAAGTGCGAGCAGGTATTGCTTTAGTCTTGCTGCAAATCGTAGCGGTGGATGCGGTGTTCTCTATGGACTCTGTGATCACAGCGGTAGGTATGACAAGTGAAGTCCCACTGATGGTTGCTGCAATTTTAGCGTCAGCAGTTGTGATGGTACTGTGTGCTGAGAAGATCAACGATTATGTATTGCGCTATCCGGGCTTGAAAACATTAGCACTACTATTCTTAGTAATGTTAGGTGGTATGTTAATGGCTGAAGGTTTTGCGATTCATTTGAATAAAGGATATGTGTATTTTGCGATGGCATTTGGTTTATTAATTGAAACCTGCCACATCCTATTGAAAAAGCGAAATAAGACAATTATTCGTCGTATCTACCCACAGCAATGTGGCTGGGCAGTTAAAGTAAAATAACCGCGTACTCGACAGATAATATAAAAGCAGAGCCTATGTGCTCTGCTTTTTTATTTTTGCAGTATAAAACCTTCATCGTTTATTTATCACTGTTGGTTTGTAACCAAATTGCATTGTTATATTTAACTAAACGAAAGTCTTTTCACACGCATAATATGAGTCATCACAGGCTTAATTTTTAGTGTCCTAACTTATTTTTGCCCCATTGAGTGTTAGAACAAATACTCATTCATATCGTATTAACGTGATTTTGGATTAATTTTTATTATTCTTTCATTACTGAAATGTCATAAGAAATATCGTTTCATCTTTTAGATTAATGAAGTGTTACTAGTATCATGATTTTATTTATGTATTGGAGTATCATCGCCTAACTTTTTAGTCATGCGTCTAGGGTGTTAGATGGAAACTAAATGCGATTAATGGAATTTTGAAGAGCATATTCCCAAAGGGTATGATCCATAAACAATCATACCTTATTTATATAATGATTTTAATCTAAATTATTCAGAGATATTAATATGGTAGACAAAACACAGATACTCTTTGAGTCATTACGAAGAACAGATAGCTACACTCTGGCCGCTGATCAAAAAGCATCTTTTTGCCTAGCAGCTGCTGTTACATTTTTAGGTATTTATTCAACGTTGTTTTATAGCGTTATAACTGATGACAATGCTGTAATATCAGCAACTTTGACTATTGCAATTCTAGGATTGGTATTATTACCTTGGATTGTGTTCTTTTATACTATAAAAAGTATATTTTCACCAAACCTTAAGCCATCAGAAAAAGAATCAATCATATCTTTTGCATCAATAGCTTCAAATACCCCTAGTTTAGAGCAGTTTAAGCTTTATTATGAAAGCATAAATATAAACGATGACATCTTTGTAAAGAATATAAATGAAGATCTCCTTGAAAATCATTGGATTTGTTCAGAAATATGCTTTAACAAGATGAAAAAATTCAAAAAAAGTTTATATTGGTTGTGGGTAGCGCTATCAATTTCATTGATAGGCTTGGCTACTATGGTTTATTTTATTGAGCATCATGAATTTACTAAGTTCTTGTCAATCTGTAAATGATATATGAGGGGAACATCCCCCCTCGTTTAATTACTTAATGAAAACACCAATTATATCGCTATATATAACAACATTTAAATTCGATTTTGGTGATAATGAAACCTCCATAGTGTGCAGTCCCCGATATGCAGTACCTTCTGGAAAATCAAGTACAATTGAACTTTGATACATATCGGTAGGTTTATCTATCTGATGGACTTTGGTATCTGTAAGGCCATTTTTTTCGTTTTGAAACGCTTCTTCACCATGGTTGTTCTTTATAAACTTCGCATTAAGAGGATATAGAGATGAAAGCTCATTTGGATTTAATATCTCCAACTCAAACTTTAATTTCATACCTTTTTCTAAAAAATAAGAAACTGATTTATATTCTTCCCATCTCTCTGAATCATCCTTCCTGTAGTAGCATTTGAATTTAATATTATCTCGATAGGTTAATCGACTACATCCAAGAGTTTTCCAATTTAATGGAACTGGTAACAAATCTTGATACATTTCCATTTTTAATAAACGACATCGACGATTTATTGGAGTACCATTTTTGTCGCTCATATTAGGCAATATATATAGTTCCTCAGATTTATCTTTACCTACAGTCTTAATTTCAGAATATCTATCAGGAAAGTCGACATGATCTAAAATGCCTTGCCCCAACATAGCTGTATTCGTTCGCGCTTGAGATTGAGCTTTTGAAGCAAGATCTACTGGTATACCTAGAGCTGTAACTTCCGATGCATCACCATAACCATAATTGGCCCAAACAACTTCTTTATGGGATCCATAATCTAACCCCACACGAACTCCTAGGTTAACGTCTTTGCCTATAAGTTTGTTTAGTTCAGGGAAAACCGTTTCAGTAAGAATTAGCTTTAACGCTGAAGATGCGTTTAGAGCATTTGCTATGGCATCTTCAGGACAATTGCCTTTCCCACCAAAAAAAGCCATAACGGCATCTCCCATAAGGCGATGTGGGTAACCATCTAATGCACGAATCACATCAACGCATGCTTGAAGAATTCGGTTTTTTACCACATATGCATCTTGTAAAGACATTAACAAAGACAGTCTAGAGCTTCTTTTTATGTCTACAAACATTGTCACAATATGATGAAACTCTACTTCACCCGAATCCTTTAAGTGAGCGAAGTCTGGATGCGGGCCTACCTTACTTTGGTTTAATCCAACCTTATTAAACCATGGTCGTAAAGCGTTCTGATAGGTATACTCTTCTGGAGCCGTAAGCTCCCCGCTCGATTCCGCTTTTAAACGACGCGAAACACTAGCGCTCTTATATAAATCAACCGATTCAAATAAATCTGTTGAGAAATTTTCATTACCTATAATTCTTTTAGAACGTTTGCTATCTAGCCCATCTCGGATATCCGAAAAATAACCTTTTGTAATTTCCTCTAAACTTTTTGCTGACACTAATACCTCCAACTAATCATTATCGTGTAATTATCCACAGCACTATAACCCACTTTTTATGCGTGCGAATAGATAGCAATTAATTGCTTATTGATGTAAGTCAAACTAATACCAATACTAAAGTCATGTGAGTGTTGAAATATTGATTTAAATATAAATTTTCATTAGCTCTAGAGGTCATAAAGCTTACTAATTCTGGAATAGTTACAGTAATATATTGTTCAATTACTTCCTTCGTAGCTTTCCAACAGGTATTGCCACATCGTAGAAAATTATCTGCTTTAAAATAAATATCACTTAGAAACAATTACAATACGTTTCTGTCCCATCATGTTAGACCGTTTACTCATACACCCTATTAATGCGCTTTTGCCCTAGTAAAATTATCCTTGCTACTAGTGCTATTCGCTTTGAAATAGCCAACATATCCTCTCACTATTTAAGTGATAGCTATTCTTACATTCCATGATAACGAGGTAGAGATTAGAAATCTGTTTGTTATTTAGCCAAAATTATTACTTTGTTACAAACATAACTTATATACGCTTTTAGTAGAATATTAGCTTGTTGTATATTAGACCTTTAATTTTCCAGGGTTATATATATGTCATTGAATAATAATGCAGAACTCACTGCGACATCTATACGTGTTCAAAAACTAATAGAAAAAATAGAAAATGGCGCAATAAAAATTCCTGAATTTCAGCGCGGTTATGTTTGGAAGCAACAACAAGTAATTGAATTGCTGGAAAGCATAGTAAAAAACTACCCAGTTGGCAGTATCCTTCTCTGGGAAGCAGAAAAAGCAGATAAACTAAAGTCATCAAGACACATAGCAGGTATTGATTTACCAGATGTACCTGATAAATACCCTGTTCAATATTGCCTTGATGGCCAGCAAAGGATTTCTACCCTTTTTGGAGTATTTTGGGAGAATGCCGAGCCGTTAAACAGTTCTGAATATAATCCTGAACAAGGAGTTTTTGAAGTCTATTATGACTTAGAAAATGACCTTTTTGTACATGGTAATGAATTAGATAAAATTGATCATAATAGATATTTCTATTTGAGAAATCTATTATCACCAGTGAAGCAAATGAGTGAGTTTAGAAAATATCTATATGATGAAAACTATATTGATAAAATAACTGATTTATCAAACCGTTTTTTAAATTATGATATGCCAATTATTCAAATAAGTAATCGTTCAATAGACGAAGTTGGTGTTATTTTTGAACGTATTAATAATACTGGTGTTAAGCTTAATACAATGGATTTGATGACGGCATGGACTTGGGACGATAAATTTCACCTTAGAGATGAAATAAATGATTTACTTGAGATTCTTGAAACTCAATCATCATTTAAGTTAGATAGTACACTTATTCTTCAAATATCTTCAGCGATTATAAATAATTCGACTTCTTCAAAAAGTATTTTATCTATAAAACCTGAGATTTTTAAAGATAATTGGAACTCTATTAGTGGTGCTCTTAAGAAATGTATTGATCATTTAAATTCTGATTTATTATGTAAATCTAGTAAGTTTTTACCTTATAAGCAGTTACTATGTGGTATGAGCTATTTTTTTCACAATTGTAAAAAACCAGACTCTAAACAAATAGATGCACTAAATTCATGGTTTTGGATTACTTCTTTCAATAGACGATATGATGGTGGTAATACGACTCAAAAGTTGGAACAAGATCTTCATTTAATGGACAAGATAATAAGTGGAGATAAGGTTTCAAAGCATGAAAAATTGAAAATTACTGCCGAAGTTCTTATGAATTCTGTTTTTTCGATACGTAGTCCGTTAACACGAACAGTACTATTATTTCAGGCGCAGTTTTCTCCATTAGATTTAGTTACTGGCCGTAGAATCCAAATTGGGAACGTTTTATCTAAATATAATAGAAGTGAATTTCATCATATTTTCCCTGATGCGTATTTACGTGACAATTTAAATGTAAAATCAAAAAATGAAAGATATTCACTTTTGAATTTCTGTTTTTTACCATCATCTTCAAATAAGCGGATTAGTGCTAAAGCACCATCAGATTACTTTATTAACCTGGTACCTAAAGATAAATTTCAAGATATACTAGATTCAAATTTACTACCAAATAAGCCGTCAATCTATACTGGAAATCAATGGCTTATTTTCCAAAGGCACCGTGCTAATTTAATTATAAATCATATTAATACGAAGATAAAAAACAAGTAATTTGAGTCATACTTCTAGGTTTTACAACCTAAAAGTATGATATTTTTTGAAAATAATAACAATGATGTTAATAACTAGTTAGTTAATTTATAAATAATAATTATAGAATAAAAAATATGAGTAAAAAGATTTCTGATCTTCCAAACCAAATAGAAGAAACGTTAGCTAAAGATGCTGAGACTAATAAACAAAAAGAATCTAGAGATGAAGTTAGTTATAGCTTTGATCGTGAAAAATATGAGCTAGAAAAGAAAGAAAGAAGACAACGCATGTATATAATACTTACGTTTTTCTTTGCAATGTCAGTTTTTATTTTTGCTGCTTCAGCTAACAAAGAAGCATTTATATTGGACACAGAGACTTCGGTTATTATTAATCAAGCTATTAATGCGATAGTGTTATTAGTAATACCATTTATGTTAGGTTCTTTGGGTGGTTTGACGCGTATTCTAATGTCTGATGTTGTTGTTGATCATCGTGGAACTTTAGTCGTTTCTTCAGGTTTGATGGCGATGTTCTCTTGGATTGGTATTAAAAGTGGTGTTCTGCTAGCTATATTTGCCCCACATTTTGAAAAACAAGGTATTACAGCAAATATAGAAGGAACTACATCAAGCGGTTTTTATACAATGGCGCTTGTTGCAATTGCGGTAGGTATGTTTTCAACTAACTTATATTTGTTTATAAACAGTCGAGTTGAGCAATTAACAGCAAGAGCGCAGCAACATGGTGGAAACTAGATCTAAAACCTGCTTAGTAATGATTAACAATCCTGAGATAAGGTAAAATGGATAAACAGAGATTATTTGATCTATATGAAAAGCTTTATTTTCATGAAATGGAAGTTAGAGAAAAAATCACAAGTCGGGTTCAAATTACTTTTGCTCTTATTGCAACTGGGTATACAATTCTTAGTTATATGTTAAGAATGTTAGATCTTACTGGTAATTATATTGCTATTGGTGTTTTTGGTATTTGTACGCTTGTATCATTTATAATTTCATTTGGTTGTTTATATTATTTGGTTCGAGCGTTTTGGGGAAATACATATAATGGTATGCCTTCCCCCAAAGATACTGACAAATATAGAGAAGATTTAATCCGTCATAAATACCAGATTTCACAATACAATTTAGATTATCCTGATCATAAGCAGCCTGAAGTAAATATCGACGATAGAGTCTCTGAACATCTCTATACTAATTTTCGAGATTGTTCTGCCCATAACACCATGGTTAATGATCGTAGATCTAGACAAATTCACAAAGCATTTAAATGGTTATTATTTGCCTCTATACCAATGTTTATTGCAAGTATTACATTTATATCATTTGATTTAGATATATCTTCACCAAGAAAAGAAACGTCAATTATTGATCAATCAGTAGCAACTGCATTGAATGAGATAAAGCAAGAATTAACTATTTTTACCGAGATTTATAAAGGAAAAGATAAAGTGCCTGAAGTTAAAGATAATTATGTTCCGCCACCACCACAAGCACCTCAGGAACCAGATGCACGTCCACTAGTAGAAAATGGGCCATTACCTAATGCAGGAGAGTGACATGTCTATAGAACAAAAGAAAAACTCACCGCCGCCGCCACCAAAACCGCCAGAGGCTCCTCGTGTTCGAATGATCAACGAAGATCAGAACAAAAAGAAGAGCAGTTAACCGAAGTCACAAGATGATTTTCACACTCCACATTTTTAGTGTGGAGTGTAATTGACTTGGTTTGTTGAGCGTTCGCACAGCTTAAGCTTGATGATACCCTTACTTTTTCTAATATCTACTAGCCGAAATAGAGCAAACTACCTAAGCAGTTTCTGTCCATATGTGAGTTAGCTATTAGGCTAACTCACATATTAGACAAACTCGTTATGTTATGTGGCTATGCATCATGCATAAGATTATTGCTAAATCCTGATCGCCTATTGGTTCTCATGGATAATTCTGATTAACTTTGCAGGTGTTCCACCATATAGAGAGTCAGGTGGTACATCGGTATTAACCACTGAGTTAGCTGCAATTACAGAACGCGCACCAATGGTCACACCTTTATTGATCACAACATTGCCACCAATCCATACATCGTCCTCAATCGTAATAGGATCACAAATGGTTTCCCAGTTACGGCGATTGAGATAGTTTAGATCATGGCTAGCACAGTAAAGCTGGGTGTTCGGGCCAATCATTACGTTATTGCCAATAATAATTTTAGCGCCATCCAACATTGTTACGTTCATATTGATGAAGGTCTTTTCCCCAATCGAGATCGTTTTACCGAACTCACAATAAAAGGGGGAGCGGATGTGACTCGATGCAGAAATCTTTCCCATTAGCTGTTGAAATAGTTCATGACGCTGAGAGTCATCTGTACTTTGGTTAATGGTCTGTAATAAGTTCGAAGCATTTTGACGAATCTGGTTAATACAGTCTGCGCCGCCGTCAAAGTCTTCACCGGCAAGCATTTTTTCGAATTCAGTCATGTTGTCTCTCAACGTGCTATAGAGTTATTTGAAATAAAAACGTTATGTTTACTTACTGATTTATAATGTTATTGAGTAAGTAATTCCCAAGAAAATAGAGCCAATCTACCCAAAAGATGAAAGCAATGGCTAAGGGTTTATTTATGCAGTGAATCCCAATCAGAGAAATAATGAATTAAATAGTCTATTGCTAAGCGAGCACGCGCAGGAAGAAAACGTTGGTTTTGATATACGATCCAACTGCTATTACCTTTACCCCAAAAATCTTGCAGTATGGGAATAAGCGAACCTGAATCTAACCCTTTCGCTAGGCTACTTTTAGGCATATATGCGATACCTAGTCCTTCTTCGCATGCCGAGATAACAGCATTAGAGTTATTGCTTTTCCATCGACCGTGAACACGGGTATTAATTGTGTTGCCATCTTTTTCAAAAAGCCAGTGGTCATTATTGGCAATAATGCAGCTATGTTGTTTCAATTGGCTAGGGTGAGTTGGCTCTCCATTACGGGTTAAATAGTCTTGGCTGGCAACCGCAGCCATAGGGCGATCAACGAGTTTTCTCGCGACTAAACCTGAATCTTTTAGTGCCCCGTAACGGATCGCAAAGTCGATACCATCTTCGATAAAATTCACCATACGAGAGTTAAAATCCATCTCGATAGTAAGATCTGGGTAAGACTTCGCGAATGCCATTAGCGCAGGAGCGACATGATCTTCGGCAAATGCACCAGCAGCGCTGACGCGTAAGGTTCCACTCAGCGTTATTTGCTGTGTGTTTACGCTTTCGCTGGCTTGTTGTAACCCATTTACCAGTCCTCTGCATTGTTGATAATACAATTGTCCAGCATCGGTTAAATTGACCTGTCGGGTTGAGCGAGCTAATAAGGCGACACCTAATCTCTCTTCTAACCTTGAGACTTGTCGGCTAACGTGGCTGGTGCTGCAACCGAGCTGTTTAGCCGCAGAGGAAAAGCCATGGCTTTCAGCGACTGCAACGAATTCAATGATCCCATCGAAACTATTCATAGACCTTTATCTTTGCTATTTAACAACAATGATTTGCCAATTTTCTATATTATCAGCCATATTGATTTGAATTAACATGTTTTTGAACTCAATCATTGAAGGAAAAGACAATGAAAAGGATCCTGATCCCTGTAACGAATCATGCAACTCTGGGCGATACTGACCAAGCGAATGGCACTTACTCACCAGAGATAACGCACGTTATTCATGAGCTGACTGCCGCTGGTTTTGACTATGACATCGCATCGATTAAAGGGGGTAAAGCGCCACTTTATGGTACGGATATCGAAGGTGATGAGGTAAACCGCATTGTGTTGGCGGATGATAATTTTCAGAACCGAATCAATAATACGATCCCCGTCTCGCAAGTGAATATTGATGAGTACGATGCGGTATTTTATCCAGGTGGCTTTGGTCTTTTATCTGATCTTTCCACCAATACTGATTTTGCGCAATTAGCTGCAAAACATTACGAAAACGGTGGCGTTATAGCGGCGGTATGTCATGGCCCAGCGGCACTGCTTCCTATTACATTAAGTAATGGTGACAGCCTACTTGCATCTATATCGGTAACGGGCTTTACACGTGAAGAAGAAATCGATTTCGGTACGATTACGCATATTCCATTCTTACTGGAAGAGGCGCTTTCAAGAAAGGCAGCGCGATTTAGTAAAGTACAGCCTTGGCAAACACTGGTTATCGTTGATCAACGAGTGATTACAGGCCAAAACCCGACCAGTGCTCACGGCGTTGGAAAGGCGTTAGTGACATCGCTGACGTAATTATATTGTTGATATATTTTAAAAACTACCTGATATGAAATAGCGCAGTGGTTTGAGTTATTGACTAACATGATATTTTGTATCGGTGCTGCTAAATATCATAGCCTAGTAATATTTGCCCTATCATGGGATGCAAATATTACTGGGCTATGCTTTTTATTTATAAAGTGGGTTTAAAATTAAGCGAATTTTTTACGTTCAATAAAGAAGTGAAGCAGTGCCATACCGCCATGACCAATTAAGTATGCTTCAATTAAACCTGTCAGAGATTTATGGATCTCTCTCACATCGTTAGCATAAGGTGAGTGACTTAACCACAGCGCCAGCCATATCAGTGCAGCGGCTTCAATTAAGATCAACGCGCCAATACCTAATCCTTGAATAATATTCCCTAAGCCTTTTTCTCTTGGCTCGGGTAATTTACCGTGGCGTAGTTGTCTTAAGTCATCGAATAAAACGGCATTGTCACCAAAAAGGTAAGGGAAAAATTGACGAAATGATTGTTTAACTAACATGTAGCTAATCATTGCGAGTGTGACGACAACGGTCAATATGCCAAGAATAATATGTACCCATAAGAAGAGGGTAGAGAAAACGCCACTTTCGATTTCACCGGCATGGGTCATGTGCACTAAATTACTATTTAAGATCTGTAAGATCACTAAAGCGGCTAATGAAGTATGAATATGGCGCAGCCCCGTATTGGGAAAGTAATGTTTGATGTAGCGCCAAAAAGAATGAAGTAGCGGCATAGTGAACCTTAATCAGTGGTATAAGAATGATATGATAGATATAGGAAATTTAGCATAAAGGAATAAAATAAGCAGATAGAAAGTAGATTAAAACTTGTAAAGTAAATATTCATTTTTAATGCGTAAATAGGCAAAAATGTTCGATAGATTTCTTTTTTAGCTCTGTTAATACGGTGTTACACTATTGCTGCCAATACATATTGTCATGGAGAGAGTAGTGAGCACACTTTCAGATACACCACAATTATCCCAATTAAATGTCTTTCCCGTAAAATCAATAGCAGGCATCAGCCAGTCCAAAGTTTGGGTCGAAAAACAGGGGATCAGTTTCGATCGTCGTTTCATGGTTGCGACCCTATCAGGCGATATGATCACGGCACGTAAATCTCCCAAAATGGTAAAAGTGAAGGCGGCGCTAATTGCCGATGGCATCGTACTGAGCTATGAAGGTAAAGCCTGTTTAGTATTGAAGTATGCTCAATTTGCTATGGCAGAAGCATCCTCAACCGTGTGGGCAGATACATTCATCGCCTATACCACGACGGAGCAAGCCAATGCATGGTTTAGTGACGTACTAGGGCAACCTGTTCAGTTGTTATTTACGGGTGAGCAATCAAACCGTGTGCGTCCTAAAATTAGTCAAAATGTGAGTTTTGCTGATGGTTATCCGTTATTAGTGATCAGTGAAGCCTCGCTTCAAGCGCTTAATGCGCGTAGTAGTGAACACCACACCATGGATCAGTTTAGAACCAATTTAGTGGTGAGTAATACGGAAGCGTTCGCAGAAGACGGTTGGAAACGTATTCGGATCGGTGAAGTAGAGTTTGAAGCGGTCAAACCTTGTGCTCGATGCATTTTAACTACGGTCGATCCTAAATCAGCAACGTTTAGCGAAAGTAAAGAGCCGTTGGTTACGATGGCAAAATTCCGCTCAGATGAAACGGGTAATGTCTATTTCGGACAAAATCTTGTGGCACTTAATGAAGGTATTATTTCTGTTGGTGACACCATTGAAATATTAGAAACGAAACCGAAAGAAATATATCCAGATAATAGTGAACAAAAATTACAGCTTACGTGTGTCGAGCGTGAAGATATTGCGCAAGATTTCACTACATTTTGGCTAGAATCTCATCAAGAAAACCAAGCGTTACCGACTTATTTACCGGGGCAACATTTACCTATTCAGTTAGAAGTGAATGGTGAATATATTTCTCGTCGCTATACATTATCTTCTAGCCCATCACGTCCTGGGCGCTATGCAATATCAGTAAAACGAGTTAATGACGGTCGCATTTCTAATTGGTTACATGAGCATTTTCAAGTCGGTGATACATTGGTGTCTGAATCGCCGAGTGGTGATTTTCACCTAGGGGTACATACGGATAAATTATTATTGCTCTCGGGGGGGAGTGGTGTAACGCCAATGATGTCGATGCTACGATATTTATCCGATCATGATTTAGTGCGTGATGTGGTGTTTTATCATCAATGCCGTACTGAAGCTGATATTCCTTATTTAGAGGAATTACGCGCAATAGAAGAGAAGCATCCTTCTCTTGATTTACGTATCGTATTAACGCAACCCAAACGCGACTGGCAAGGTGAATCTGGACGACTAAGCATTGGTCATTTAGCCATGATGAGTGATTTAGATAAACGTCAGGTATTTGTTTGTGGTCCTGATGCCTTTATGTCGTCGGCGAAAAAGTTATTGCTCAATATGGGCATGGCAGCTTCTCGTTATCACCAAGAAGCGTTTGGGCCTGTACGTCATGCACTCGAAGAAAAAAAGACGGTCGAATTATCAATTGATGGACAGCTTTTCCAAGGGAATAACCAAGCGACGTTATTAGAGCAAGCAGAAACGGCTGGTATTAAGATGGATTATAGCTGTCGTGCTGGTTTTTGTGGGGTTTGTAAGGTCACAGTGAAATCTGGAGAGGTAGAACAACCAGAGGTTCCAGCACTTTCATCGCAAGAGCGTGCTGAAGGAAAAGTACTAGCATGTTGCTGTGTGCCTAGAAGTGATCTAGAAATCATTAAATAGTGAGCTACAGGTAATTTAGGAGGCGATGTCGATGATTATAAGTCAAGGTGATATTGATAAATCATCGCTTACCTTAAAACGTTGACGGGTGAATACAAAGGTCAACAATTGCAATAACTTTGTTATTTAGATGGCTTCTTATGTACTTTCAACTGGAAGGTAAGCATAGAAGCCATTTTTTATATATTCAAAATAAAAAGTTGGTTTGAAAGAATATTATTTTGAGTTCTATTGCTGAAAAGGTTTTAAATGTGGAGTATGCTGCTCGCGCAAACGATTACAATAGAGTAAGGATCTCGTATGTTTAGCAAACCTCTTATCGCACTTTCTATCACTTTAGCTATTTCAGGGTGTGCTACAACGCCTATCGTTCAACACCAACCTTTTACGCTAACGGTCGCACATATTAATGATACCCACTCTAATTTTGACCCCGTAAAATCGAGTTTTAAAGCTGACGATACCAAAGTTTATAACGAGTTTGGTGGCTATCCTCGCCTGCAAACGATGGCGAAAGAATATAAAGCTGAAGCTAAAAAAGAAAATCAAAGCTTACTGTTCTTACACGGTGGTGATGCTTGGCAAGGTAGTGCTTACTTTAAGCTAAACCACGGCGCAATGAACGCCGATATGCTAAGCAAAATGGGCTTAGATGCGATGGCATTAGGTAACCATGAATTTGATTTAAATAATAAAAAATTAAATGCTTTTATCGGTAGTGTTAATTTCCCTGTGCTTGCAGCTAACGTAGATGCTAGCCAAGATGCTGATTTGAAAGATCAAACTAACTTACGTCCTTACCAAATTTTTGCTTTTGATGGCAATAACAAGACAGTCGTTAAAGATATTAACCACTTACCTAAAGATAAAAATCTTGTTGCGGTATTTGGTATTGCCTTAGATAACATGGCAAATATTGCACCTAATACGGGTGATGTGAAATTTTACGATATGGTGAAAACGGCACAAGCCACCGTCGATATGCTAAAGAGCAAGGGGATTGATAATATTATTGCGCTCACGCATATCGGTAATGCAGTAGATCTTGATGTTGCGTCAAAAGTTAACGGTATTGATCTTATTGTTGGCGGTCACTCACATACGTTATTAGGTGACTTTGCTGACTTGGGTTTAAACAATAATGGTATATATGCCCAAATGGTGAAGAACCCAAATGGTACAACGGAAACATGTGTTGTTCAGGCGGGTGAGTATGCTCAAGCGATTGGCCGAGTAAATGTAAGCTTTGATGCGAACGGTGACGTGGTGAAGTGTGCAGGTCACAATACCTTATTGAGTAACGATGAGTTCTACCATCATGCCGATCGTAAACAAAGCGATATGTTTACCCCTGTACAAACGGCAATCGTTGAAAAATTCATCGACAATCATGAAAAAATCACGATCACAGATGAAGATGTTTTATTACGCCAACGTATTGATACTAAATACAAACCAGCAGTAGATAAAGCGTACGGTAAAACTATTGCTCAAGTGCCGGTAGAAATTAAACATGAACGACGTCCTGGCGATCGTGGCACAGATAAGCATGGCTCAGATGTCGCGCCTATTATAGCTGAAGGCCAATATTACTGGGCGAATGAGCCTCAAGTTCAAAAAGTAACGGGTATGAAAGTGGACTTTGCTTTGATCGGAGCAGGTGGCATTCGTACCAATATTGAGGCGGGTGAATACCGTGAAGGTAATGTGTCATTAGAGCTTTTACCGTTCTCAAACTTTATGTCTGTAGTACCACTTAAAGGTGCTGTGATTAAACAGTTATTACAACAAACGGTTTCTGCAACGCTGCCTGAAGGCGCTCATGCGGGTAAATTCCCTTATGGCGGTCATATTCGTTATAGCTTTACCGAAACAGCTGCAAATAAAGCAGGCAAGCTTAATAATGTTGAGGTGATGACTGGCACAGAAAAGAACCCAATTTGGACGCCAATTCAAGATAATAAAACCTACAATGTTGCAGTAAATAATTATAACGCAACGGGTAATGATGGTTGGACACCTGTTTATCAAGCGCAAAAGGATCACTCTGGACGTGTCGATTTAGCCTATGTTGATGGCAAGTTAACAGGCTTTAAGGTTAAGAACATTGAAAAAGTAGGCGACAAGTACCAAGTGAATTACCAAGGAGCTGCGCCAAACTGTAAAGCCGCCAATATGCGCTGTAATACAGATGCTCAAGCTGTGATTGATTATATCCAGCAAAGTCGTCCTAACCTTGTACCGCTAAGTTATGAAGTTGTTACGCTAGATCGCGTACAAAAATAAACCTTTGCGGTTTTAGGTAAATAAAGTAGGCGCCCTACATGTGATTAATAAAAGCGGTAGGGTGCTTTTTATTTTTTGGAATCGTCTAAAAAAGACAATGAAAATGCGGTTTTCACGAAATATTAATAGAATATTAACTGGTTTATTCGTGTTTAACCTTATGATATCTATTGCTTTTATTACCCATAAGATTAAAAAATAAATTATTTAAAAAATAAAGCTATACAATTCCCTAAATATCATTACTATAGTCCTCGGCCTGTAAGTCAGACCTATTTATATGTAACATTATGTTTTAGAAAATCTTCGCTGTAACGCTATACCAGTGTCATGAAGCTTTCCACTCATAAGCTATAACGTAAATAATTCTTTTCTGGCTACAAACGCATTTTTGCGAATTATTTAAAAAATATTGGAGACTCTCATGTCTAAATCAACTGGTATCGTTAAGTGGTTTAACGAAGAAAAAGGTTTCGGTTTCATCACTCAAGACAACGGCGGCGCTGACGTATTCGTTCACTTCCGTGCTATCACAGGCGAAGGTTTCAAGACTCTTGCTGAAGGTCAAAAGGTTGCTTTTGATATCGAACAAGGTCAAAAAGGCCCTCAAGCTGCTAACGTTGAAAAAGCTTAATTCTTTTTTACGTTAAAAGTTTAAAAAATGCCGACATTATGTCGGCATTTTTGTATCTGTTATTCAACATTACGTATCTAAGAATCTCTACTATATCTCTCTACTTACCACTATTTCGTCTTTCGTTATTTTATTTTGAACGAAACTGTTTGAGTCCGCTATCTTGCTTCAATACACTTAACGTTCGTTTTTAGTATTTTGGGTGCAATGGATGCAATCAGAATCATCTCAAAATCACATTGATATATTAGCCTTTAATCAATTGCGTTCAGGCTTTGAATCGCATAGTGATTGCTCGCTTTCTGCTTGTATAAAACAAGGGCAACACCTTGCAATATCTGGCGTTTCTGGTTGTGGTAAGAGCAGCTTGCTACAAGTGATTGCTGGGCTTAAAGCTCCTCAGTTAGGTACTGTTACCTTCAATAAACAATTGATTGATGTAAAAGCATTCAACTTTTGGCGTCAAAACATTTGTTACTTGCCACAACAAGCCGTTATGGGCGGAGAATGTGTACGTGATGTCTTACATCTTCCTTGGCGTTTAAAAGCCATTACTCATTTTCCTGTACCTAGCGATGAGTTGTGTTTATCTGCTTTATCACAAGCGGGTATTACGGTGTTATTAGACAAGCCTATTGATACCCTTTCTGGGGGCGAAAAGCAGCGTGTAGCCATCGCTAGAAGCATATTAATGCAGCGCAATGTGTGGTTGATGGATGAGCCCACATCCGCCCTTGATCCTTCAGGGCGAGATCGAATTATTCAATTGCTTTCTGAGCTAACAATTATTTGTGTTTCTGTATCACATGATCCTGTTTGGTTAGCAAGTGCAACACATGTGCATGCTATGTCGTTAAGTAAGGATGAGTGTAATGTCTGAATCAATCAATAGTACTTTGGATATTCATTGGTTAGCGATGGCGGGCTTCTACCTGTTATTACTTATCCCCATGTTCTTGTTTCAGCGTTGGCAATTAGGGTTAAATCGCACTTTAATTAATGGCGTATTACGCATGACACTTCAGTTATCTGTTGTGGGTATTTATCTTCATACCTTGTTTGGTTTGCAGAGTGTGGCAATAAATATGCTGTGGCTAACAATCATGGCATTAGTGGCAAGCTATACGATTTGTAAACGGGCAGAGGTGAATGTAAAGCGTGTGTTGCCTGCGGTAATAACAGGGCAGTGTGCTGCATTATTGGTTGCTTTGCCTGTCATGCTGATAGGGGTGATTCAAGTCGACCCTTGGTGGCAAGCACAGTATATGATCCCAATTGCGGGAATGCTGCTTGGTAATAGCTTAATGGCAAATGTATTAGCCTTATCTCGCTGGGGGAGCCTATTAAAAGATAACCATCATGAATATCAGTATTATTTGTCATTAGGCGCTCCTGATCCTGCCTTGCCGTTTATACAGACAGCAGTAAAAGCAGCATTAACTCCCCAATTAGCCGCGATGATGACATTAGGGATTGTCAGTTTACCTGGAATGATGACAGGACAAATTTTAGGTGGAGCGGCACCGTTGGTGGCAGTGAAATACCAGTTAGTGATTATGGTCGCGATTTTTATTTCTGGCGTAATTTCGGTAGCGACTACCTTGAGCATTGTTAGGCGGGTAACATTCAATGCTTATGGTGAGGTGCAATAAGTACTATTTTCGACAATAAAAAAGCAGCAATTAAGCTGCTTTTTTAATTAAGATTGTTAGTGTTCACTTAGTTAATTTCGCTAATCGGAAAAATTTCACTTGGTGATACAATTTCATCTTGTGCTGCAATGGTTTGTAATTCCCATTCGCCACGTTTATGTGTTTCTTTTAACACTGCGTAGCAGGCATTGTGCGCATGTTCAAAAGCCTGTTCTGGTGTCCAGTCTTTCAATAGCCCTGCAGTAAATAATGATGAGATCAAATCACCAACACCTACTGGTTGTTTATCAAACTTAAGGTGCGGACGCTGTGCAAGGAAACAACCCTTTTGCGTTGCTAACATCATCGTAAACTTATCATCAGATATACTGTGTAAGTGCTTAACCAGTACCATTTTTGGGCCCATTGTTAAGGCTTTTTGACATGCAGTAACAGCATCAGCAAGGTTATGGATTTCCATACCGACAAATTGGCTTAGTTCAAATTGATTCGGTACGATAGCATCAGCAATAGGCATTACATCATTAATTAGGTATTCAGCAATACCATCGGCAACAATACAGCCTTTTTCTGGGTCACCCATTACAGGATCACAGATATAAATCGCATTAGGATTTTGCTGTTTAACTTTTTTCACAGTATCGATAATAGCAAGACATTGCGCTGCACTACCTTGATAGCCTGTCAATACAGCTTCGCAGTTCTTTAATTGATCAATGCTTTCAATACCTGCAACAAGCTCACTAATATCATCACCAGAGAAAGCTTTGCCCGTCCAACCTTCTTTATATTGGGTGTGATTAGAAAATTGCACAGTATTAAGCGGCCATACTTCAAATCCCATACGTTGCATAGGAAAAACAGCAGAGCTATTTCCTGCGTGACCATACACTACATGTGATTGAATAGATAGAATACCTTTCATCGAAGTTCCTTATAACCTTCGGTCTCTTTAAGCATACTTTACCCTTGCTTATATAAGAAACCTAGTCATTTTATATCGTAATTATTCCTTTCATTTATGCAGATTAAAAAATAGACGATTATTTATATTATTATCGACTTATTTTAGATGAGAGTGTGTTATTTATAATTGAAGATTGTTTTATTATAGGTTTTTTCCTCTGTTATCGTTTGTTTTTTGACCGTTTTATGGTTTTTATAATAAATAAAAAACGATATTTTTTTATTTAAAAAACAATGAGTAAGGTTTTTATTCAGTGGTTACCCACAGTTTTTTACAAAAAAAAGACATAAAAATATTTACAGAATAAAATTTAGCGTTTAATGTCTGTCTCGTCTGTTACTCGGACCTCATGTGTTTTTTTTATCAAAACGTCATTTCTAACATTGTTATTCGTTATTGTTGCAAACGATAGGCGCAATGATCGGCTAAAAGAAGGGTGATCTTTTAGCTCAGAAGTAGTAGGTCAATGAGTAAAACGATAATTACCGCAATTATTATTAATTGGTGGTTTTAACTATTCGAACTCAAATTGATAGCCACAAACAAAACCGCTAATTTAAAGCGCTGTTTGGGCTGAAAGGAAATATAACTATGACTTCACAAACAGGTATTATTCGTAGCTTCAACCCAGTAGAAAAGATTGGCTTAATTACAAGCGATCTTGGTGGCGATATTCGTTTTGACGCATCTCAAGTATGCAGTCATTCACAGCCTTCATCTGGTAGTATGGTTGAGTTTTCTCTAGACGATTCAAGCAATAAGCTAAAAGCAGTAAAAATTCGTTTCATCTAAAAACGATAAATTATAACTCATACTTTCTATAGATTATGAGAATAACATTCAGCCTAAGAAATAATATAACTATTATATCTTGGGCTGTTTTGTTTTATGGTATTAAAAATTAACTGTTCATTACTATTAATGATTTCTTTATATAAATACATTTAGAATAGATAAGTTTATGCTTCGCTACTTTTATATAAATCAGTTATCTCAAGGTGCTTACGTTCACTGGTGATATTTAGTTTTGAAAGGATGATAAAGAATTGTCTTTAATATCATATTTTTTCTACTGTGCTACATGTTGAACTGATGTAAACAGGCAACCGAATCAAAAAATTGTTATTGGTTGAACGTCAGTTAAAAAAAATCCCGAGTTAAACTCGGGATTTTTTGTGTATCAGTTTTAATGGTTACGCCATGAAATGCGTTAAAAACTGGGTAATTGGCTCTAAGTAATTTTGGAATATAACTAATGAGATTAAGCCACTAATTACGACCCAGATAAGTCCAAAGCGTAGGCTTACGATAGTACAAACAATCGCTGCGAGTACTTTCGGGTTTTCAAGGTTAAAGGCAAAGTTTGAACCTTTACCTAGAATTTCTACTGCAATGATTGCTGGCAATACTGTTACAGGAACAAAGCGTAATGTCTTTTTAAAACGCTCAGACATATTGAAGCGTCCTGCCATACCAATAACCGCGAAACGGATAACAAAAGTGGCTACCGCCATGACTAATGATAAGTAAATTACAAATTCATTACTTAAAACGATATGTGTATGAGAATCCATAATAGTAGCCCTTATTATTCAGCAGTTGCGTTAATTGGTTGAATATTTATTTGCTTTTTATCTTCTTTTTCCATTTCGTGACGAACTTCTTCTTTCAGCTCGGCTTCCATATGCTCAGTTGATAAATCCATTTTGTAGCCTGCGTACACACCAACGACTGCTGCTATAACTAAACCGAGTGAGTAAGGAAGGCCTGAAAGTAAGATCCCTGTGACTGTTGCGACCACTGCGGCAACAATACATTCACGATTTTTAACTTGTGGGATAACGATGGCAATGAAGGCGGCAACCATTGCAAAATCTAAACCGTAATCGGCGATGTGAGGAAAATACGAACCAATCATGGCACCAGAGAAATCAGCAACAACCCAGTTCACCCAAAAACCAAACATTGCCGCTAAATAAAACCAATGACGCCCTGGTTTTTCATGTTTCATCTCACCCACGGTTGCTGCGTATACCTCATCGGTTAAGCCGTATGCCATTAGTGCGCGTGTTGGCATGGAGTATTCTTTTACATATTCAGACAGTGACGCGCTATAGAGAATGTGGCGTAAGTTGATAACAAAGGTGGTTAACGCAATCACTATTAATTCAGTAGAGGATTGCACCAGACCAAGCGCAACCATCTGTGCTGAGCCTGCAAAAACAGTCAGTGACCATAACGTACTTTGTAGAACGTCCATACCTGCGTTAATACTGATTGCCCCCACAATAAATGAAAATGGGAATGCCCCTACGCAGAGCGGGAAGATTGCCTTTAAACCTGCTTGTATAAGTTGTTTTTTCATGCGGCGCCTATTTGTTCTGTGTCGTTAAATGAAAAAAAATTTGCAATTAAGCTGAGTGATTATCTTTTTTTGCTGCCTTATTTGTCTGCAAATATATTTTAATGCAATATTTTATTCAATCATTTTTACTATCAAGCTATTAATATATTTTCATATAGTGGCGGTTTTTTGATACTATTTTTCGTTTATCTCTTTTAAAACAGTGTTTTGCGTAGGTTGTTTCATTTTTGGAAGTATTGATCTTGATATTAGGTGCAAAAAAAATTGCAAGTTTTGATTTTTAAAGGTTAAACTAAATTTGAATTTTCGATAGCGAGATAAAAATCATGACAAAAGTAATCACATCTAAATCAGCACCAGACGCAATTGGTCCATATTCACACGGTAATGCATTTGGCGATTTGATCTTTACATCTGGTCAGCTTCCAGTATGTAAAGAGAAAGGTGGCATTGTAGATGGTGGTATTGCAGAACAATCTCGCCAGTCATTAGTTAACTTACGTTCAGTTCTTGAAGCGGGCGGTGGTGACATGGATACCGTTTTAAAAACAACATGTTACTTAGCAAATATTGAAGACTTTGCTGCTTTTAATGCGGTTTATGCTGATTTCTTTAAAACAGAGTGCCCTGCACGTAGCTGTTTTGCAGTGAAAGATTTACCAATGGGTGCACTTGTAGAAATTGAAGCGATTGCACACCGTAAATAATTAGATCTGCATTAAACAATAAATATAAAACCGTTAGGGGTTACTTATGAATACACAATGGCAGCAATACAAAGATATCATTAATACAGTTGTTAAACCTGCGTTTGGTTGTACAGAGCCGATCTCAGCCGCATATGCATCAGCTGTTGCCGCTGAATTGCTTGGACGAGAGCCTGAAGAACTCGATGTAAAGGTATCTGATAACCTGTTTAAAAATTCGATGGGTGTTTTTGTTCCTGGTACTGGCCGTATTGGCTTACCTATTGCTTCTGCTGCTGGTGCTATTGGCGGTAACCCTAACGGTGGTTTAGAAGTGCTGGTAAATATTAAGGCAGAAGATGTCGAGAAAGCACAGCTGCTGATTGATAACGGTAAAATTAAAGCAGGTCGTAAAGACGTTAAAGAGTTTATTTACTGTTGTGTTGAAGCAAAAGCGGGTGATGATGTCGCGATAGTTGAAATTAGCGGTGGTCATACACAAGTTGTGAAAAAAATGCTTAACGATAAAGTTGTGTTTGATGCGTCTTCTGATGTAAATACGAGTGATAAACCAAAATCAACGGCGTCTGTGTGTGAAGGTGTCGATATCTCAATCAAAGGTATTTATGAGTTTGCTACCAGCGTTGATTTTGAAGAGATTAAATTTATTCTAGAAGCGCGTGATTTGAATAGTGCGTTATCAGATGAAGGCTTAAAACATGCCTATGGATTACAGGTAGGCAGAACGATTCAAAAAAGTATTGCGAAAGGGCTATTTGGCGATGGTTTAATTAACAATGTCGTAATGCGCACAGCTGCGGCATCTGATGCTCGTATGGGTGGTGCAACATTACCAGCAATGAGTAATTATGGTAGTGGTAACCAAGGTATTGCTGCAACGATGCCGATAGTTGGAATTGCTAAACATTATGGTTCTTCTGAAGAGCAACTAGCGCGAGCGCTAATCATGAGCCACCTTGGCGCTATTTATATGAAATCATTCTATCCGCCACTATCACCGTTCTGTGGTAATGCAGTAACAAGCTCTGCGGCTGCTATGGGTATGGTTTATTTAGCCGGTGGTGATTTTGAGCAAATGTGTTCAGCGATTCAAAATACCTTAAGTGATACTACAGGTATGTATTGTGATGGCGCGAAATCCACGTGTGCTATGAAAGTTAAAAGCTCAACAAACTCTGCGGTAATGAGCTTTTTAATGGCGATTGAAAATCATGAAGCACAATCTCAAGGCATTGTTGCTGAAGATGTTGAAACAACTATTCGTAATGTCGGTAAGATGGTTCGATTTGGTATGGTAAATACTGATGCAACAATCATTGATATTATGTCGGCATAAGTAACAAGAATTATAAGCGCCATTGTGAGTAATCATGTTTATCGCAACATGATTACGCAATGGCTTTTTCTATTTGTGGAAAGCCGTACTGTTTTTCTGAATGCTTCTTTATTTTCATTTAAAAAGAAAAACGTAGATACTCTGAATGTATTATTATTGATACAATAATAGCAATGAAGTCATTGGGAACGTTATGTTCAAATAGGGGATCAAGCGTGAATGAATTAACCGAAAGCGATTACGATATCCTCCGTGCGATGGAGAATATCGTTGATGGTATTGCGGCAATGTGGGGAGAGCATACAGAAGTGCTACTACATTGTTTGGATGCAAATAATCCATCAATCATTAAAATTGCGAATGGTCATATTACAGGGCGTGAAGTTGGTGCACCAATCACGAATATTGCGTTAGTGAAGCTGAATGAAGGTAAAGATGTTTCTGATGCTTACATTACCAAAAGTCCTGATGGTAAAACATTACGCTCGTTAACAACCATTATTCGAAATAAACAAAATAAAGCAATTGGTATGTTATGCGTAAATTCTAATTTAGACGCACCGTTTCAGTCGATGATGCAAAGTTTGTTACCGAATATCCATTCGCATTTTGAGTTTGGAGTAACATCTGAAACATTCGCAAGAAATAATGATGAAATGATGCACAGTTCAATTGAGAATGTGCGAGAGCAAGTGGTGAATGATAGCAATATTCCACCATCGAAAAAAAGCCGCGAGATAGTGACTCGTTTGCATGAATTAGGCATTTTTGATCTAAAAGATAGTGCCCAAATTGCAGCGAAAGGATTAGATATCTCTATCCATACTATTTATCGCTATTTGCGTGAAATTCGTGCCCACGAAGCATGATATATACATTGTGAATGTTCTTATTAATATGCCTTCAGGTGATTTTTTTGAAGGCGTATAAATCTAATCTAGTCTCCTTTTTATATTTATTGTTAATAGCCTTAAGTTTTACAATAGCAATCCATTCTATTCATACTTTCCTCAGGTTTTAATGCTCTATTAAAATTTTGTTCACATCAAAAAATTCTACAACAAATTTGCGAAATAAGAATATTACTAAAATTGAGAATAATCTTTTTTTATTTTCATTCAATTTCAAATAGTTAATTGCTGGCATTTTTTTTGCGTACTAAATATAAGCTATTTATTGGTCTCATATTTAGAGGAGAAATCGATGTCGGTAAAATTATTACCAACAATACTATTGCTTTTTTCTCTTTTTGCTTTGATTTTTTCGTCTCCAGTTGAAGCTGGGCATTCAAATCACGGTGATATGCGCTGGAAGTTTTGTTTTTTTAACGAAGGGCGTGATATTCCCGCGGGTGAAACGATACCGTGGTCGTTCTATATTTTTGAATACCAAGCAATGGATACTGATTATTGTACGATGGCAAATCTTAATTGGTCTTGGGATAGCACAATGGGAGGCGGTCACGACATAGAAGGGCCTATACCAAGGGGAACGGTGAAATGTTCAAATAATCGTATTTCTCATGAGATAAATGTAAACGGTTCTGTTCGCGCACTTGTTGCTGGTCGTCATGTGGGGTGGAGCTTTAATGGTGAAGGTTCCCATAATGAATGGTGGCATGATTTCACTAAATGGGAAAACAACTGTGCTAACGCTGGGAATCCGATTGAGTTTTTCGATGATCATTCGATGATTGATAGTCAAGATTACTCTGAGGCTAATATTAATCGAAATACCATCAAATACTGGCCAAACTATACCGCTTATGATGAGGGTGACGATTACCCACGAGCCGAAGATACCGGAAACAATTATCACGGTGATGGAAAAGACGACATAGATGATCCTTATCATATGTTCATCACTGTTTTTGATACATTGTCAGGGTATGAGCTTTGGGACTTATCTGATGCGCCATCTCCTTATGTGACAGATCCAAATAATGGTGGTCCCTCTCACAAATTGTATGATCAAGATAACGATGGTGTTACTGATTTACGATTAGGGTCGTGTTGGGATGGTGATGATTGGATAAGCGATGGCGTAACCTTAAATAGTTCGGCGACCTCCGATGATAATCAAGTTGGTTATACTCTTAATGGGACCTGTTCTGGTAATGATACAGATGATGGTGTTACTTTCCCATCCGGTACAACCTTTGAAAAAGGAGGCAATATAGAGTTCATCGTTAATTGGTCTTACGACAGTGATGCCCCTGGTGTGAATACAGACTATGGTATCGCCGCTGTTTGGATCGATTACGATAAAGATAACGATTTTTCCGATGAGATGGTTTTATTAAGTTACCCGAGATTTGATGTTTATCCTTCTAACAACACAGGGCTCCACTCACTTGCAATTCCTGAATCTGCGCTAACAGGTGATGTTTATCTCCGAGTAAGAATTTGTATTGAAGATGCTGCTAGTCAGTGTACTCAGCCATTAATGTCTCCAAATGCTCCCTACCTTTCTGGTGAGGTTGAAGATTACAAAATTACTATTGTAGAGAGTGCTGATTATGGTGATGCACCCGATACGACATCAGGCACAGGTACTAACGATTACCAAACTTTATCTGCAAATTCAGGCGCTTCTCATCTTAAAAAAGATATTGATAATGATGGTACGGTAGATTTAATGTTGGGTACCAGTTGGGATACTGATGATGGGACGTTACAAAATGCCGATGCAACAGCAGACGATAATAATGGCTCTGATGATGAAGACGGTATTGCTTTAAATAGCTCAGTACGAGCAGGGCAAACTGAATATATTACGATTACAACGACGAAAGACTTCGATTCAGGGTTAAACGGTTTACAAGTTTATGCTTGGGCTGATTGGAATCAAAATGGTGTTTGGGAAAATAGTGAAAAAATAGTCGATAGACCCTCTGTTGTAGCAGGTAGTCAAGCATACGCTTTTACAATACCAACAGGAGCAATGGTTGGAAATACATTCATCCGTGTTAGAACCTGTTCTAGTGACACTTCATGTAACTCCCCAACCGGTAGTGCTGATGATGGTGAGGTTGAAGACCAAAAAATTCAAGTACTTTCCATCTATTCTTGTGATCTCTCACCGCTCAATGATGCAATACCAAGTACTTCTCATGGCAGTCCAATTACCAATACTGTTATCTCAAGCTCGCCATTAGTCTTAAAACATCTGGTGACAGGGGGAGTTGCATTACAAAAAGACGGACAGAGGCAAAGCTATGCTTACAACAATATAAGTTGTGGCTCTACAGCTCCTTTCTTGTGGTTATCTGATGGGGTCTCATCATCAGGAGTTAGCTGTGGGGCGAGTAAAATGAGAGGCTTTACTATAACCGACGTGACAGGTTCAGGGGCAGCACTAGATCCTTTCACTGTATGGTCTACTCGGTACTGGGATAGAAATAGTAATAATAATTACGATGGTAATGATATTCGTGTAACAACACGTATTAGTTATGTTGCTGGTGAGCTTTTCTATGATACGAAATTTTTGCTTGAGTCAGCTAACGGTTCTAATACAAATAATATTTTAGTCTCTGTTGGCTTTGATACGTATTTAAGCGGTGGAGATAATGGGGGTGCGTTTGCTGTCCCTTATAATGCAGCCAACTATCAACCTGATGGTTCCGGTCAATATAATGTTGTTGGTGTAACAAAAAATTATTCTAATAGTGACCAATTTATGGGGTATCTGAAATTAGATACGTCTTGGGTCAATTACTTCTCAGGACATTATGGCAGTCCTAAAAACTTGTTGAAGAGTAGTCCTTATACATTAAACAATGAGTTGAATACGAATGTAAATACCGATAATGGTATTGCTGTTCAGTGGAACTTTGGCGCCGTTAATATGTGTGAGGAGCACAATGTTAGAATGCTCTTCTCAACACTGGGTGAAGCCGTTGTTCACGCGTTTGAAAATGACCTTGGTGATGCGCCTGATCCAAATAGTGGAACAGGTACGGGGAATTATCAGACGACCGCGGCAAATGGTGGTCCTGCTCATAGAAAGTATGACTATGATAATGATGGGCAGGTTGATTTAATCTTAGGGGATATTTGGGATAACGATTTAGGTACATTACAAAGTGCGACAGCCAACGCCGATGATGAAGATGGCGCTGATGATGAAGATGGCGTGACCTTCCCTGCGATATTCAAGGCAGGGCAAACGATGTCTGTTGATGTGAAAGTATCTCGTGATCCCCAAACGAATTTATCAGGCGTTTATGTTAAAGGTTGGGTAGATTGGAATCAAAATGGCGTGTTTGATAACAGCTCAGAAGTGATTTTTTCAGCGGGTGATACAGGTAACGCCTCTAGCCTAATAGGTACCAATACTTTTTCTGTCAACGTCCCCAATAATGCCCTTAGTGGAAACACGTATATGCGTGTAAGGGTATGTTCTCAAACTGCAGGCTGCCAAAATACGATGATAGATACTGGTAGTGTCAGTGACGGTGAGGTTGAAGATTATTTAATTACAGTAGAGCCAACCAGCATTTCTGGGTATGTTTTTAACGATGATGGATTCGGTGGTGGTATTGAAAACAATACCATAAAAGACGGTTTTGAAGCTGGTATCAGTGGTATTGGCGTAACACTTTATAATCAAACTCAGAATAGTTGTTTGTTTGTTCAAACGTCTAATGGCAATACCGATCAAAATAATGATGGCGTTGTTGATGATTTAGATAAAGGGTACTTTGAATTTGAAATTACCCCGGGCGATGCCTATTTTCTTTATGAGACAGCACCTCTGACTGTCGCACCCAATTGTGGGGCTGGCCCTCCTTCTCAAGGCTCGGTTATTGATGGAACAACTATCACAAATGCTCAAATAAGAGATCCCTCTGGCTATATATCGACGTCACCTAATGTGATTGAATTAGGTACGGTCAATGATGATTTATCGAATCAAAATTTTGCCGACAAGGCATATCAATTTACATTTGGAGTCTGTTCTTCAGAAGCGTATCTGTTTAAAAATAACCCATCAGATATGTATGAAATTAGCCTATTAAATGGTACCGAAACTGTAGTAAATAATACTCAGGATATAGTTATTACTGGTGTCGGTCACAGTGTTAGGCAGAATATTTTATGGGGTATGAATGCTGGCGATATTATTGCAATTGATCGTTCAGGAAGTGAAATCTTTAGGTTTGACGTACCTGGTATTTTCTGGGCAGCAAACAACCCTAATAATCAAATTCAATATTTAGCGGGTGATGTGACTGACGATGATATATTGATCATGATGGATTCTCAACATAATGGCCGTCGTGTTCATTTCTTTGATGTAAACCCAAACTCTCCAACCTATAAAACTCAGCTAGGTATGAGCGACACACTTGGTCCTATTGATCTTGGTGATATTGCTATAAATCCAATAGATAAATCAATTTGGACTATTCGATGGTATAACATGACGCTCTTTAGGATCGACGTTAATCTGAATAATTATACGGCATCAAAAACCCCGATGGGCTCAATAGATAATATTCCTCGAGGAGGAAATAGTGATGGTCCGGGGGCGCTTTATTTTGATGATAATGGATCACTATATGCGAGTATTAATGGTACAGGGGAATTGTGGAGGATTGACATTTCCTCACCCGCTTCACCAAACTTAAATGCACAGCTAGTTGGAAACGGTGTAACTGCAACGGTTAACGATGGTGCTCGGTGCCGATATGCAGAAACTTCTGCCATAGTCACTACTGATACATATAGTCAGCTTTCTGGTTATGTTTTTGAGGATGATGGCAATGGTGGTGGTGTTGCTGACAATGGTACAAAAGAGAGTAATGAAAACGGTATAGCTGGCGTAAATGTTCTCATCTATGAATATGATCCGAGTAACGGAAATAGAAGTTGTTATACGGTGTCAACAAGCGATGGCTCTTTTGATGTCGATATCGGTTACTGGAGTAAAACAGTAACTAATGGGCATGAATACACTGTTTTTGAGGCCGGACAACTCACCTCCGCGCCTGATTGTAGTAGTGGGCCACCAACATTTGGTACTGTTAGTACGCTTGATGGCTCTGTAAGTAATAATTCTATTTCTGATCTAAGCGGATATATTTCTACATCAACAAATACAATTTCTCTTGGCACCGTGACAAGTGAACAATCGAATGTCAATTTTGCTGACAAAATAGTATCAAACCTATTCTCATCATGCCCAGTTAAAGCATATACAGCCCTTAATAATGCTCCGAATAATCAATGGGGGCTATTAGGTATGCAAACGGGATTGATATCGCCATCACCGATTGACGACCCTTTTTCTGCCTTAGGCTTTAGTATGCGTCAACAGGTGATTTGGGGCGTAAACAATACGACAAATACGATTCAGGCTTTAGACGCTAGCGGAACGGTCATCGCAAACCTCAGCAGTGTTTCAATGGCCTCTGGTGAAATTACTGGGGGGGATGTCACCAATGATGATGTATTAATACTCACAGTAAGTGACAACACGTCAACAACGATTTATCTATACGATGTTAATCCAGCCTCTGAAAACTATTTACAACGTATTGGTAGTCAGAACTCCAGTTCATCAAATATGTTTCATGACATAGCGATTTCTCGCACCGGGGAAATTTATGCTGTTTTTGTTAATGGACAAGTAAATAGAATAACGATTAACTTTACGACGGGTACTTTTACTACATCAAGCGTGGGTAGCCTCTCCAACAGCTTTAATCGAGACTTTGATTCTTTGTTTATCGATGTCGACGATAACTTATATGGATTAAGTGGGGCTGTAAATGGTGGTAACGGTAATGGAACGTCAACCATGGATATGGTTTGTTTCCAAGCCAGTAATCCATCGTCGACGGCAGTTTTAGTGGGTACATCAACGGTATCTATAGATGATGTTTCTACCGATGGTGCATTATGTCGTTATGCGAGTGTACCTCCACCTAGACAAATTTCTGGTTATGTCTATGAAGATCAATTGACCCAAGATATTGATGGCGTATCAAGGCAGAATGGGTCAAAAGATGCTGGTGAACCCGGCATATCGGGTGTGACTATCACTCTCTATGATTTAACTGATGAAGTCTGTCAACAAACAACAACTGACGGTTCAGGTTATTATCAGTTCACTGTAGGTAAAGGTCACGAATATGAAATTTATGAAACAGCAGATGCCGGAACAATAGATTGCTCAACGGGACCGCCATCATTTGGAAGTGTGGATAAATCGACGGGTTCAGTGGTGAATAACGATGTCGCTGATCCTTCTGGTTATGGTTCAATAACGCCGAATAAAATCGCTCTTGGAATAGTCGATAACGATAGCACTAACAATAATTTTGGTAACTTTGTTGCCAGTCAACCATTTGATACCTGTAGTATTACCGCTTATCTTTCAAATAATTCCCCAACGGCGACAAATTACAGTCAAATAGAATTAATTTCTGGTGGGCGTACCAACATAAACAGCTCATCAGCTGCGACCGTTCACGCCATGGGATACAGTGTGCGACAGCAAAGAATATGGGGGGTGTCTGCCAATTACAATGATCTCATTGCTCTCAATTCACAAGGTGATACGGTGGCAAGAATATCCAATGCTGATGTACCGACTCAAACAACAGTAGCGACGGTGACTGATGACGATATTTTGGTGCTTGTTACTAATAATGCGCTAGGTCGGCAATTACGCTTTTTCGACGTGAACCCTAATTCATCATCTTATCTCACCGAAGTCGGTATACGCTCCGGTAATATCGGCATTAATGTTGGTGATATTGCTGTTCATCCGACAGATGGGTCGTTGTGGATGCTTTCTTATGATGACCGTCCGCACCTTTATAAGTTGGTATTAGATAGCACGGGGGTTAATGCACAGTCTATTACCGATGTTGGTGAAACGGACTTACCGAATGGAAGTGATGGTACTAATCCGGGAGCCTTATATTTTGATAAGTTTGGTTATCTATTTGTTGTCATGGAGGGGGCAAGTGCGCATCAAACTTTCCGGTTAGATATTACTAATTTGAATAGCCCATCATTAAGTGCGGAGTTAATGGGCACTGATACATTTTCAGCCAATGACAACATAGATGGAGCCTCTTGTCGTTATAATGGTGTAGAGCCAAATAAAGAAATATCTGGTTATGTTTTTACTGATACAAAGACCGCTGGCGTCAATGGATTCCAAAAACATAATGGACAAATGGATGGTGGAGAAGTTGGTATTGGCGGTGTGACCATCACATTGTTAGATGTTGCCGAAAATATATGTTACCAGGTGAATACGTCAGATGGTTCAAGCGATATTAATGGTGATGGTATTACAGACCCTCTTGGTTACTATTACTTTGATGGTAAGCACGGCAAAGAATATAAAATATTTGAAACCGCGAATGCTAGTTCTATCGATTGTAGTTTAGGTGAGCCATCTGCAGGTATTCAAGATGCTGCAACAGGAGTTGTGTCTGGTGCTGAAATAGCCGATCCTACAGGTTACCTTTCTAGTTCCCCGAATGTTATTCATATTCCACTGATAACGACAAATGTTAATAATCAAAACTTCGCAGATGTTCCTTTCACACAAGGGCTAACGTGTGACAATACGCCATATTTTGCAATTGGCTCAGGCACGGACACAGATTTACACAATGTGAATTTAACCACGGGTAATTTTACAGATGTAACGCTATCAGAAGTCGCTATGTATCGTGGACTTGGCTACAGCACTAGACAAAATATGTTGTTCTCGATCATGCAGCAAGGTTCGAATGATATTATCGCGATTAACAGCCTAGGTGAGCCCGTTCTTAGGTTTGGTGTGGATGCACCTTCTTTGTCGGCAATAGCGATTACAAATGACGATATACTCATTGCCATTACTAGAGATTTTTTAAGTTCAGGTATCAATTCTGTACGTAAAATATTGCTGTATGATTTAAATCCGGCAAGAAGCACATATCTGTCTCGTATTGATACTAATGGTGACGGAGCAACAAATGATATCGGCTACACTATTGGCGATATTGCTATTCATCCTGATGGTAGTGTTTTTGCTATTGACGATTCGCTTAAGCTGCTGAAATTAAATATAAACCTTGATTTAAGTTCGAGCTCTTTAGGGCAGACGACAGTCACGGAAGTCGGTACGACGAATTATCCAGCGACGATTGAAGCGCCAGATGCACATTTCATGGATAGTAGTGGCTCGCTTTATGTCGTGTCAGGAGTGGTATCTCAGAGTCCTTATTACTATCAAATTTGGCGTTATGATATTTCAGACTCCAATGCCCCGAATTTGAACGGTGAGTTTATAGGGCGCTTTCAAAAAATATCACCAACAGCGAGTTACCACGACGGGGCCTTATGTCGATTTGTCGAAGTGCCTAAACTCAATAAAATATCGGGTTTCGTATTTGAAGATACGTTAACAACTGATCCGAATGGTATGTTGAAACACAATGCCGTGAAAGATACCGCAGAAGTAGGGATTGGAAATATAACGGTGACGTTATTTGATGTTGCTGGCAATTCTTGTTCTCAGATAGATACTTCTGATGGTACGCAAGATATTGATAATGACGGTAATATAGATAGTGCTGGTTACTATTTCTTTAAAGCTGAGCCTAATAAGGAATATAAACTGTATGAAACAGCAGGTGTTGGCACCATTGACTGTAGTGCGTCAGCACCATCTGGTGGTAGTGTAGATACGGTGACTGGTGCATTAAGTAATGTGCAAATCAAAGATCCAACAGGTTACTTATCAAGCTCGACTAATATACTTCATATACCATCACTAACTTCTAGTATCGAAGGTATGAACTTTGCTGATATTAGTTTTTCTAACGCTCTCACATGTGATGAAACGTTGTATTTTGCAACAGGTTACGGTTTCGATACTAACTTACATAATATTAATTATGCTAATGGCCAGCTGAGCGATGTTAATACCTCTGGTTCTTTTATCTACCGAGCAATTGGATATAGCGTAAGACAAAACTTACTCTTCTCTATATTGCAAAACGGAAATAACGATATCGTTGCTTTAAACAGCGCCGGTGAGCCTGTATTGCGCTTTGATGTTGATGCACCAATTGTTTCTGCTTTGGCGGTGACGAACGATGATATTTTGATCGCAGTAACGCGTAATCATTTAAGTTCTGGCATCAATTCGGTCAGAAAAGTGATGTTATATGACGTTAATCCAGCCCGAGAAAGTTATTTAACACGCATCGATAACAATGGTAGCGGTGCGCAAAATGATATTGGATATGATATCAATGATCTGGTTATTCACCCTGACGGTACCATTTTTGCGGTAGATACTAATCGCCATTTATTAAAACTAAATATTGCTACTGATCTCACATCAACAGCTACGATAGGACAAACATCGATAACCGATCTAGGAGAGATTGACTTCCCCAACAACATTAATGCGCCTGATGCACAGTTTATTGATAAAACAGGGGCTTTGTTTATCGTTTCTGGAGCTGAAACCACCACACCTTGGGAATATCAAGTTTGGCGATACGATCTTTCAGATTCATTAAACCCAGATTTAAAAGGTGGCTTTATAGGAACTTTTGCCGTACCTAGCGCCTCGACTGATTATAATGATGGTACCTTGTGTCGTTATGCGGAAGTACCAAAGGTACAAAAAGTATCGGGTTATGTTTTCCATGATGATAATACGACATTAGTCAGTGGTTTCGAAATTCAAAATGGGTCTATGGATAGTACCGAGCAAGGTATTAGCGGAGTTGGGGTAACGTTATATAATGTGACAGACAATCTGTGTACTGTTGTTGAAACGGCTGTAGGCGACACGGATGCTAATGGTGATGGCAGTATAGATTCACAAGATATTGGTTACTATGAATTTGCATTAGAATATCAAAAAGAATACCAGATATATGAAACCTATGGTGTTACCACATTAAACTGCGCAACGGGTCCACCATCAAGCGGCAGTATTAATACCACACTGGGCGCATTAGAAAATAGCGAAATAGCCGATCCTCCAAACCATTTATCTACAACAGCCAATGTCATCGATTTAGGTCAGGCTTATGGTAACTCTCTTAACCAAAACTTTGGTGATAGAGTGATACCTGCTCCTCATTCAGTATGTTCAACAACCGCATATTATTCAGACAATACGTCTACAGAAACAGATGTATTTACTCTCGATCTTTCCACTGGCGAGTTGACAACATTTATTGACGGCACTACAGCTATGGCATCTATGGGTTATAGTGTGCGACAGCAAATGATTTTCGCTGTCGATACCCAGATTTCAGGTGATTTGGTCGCAATTGATGCTAATGGCGATAGGATAATGCAACTTGCATTAAACTTACCAACAGCAAGTATTGCTACTGTTACCAATGATGATGTTTTAGTTGTCGTTAAAAACGCTATTGTTTCACTGTTCGATTTAAACCCTTCTTCATTAACCTACCTTCAACAACTAGGTACTTCCTCTGGTGATATTGGCACAATTATTGGTGACATTGCTGTTCATCCAACGACGGGGGAAATCTGGGCATTGAGTGATGGTTCACCAAATAAGTTAGTTCGTCTAAACATAAATACATTGTCAGGCTCAGCGACGATTACAGAATTTGGTAACACAAACTTCCCTGGGGAAGGTGAAGCACCTCAGGCCTTATATTTTGATAAAAATGGCTATTTATACGCAAATACCAATTCACACACACCGCAATTATGGCGTTTTGATATTAGCGACCCAAATACGCCATTAGGTGGATTTATTGGTGAAGGAGATCAGAGTGGTACCGGTGATGGTAGTCTTTCAGATGGCGCTGTCTGTCGATATGCAGATATACCAGCCGTTCAACGTGTTTCTGGATTTGTCTTTAATGATGATGGTAATAATAACGGTACAACAGATGATGGAGTAAAACATGATGATGAACTAGGTATTGGTGCAGTCAATGTTACGCTCTATAACCAAACAGATGGAACCTGTGAAACTATGATGACATCGGATGGAAATACCGATGTGACAGGCGATACTGTTAATGATCCTCTTGGCTATTATCAATTCGATTTATTATTTGGCAAAGAGTATAAAATATATGAAACAGCAATGTTTACCTCTATCTCCTGTGATAATGCCAATGGCCCAAGTAATGGACAAATTAATACTTCAACGGGGGCGGTTGAAAATAAACAAATCGTAGACCCAGTCGACCATTATTCAACTAGCCCAAATGTTATTGATTTAGGTTTTGCCTACGGTAATTTACCCAACTCTAATTTTGCCGATCGTGTGACACTTTTTCCATTTGAACAATGTCCTAAAGTTGGCTATCTGATGACGAAAGCAATTTCTGATTTATATGAAGTCGATATTGTTGCGGCTGAAGCCTCTATTAAATATCAGTCAGGCGTTGATCCTATCGTTAGTTTGGCTTATAGCCCCTACCAGAGTTTTCTATGGGGAGTTGAAGGTAATGGGCAACAATTAATGATGATCAACGCCAGTGGATATATCGCATCTCGTTTTACGATACCAGAGATAAGCGGAGTATCTATTACAGGGGGAGATGTCAGTGACGATGATATTTTGGTATTAACGGACAGTAACGGTGCCTTCCATTTCATTAATATAAATTCTTCCACATTAGATTTTCTAAATTACGTGGGTGTGTCAAATAACTCAGGCTATAACTTAGGCGATATTGCTCTTCACCCAACGTCCTCAACATATTGGGCAATTGAACAAATACAGAATGGTCGTTTATTAGAATTTACCTTAAATACCGTCAATGCAACGTTTACAGTCACTGATCATGGTCAGACGAATATCTCAGCTGGAGCTGACGGTATTTATTTTGATCGTGATGGAATTATGTTTGCCTATATTGAAAGCTCAGGCGAGTACTATCGGTTTGATATCAGCACACCAGCTTCACCTAACGTCGTGGGTGGAAAAGTCAGTACGATAGCAACGGGTACTGGTAATGGTGATAGTGCTTTATGTCGTTATGCTAATTTTGATATTGATTTTGGCGATGCACCGCAGAATCGTTATTCGACACGCATGCAACAAAATGGTCCAAGGCATGAGATGAGCGCAGGTTTACCTAAGATTGGCTCGCTGGTGGATCCTGAATTAGATGCAATCACCAATGATAATGCCGATATTGATGATACAACAGACACCAATGATGAAGATGGTTTCACACAGCCAGAGATCGTTGCTTATCTATCCGATACCGATACGTTAACACTGCAAGTCCCTGTAATGTCTGCAGGGGCTGGGTATATCTATGGTTGGATTGATTTTGATGGAAGCGGTAGTTTCGACTCTGATGAAAGAGAGTCATTCAACTTTTCACAAAGTGGTAATGTTGATTTAGATTTCTCAGTACCGAGTGATGTTCAACCCATTGATACTTATCTTCGTTTAAGGGTATGTACTAACTTTAGAGATTGTAATCAGCCTAATGGTGGTGCGCCTGATGGAGAAGTAGAAGATCATCTTATTTCACTCAAACCTGTGGCGGATTTAGAGTTAACCTTAGATTTAGACCCAGGTAGTACAGTTACAGAAGGTATTCCATTTAATGTTGTTGTCCAAGCAAGAAATTATGGACCTGCAATAGCCTTCAACACGAATGTGTTATTGGACATTCCTGATGACTATATATTTGTTCGGGCGTATGAAGGAGATGGTGAAACACCTCTAGCGGATGGTCGTTATGATCATGCTACGGGGATGTTGGACTTAGGTGCTGTTGGGCTTGGTTTTAGTGACTACGCGACAATAAGACTTGCATCTAAAAATCTCTCACCATCAATAATCAATAGTGAAATAGAGTCATCAGACGTAAGAGACAGTGATGCTACTTTCAATAATGGGTTTGGTAACGGTGAAGATGATACTTTCAGCGTTACTCCTTCAGTTGTAACTTCCGTTGCGCCTGATATTTGTATCGCTCCAAGAGTCTATGAAAAAGACGCTTCTTTCTTAGATGAGACCACTAACGAATATATTATTACGTTACCACAGACTAGCCAGCGAGGTTATTTGTGGAGTTACGACCTGATGGATTTAAATAAAAGCCTTTATTTCGAACTTGCTGTTTATTTAGGGGATCGTTCCTGTAACCAAAACTGTAATCAAGGAACTGGCTCGATAGAAGCAGGTGCTGATGGTATGACATTTATTATCACTTCAGATGATAGAGGCTTTAATGCGTCGGGCTCTTGGGGGGGATTACTGGGTGTTGGTGTTGGTGCGAGCGGTGGAGGAACTGGGCCTATATCTCCATCAGTCGTCGTTGAATTTGATACCTATGATAATTTAGGGAATGGCTTTACTGATGAACTCAGTAACAGTAGTACCGGGCGACAATTTATCGATCACACTGCAGTATATTTAGATGGTGATTTGAGAACACCTTCAACGGCGTCGACATTGATGGCGCCAAAAGCTGTCGGTGGACCAACAGCAACGGCGCCTAGCGGTGAACTCGAAGATGGACGTTATCATCTAACACAGTTCTATTGGGAGCCAAGTACGAATAACTTAAAATACTATGTTGATGGTGAGGTCATTGGTGATATTAACTATGATCTGCGCTCACATTTTAATACTAACATGGTACGTTTTGGTTTCTCGGGTAGTACGGGGGCGGCATGGAATTTACAAAAAGCTTGTTTTACAGAGCCGCCAGATGTACTCGGGCCTGATCTTGGTGATGCTCCTGATCTTACCTCTGGCACTGGAGTCGGAGACTATACAACGACTTATGAAAACAATGGCGCGATTCATGTACAGTCTGATGATGATGATAATGGACAAATTGATTTACGTTTAGGAAACATGTGGGACACAGATTTAGGTGATGGACAAAACCCAACAGCAACGGCGGATGATGAAAATAACTATGATGATGAAGATGGTGTTACCTTCTCATTAATGCATGCGAAAGGTGGTGACACTCTTAATATCAGTATTGATGTTCAAGCAGATACTGCCGCAGCAGGCCAACCTATCCACCTCTATGGTTGGTTAGACTTTAATAGAGATGGTGACTGGGATGATGCGAATGAGCAAGTAATAAGTACATCTTCAGCAGTAAATGGGACGAATGTTTTCCCTGTTACTATCCCGTCTGATGTGACATTTGGTTATAGTTTTCTTCGTGTAAGGCTGTGTGACAGTACCGTTTGTAATAAAACATACGGCACTGCGAATAAAGGTGAAGTCGAGGATTATCGTTTCCTATTTTATGAGCTGAATGAGAATGCGACGTGTAATTTGACGATTCATACTCAAGAGGTATCGGCGTCGAAACGGTTAGAAAATATTGATTTGGCAAATACGCCGATAAGTATGAATGGCATTGTTGATCCTATAACTATCATTAACCAAACAAACGTATCGAATATTGATGCGATCGGATTTGATGCTGTCACAGGCTTTATTTACGGTATATTTGTTAATGCAGATACAAATAATATTCATCTATTTGTGACTGACCGTGACGCAACAAGTGTGGTTGATCTTGGTTATATATATGCTGAGAGTAATGTTGATATCAATAAAAGTGATGGGTCTACTGTATCGCTAGAGGAAGGGCAAATATTAAACACATCACTATCTATTCCCGCGCCATCTGCTGGAGATATTTCTTCTGATAATCAATACCTCTTTGTTTGGCATCAAGATCTTACTTCGATCATTAAAATAGATACATCGACACAATCATTTAGCGTTATGCCACTTCAATTACCGAATGGCGTCACAGCGCTTTCGGGAGGCGGAGATTTAGCTGTTGATGATACTAACCATAATATTTATTTTGTGGATATAGAAGCCGGCAAGTTCTACGAGATTCACCCAACAAACGGATTAGTTACTTCGTATTCGTTAACGTTTAATGGGCTTGCAGGCCCACAAGTAGATGGTAATGGCAATTTGAAGGTTGAGGGTCTCCTAATGGACACGACAACCAATTTATATGTCATGACAAGTGGTGGCAATCATGACTCAAATAATGACAACATCATTGATGTGATGGGTCAGTCAGCATTGTATCGCATTAATATACCAACCAAAGAAGTCAGTTTCTTAAAACAGACAACAGCAACAAGTATTGAAAAAGCAGATATTGCAGGTTGCTATCAATCAAAAGACTTTAGTGATGGCGATAGTCAATATACTCAAGCATCGCACCTTTATATCGATAGCAAAAATAATAATGATGGAACGGTGACACCTGATGGGGTAGGCGACTTCTTACTGGGTACATCATTGGATCCTGAACTTAATGCGAAAGTGCATGCTTTAGCAACAGGGGATGACACTCATGGGCATGATGATGAAGACTTAGCCATTCCTTCACCAATCATTGTCGAGACACCGACCGCGGTGAGTATCCCTGTTGTTGGTAATGGTTACATTAATATTTGGGTTGATCTAAATAATGATTTTGATTTCGATGATCCTAATGAGCATTTACACGATGACACCTTCTTAACGACAGGTACACATTCATTACAGTTAGAGCTCGATGCGGCAAGCGCATTTGGATACAGTGGTGATACAACCATGCGTATTCGCTTCTGCTCGACAGCAAATAACTGTGATACTCCACACGGAGAGGCCTTAGATGGAGAGGTTGAGGATCACTTATTTGAGCTCTTAAACAGAATAGTACTTAGTGGTTATGTGTTTGAAGATAACGGTGTAAATATAGCAACTGCACATGATGGTATTAAAGCAAGCTCAGAAATAGGACTTAAAGACTTTGATGTCACAGTCACATTTAATGATTCTGGTGTTACAGGTGTGAGTGCCGGCGATGTCATATCTGCGAAATCAACACGTGGTGACGGATACTATAAATTTATACTAGGTGTTGATTACGCCGATAAAGATTTACTGCTAAATATTAAATCTCAATCTAAATGGGTGGATATTAGTGAGGCTGACGTTAGTGCTATTTCACAGGTTTCAAGCTCCAGTGTGTTTGACAATGAAATGGCAATCAACGCGAGTGCAGGTGACGACATTACAGGGCTAAACTTTGGTAAAGTCACAGTGCCACGTTTAACTGAAAGCCATACCAAGACTTCAGAACCTGGAAAGCCGTTATTAATTCCTCATAAATTTAATTTAAATACAGAAGCAGATATAACATTTAACGTTATACCTGATAATCGCTACAGTGCTACCAGTGGCTGGGTTGTATTACTTTATCATGATCAAGACTGTGATCTAAATATTGATGAGACCGATCCAAAAATAAATTTAGGTGGGGCTCAATCAGTATCGGGAACAACAGAAATATGTATAATTAGTCGAGTAAATATTCCATCGACAGCAACCAATGATCAACAGTATCAATATCAAATAACGGCTGATGTGGATTATGCTCAAAATTCTCCCTTTATGACACAGTTGATAAAGCAAGCAGTTGTATCTGACACGATTAAAGTTACTTATTCGGGATCTGGTGAATTAAAGCTATCTTTAACCGTAAATAATATAACAACAGATAATCAAAACGTATTAAGTAATCAAGGTACACCGAATGATATTTTAGAATATGTTGTTACGTATTCTAATGTAGGGACGGGGCCAATTAGTGACATTGTTATTTTTGAAACAACACCGCCATTTACTGAATTAAGTGAGCCGATTACATGCAGTACCCTTTTACCTTGTAATGTTGATACAGTCCATGGTGCTAATCAAACCGGTTATCAAGGTGATATATCTTGGATATTAACAGGGCAACTACTTCCAGGCCAACGTGGAGAAATATCATATCGCGTTAAAATTGAAGATTAATATTAAGACTCTTTATTGAAAACTATTTTTAATTATTAAATTTAATAATTTTATCAAATTTAATAATTGTTTATTTTTTTTGTTCTTTTTTGTTCTTTTTTGTTGTTTTCATGAACGCCTTTTTTCTTAAATTTGATTCTTTTATTTTTATCTACTCAGTTATATTAAAGATAGAGAAATAAAAATAAAAATAAAAAAGTCAACTTTGTTATAACACAGCATCACGTGCATAACTTTATTATGGATATTTAAACATGCTGAAGAATTGTCTACGTATTGTTTCATTAATGTTTTTGCTTTTTGGTGGCGTCTTGCCATCAATGGCAGGACATTCAAATCACGGTGATATGCGCTGGAAGTTTTGTTTTTTTAACGAAGGGCGTGATATACCCGCGGGTGAAACGATACCGTGGTCGTTCTATATTTTTGAATACCAAGCAATGGATACTGATTATTGTACGATGGCAAATCTTAATTGGTCTTGGGATAGCACAATGGGAGGCGGTCACGACATAGAAGGGCCAATACCAAGGGGAACGGTGAAATGTTCAAATAATCGTATTTCTCATGAGATAAATGTAAACGGTTCTGTTCGCGCACTTGTTGCTGGTCGTCATGTGGGGTGGAGCTTTAATGGGGAAGGTTCCCATAATGAATGGTGGCATGATTTCACTAAATGGGAAAATAACTGTGCTAACGCTGGGAATCCGATAGAGTTTTACGATGACCATTCAATGCTTGATAGTCAAAATAATACTGAAAGTAATATTAATCGAAGTACCATCAAATACTGGCCAAACTATACCGCTTATGATGAGGGTGACGATTACCCACGAGCCGAAGATACGGGAAACAGTTATCATGGTGATGGAAAAGGTGACATAGATGATCCTTATCATATGTTTATCACTGTCTTTGATGTTTTAGATGGGTATGAGCCTGTTGATTTGGGGGATGCGCCAGATCAACAATATAATTCCACTGTATGGCCATCTTATGCAACGATGTTGTCCTCAAATGGTCCTGCCCACCAATTTAAAGATGAAAATAATGACGGTGTTCAGGATATACGTATTGGTCCATGTTGGGATGCAGAAGATGAATCTTCTCCAAATAGTTTAGCTAATTCAGATGACACGAGTTTAGGCTATCTCAATAATTGTACAACAAGTGATGAAAATGAAGGCAGTATTCGAATACACAGACATAGTACTGGAGACACTCTTGTTTTGGATAACCCTGGGGTGTCTCAAACTTTATGGATAGGTGATACTTATACTTTTTATGTTGATGTACACTTTGAAAATACCGATACAGATAAACACTTAGAAGTTGGTATCGATTTTACAAAAACAGGTGATTTTACAACGGTTCTCGTTGCTGACTTAGATAGCGCTTCAAGCCCACATACCGTTTCTCAGGCATTCACTATTCCATTTTACTCACATAATGTAGATACCCTTCAAACTTATATGAGAGTCCGTGTTTGCGACTCATCATGTACTTATACAACCGATTCACTGGGGCAGAAAATTTTAACTTCGACGGGCGTGCAGCCTGCTGGAGAAATTGAAGATTATAAAATTAGTTTACGCTCACCATTTGATTTAGGTGATGCCCCATTTGATGCCAATGTTGCGGACTTTGCAGATGAGTCAAATGGCCCTATGCACCATTTCAGATCCTCTATGTCAAATGATTATTCTGAACCGGCTCTTACTTTAGGCTCTTGTTGGGACTCTGAGGAGTATATGACAGGTAATGCTAATGCTGATGTCGATGATAATTCTGCAGTGGTCGGTGGGGCTACAGGCATTTCTTTTGGTGGCTGTGGTAATGATGATGAAGATGGTGTGACATTACCAGCAACTTTTGTTGCGGGTGAGACAATTAATGTTTCTATTACTTACAGGCTAAATTATTTTACTGCGAGCGAAGTTGATTGGGCGTTGTTTATTGATTGGGATAACAATAATGACTTCACTGGTGACTTAACTAACTACGGTACGATATCTCATTCACTAACAGAATCAGGGCAAGGAGCGATTAGAACAATTAATGTTGCTGTTTCAGTTCCAGAAACAGCAGTATTAGGTGAAACATATTTAAGGGTAAGAAATTGTTTAGGAGGTATTATTGGTGAGGAGTCCTATGATTGCCAAGTACCGAAAGGCAGAGCATTAAGTGGTGAGGTTGAAGATTATAAAATTTCAATTGAAGGACCTAAATTAGATTTTGGTGATGCTCCTGATACCAGTGCAGGTACTGGCGCAGGTAATTATCAAACAACAAGCGGTAGTGGTGGCCCTTCACATAAAATTTCAGATACTGATGTAGATGGAGTGGTTGATTTTCGTCTTGGTACCAATTGGGATGATGACAGCGGAACTCTGCAAAATGCTACAGCAACAGCGGATGATACTAATGGTACAGATGACGAAGATGGCATTTCAATTCAGCAAATATTAGCGGATAACTCTTTACCTGAAGTTACCAATGTTTATGCAGGGGATGCGATTAAGCTAACATTTACTGCTGGTATAGATACTAACTCCGGTCACCCTGCCACTGCTTATATCATGAAAACGTGGATTGATTGGGATCAAAGTGGGACATTTGACACTGACGAAGTCCTTTTTGCTGAACAAAGAGCGTTACCTACAACAAGTGACACTTACAACAAATATTTTCTTAATTACAGAGTGCCACTTTACAATTCGACGGGTGATGTATTTATTCGTTCAAGAATATGTTCAACCGATTCATGTCCATCAGGTGGTAGTTTAAATGCTACTGGCCACCTTGATGATGGGGAAGTTGAAGATAAAAGGATGAACATCCAAAGTAGTGAATATGACTTTGGTGATGCCACAGATACTAATACTTACACCAAAACACAGGGTGATTATGCCTCGATATGGACACAAGATGGCGACCCTGTTCCTATGCACCGTAAAGCGGATAGTGATGGTGATGGTCAGGTTAACATCAAATTAGGAAGTATTTGGAACGCCGATAATGGTACAACGACTTCATTTACTGACAGCAGTGATGATGGATATGCCGGTCCTTTCTATTTACCTAAATGTACAAGACAAGATATAACGTTTACCGTCACCGCTGACAATGACTTTTTATCAACAGCGTATATCAATGCATGGATAGATTTTGACAGAGACGGTGAATTCAATACTAGTGATAACTGGTTCCGTCATACAGAAGACTTCTCTTCTGGATCAAGAGTGAGAGAAGTTACTTTAACTGACCAGTTAATCGTATGTTTTGTAAGTTTAGGAGCAAGTTATTTACGTTTTAGGGTTTGCTCTGTTGAAGATGAGTGTCAATATCCAGAAGGCAATATTACACCTAGTCACCTTGTTGCCACTGACGGAGAAGTAGAAGATTATCCAATTACTATTGGTGAGCAACTAACTGTTTCTGGAAAAGTTTATAGTGATGTTAACTCTGACCAATCACCGAGTGGTGGGGCAGAGTCAGGTATCAGTAATGTATTGATTACCTTACATGATAAAACGACTAATACGTGTCAATACGAATCAACCGATGCCAATGGGCTTTACAGTTTCGATATTACATTCGGTAATGATTATGATGTGTATGAAACCTCATCCAGTGGTACGTCAGCCTGTCCTCCTTCTCCTTCTAGCGAGATAGGAGACAGTAGCGGCTTTATTTCAACCTCGCCTAACAAAGTTGAATTAGGCACTGTTACCTCAGATCAAGAGATTAATTTTGGCGATAAATTGTTAGGTAATGCTTTTTCAACTTGTCCTTCAGAGGCATTTGTTAACCCATATCGTTTCTCTTCAGGTGCAAATAGCTATTTTGCTAAATTGTATCCCGTTACTGCATCTGTAACGGCAACAAGTTCAAGTAATAATGATTACGATGCGTTTGGCTTTAGTGTTCAACAGAACAGAATATTTGGTATAGATATAGCGACTCAACACGTAGTTGCGGTTGATTCGGTTGGTTATAAAATATTCAGCGTGAATGTTGGGTTAGATTCTGCAAGGGATTACGTTGCAGGTGATATCAGTGACGATGATATATTGGTTGTAATCGATGATCAGTCAAATGTTCGCTTCATTAATGTTGATTCAAAAAGTGCTAATTATTTGTCAGTGGTAGGGACCACTAGTTTATCGAGTGCGATCAATTTCCAAGATATCGCATTTCATCCAACCAATAGTAACGTTGCCTTTGCTGTGGGTAATAATAACGATGCTTACCGTTTAACCTTTAATTTCTCTAATTATACGGTTACATCGTCGTTAATTACTTCAAATACCCCAAGCAATGTCACAGGCCTTTTCTTTGATGCACAGGGCGTACTTTATATGTATGACCACAATAATGAAGAAATCTGGCGTTTTCCTGTTTCAAGCTCTTCTGCAACGTCGATTACAGGATACTTAGTTAAAGATAATATCGCGGCATTAAATCCTAATATAGGTAGTGATGCTGCAATGTGCCGTAATGCTCAATTCTTAACTGACTTTGCTGATGCACCAGATAGTTACGCCACATTATTTGCTTCTGGTGGGCCAATGCATGACGTAACAAATGGTGGTTTACCGCAAATTGGTAGTGGAAGTTCCGACCATGAAACTGAAGCTGCTGCATCGACGAGTGCAGACGGTGATGATAATGCAGGTTCAGATGATGAGCATGCGTTAACAAAGCCAACATTTTATGGGTATCTTGATTCTTCTAGTGCTGATAGTTCATTGAACGCATTGTCCTTTAATATTCCCGTTACGCCTGCTTCGTCTTCTGGCCATATCTATGCTTGGATCGATTTTGACGGTGATGGTACCTTCTCTGACGAAACCCTATCTACTTCTACCATTTCAACATCAGCAAGTTCAGTGCAATTAACGCTCCCTGTTCCTGCACATGTTCAGCCTGTTGATAGTTTCATCCGTTTAAGAACCTGTGTGACCAGCTCAGACTGTGACATGCCAACAGGTTTATTATCTGCTTCAGGTGAGGTTGAAGATCATGCCATTTCTTTGATGCCTACAGGGGATATTGAAGTAGAGTTGGCACTTGATCCTGGTCAAACAGTCACTAATGGTATTCCTTTTAATCTTGTTGTGTCTGTCAGAAACCACAGTTCATTTATTGTGCGTGATGTTATCTTACAAATGACAATTCCTGATGATTATATTTTCATAAAAGCTTATCAAGGTGATGGCCAAACTGAATTGGCGCCAGGTATTTATGATGAATCAACTAAACAATTAAATCTCGGTAATGTTGGTGTCGGTTTTGATGACTATGCGACATTAAGGTTTATTACGAAAACAACATCGCCAGCTTCTCTTGTGGGCGAGGTGCTTTCTGCGAAAATACAAGATACTGTTTCTTCAAATGATAGCGACACAGAAACTCCAACAGTAGTTACAACAGTACAGCCTAGTATATGTGTCGCACCCATGGTTGAAGAAAGAGGGGACGCTAAACTCGATGCGGCAACTAACGAGTACATTATTACCGAAGAAACAATAAGTCAGCGTGGTTATCTGTGGAGTTACGACCTCATTGATCTTGGTGTTCCGCAATATTTTGAATTGGCAGTTTACCTAGGAGACAGATCATGTAACAGCGGCTGTAATGCTGGTACTGGAACAATAGAAGCCGGTGCCGATGGCATGACTTTTATCATGACAACGGATTCCCGTGGTTTCAACGCCGTCGGTTCATGGGGGGGATTACTAGGTGTTGGCCCTGGAGGTGATGGTCCAATAAGTCCATCGGTTATTTTTGAATTTGACACTTATGATAATGCAGGTAATGGCTACAATGACGATCTGAGTACTGCTGGCGGTACGCCAAATTATATTGATCATACCGCGGTCTATCTAAATGGTGATTTAAGTTCGGGTAATGATGCTATTACATTGATGGATCCTGTTGCGGTTGGTGGCCCTACTGCGACTGGAGCATTAACCGGTGAACTAGAAGATGGCAGATACCACATCACACAGTTTTATTGGGATCCTGCAACGAATAACTTCCGGTATTATTTAGATGGTGTTGAGATAGGAAACGTTACTTTTGATTTTGTCAGTCACTTTAATAATCAAGATAAAGTGCGATTCGGATTCTCTGGTAGTACGGGAGCGGCATGGAACCTACAAAAAGCATGCTTTACTAAAGCTCCAGTTGTGTTGGGCCCCGATCTTGGTGACGCTCCGGATATTTCTGCATCAACAGGAGTCGGTGACTATACAACGACTTATTCGAATAATGGCGCTGCACATGTTCAGTCTGATGATGACGATAATGGAGAAATTGATTTACGATTAGGGGCTCAATGGGATACAGATTTAGGCAGTTATCAAAATCCTATAGCACTTGCTGATGATGCTACCAATTTGGATGATGAGGATGGCGTCACCTTCTCTGTCTCTGAAATTGATGGTGTACCTTTTGCCGCAGCTGGCGAAGTCATTAATGTGACTGTCACCGTCAATGCAGATACTGTGGCGCAAGCAAATCCTATTCACCTATATGGTTGGTTTGACTTTAATCGTGATGGTGATTGGGATGATTCTGGCGAGAAAGTTATAAGCAGTACTAATGCTAATAATGGAATAAATAACTTTAGTGTCTCAGTTCCTAGCAATGTTACGTATGGGTATTCCTTCTTTAGGATTCGAGTATGTGACTCAAGTGCGTGTGATCGAATCGATAGTACTGTGGATATTGGCGAAGTAGAGGACTATAGATTCCTGTTTTATGCCTTATCAAGTAATAGTACCTGTGACACAGCACTTCAAACGCGTTTTGTTAGCTCAAATTACATTTTTGAGCGACTCAACTTGGCTAATAATCCTTTAGATACCACAGCAATAGAATCACCATTAACGGTGATTAATCAGTCAAATATTTCTGGGCTTAATGCCATAGGTTTTGATACAAGCAATGGCTACATTTACGGCGTGTTTGAGAATACGACTACGCAAGAGTTGCATCTTTTTGTTACCGATCGCTCGGCTACAAATGTCGTTGATTTAGGTTATGTTTACGGTGATAGCAATATTGATATTCAGCTATCTGATGGCAACTCTGTTGCTATTTCTAAAGGGAATCCTTTCAGTACAGCTGCTCTTGCTAGTCCTACTGCCGGTGCGATGTCTTCTGATAACCAATACTTATATGTATGGAACCCTGCTTGGCACTCGATAATAAGGATCGATGTTGCAACACAAGAGATGTCAGTCATTGATTTCAACTTCACGGGAGGTATTACAGGGATCTCTGCTGGCGATGATATTGCGGTTGATAGTATTCGTCATCATATTTATGCCGTAGATATTGTGGCAGGGTATTTATATCAAATAACAACATCAGGAGATGTAAGTCGAACCTCATTACAGTTCAATGGATTGGCGTCACCGACAGTGGATGGAAGTGGTAACTTACAAACACAAGCGTTGGTGATGGATAATATGACCAATTTGTATGTATTTACCAATGGTGGTAATCATGACACGAATAATGATAATACAATAGATAGTTCAGATATATCAGCTGTTTATAGAATTAATGTGCCTACCGCTGCTGTGACATTCCAAAAAGAATTGAATACCAGTTCCCAAGTAAATTCTGATGTTGCAGGGTGTTATCAGTCAAAAGATTTCAGTGATGGAGATAGTCAATACCCGACCGCATCTCATTTATACGTTGATAATATAAATAACACAGACAACTCAAATGTGCCTGATGGTATTGGAGACTTCTTATTAGGGACAAATATCGATCCAGAGTTTGAAGCGAAAGTAAGCGCTCAGGCAACGGGGGATAATTATCATGCATTGGATGATGAAGAGCTTTCTATTCCTTCACCAATTATTGTTGAAACACCAACTAATATCGATGTTCCTCTTGTCGGGGCTGGCTATGTGAATGTTTGGGTTGACTTAAATCGTGATTATGACTTTGACGATGCAAATGAGCAGATTGTTAATGATAGTTATTTTAATGCTGGTGCCAATTCTGTTTCTATTGATCTTGATGCCGCGAGTGCTAATGGGTATAGCGGTGAAACGACGATGCGAATTAGGTTCTGCTCTGCACCATCAAATTGTAATACGCCGACGGGAGAGGCGAATGATGGCGAAGTAGAAGATCACGTCTTTGAATTACTTAATCGTATCGTATTAAGTGGATTCATATTTGATGATAATGGTGTTTCAAGTGGTACGGCTCATGATGGCATTAAAGATAGTGGTGAAAGTGGCCTCAGTGATTTTGATGTAACGGTAACGTTTAATGACAGTGGAGTTGCAGGTATTACAACTGGTGACATCATATCAACCAAAACGACTCGCGGAGATGGATATTACCGTTTTGTATTGGGTGTAGATTATTCAGGTAAGAATTTAATTTTAAATGTGGTGCCTCAATCAAGATGGATTGCGGTGAGTGAAGCCAATATTACAGGTGTAAGTCAAGTTACTAGTACAAGTAATCAAGATGGACAAATGTCAGTGAATGCTTTTGCGGGTGATGATGTAGCAGGGCTAAATTTTGGTAAAGTCGCAATGCCATCGTTGACTGAAAATCTATTTAAAGAGACTGAACCAAACAAAGCCGTTTTATTCCCTCATCGTTTTAAATTAGCAACATCTGCGAATGTTACATTTACCATTGAGAAAGACAGTAGGTACACAGACTCTAGTGGTTGGAATATTACTCTTTATTACGATACAAATTGTGATGGAAATATAAATAATATCGATAATAAAGTTATTTTAAATTCAGCAATACTTTATACAGGTTTGACTGATGTATGTTTAATTAGTCGTGTTTTTGTTCCTGCGAATGCGTATTTTAATACTCAGTATGCATACAAAATAAATGCAAGTGTTGAATTAGCAGGTGTTTCTCCTCAATTAACTAAACAAGTTGTGGTAGAAGATACGACTAAAATAACGTATGCAGGCTCTGGTCAGTTAAGTTTATCTTTAACAGTTAATAATATATCGAAAGATAACTCACCATTATTAATTAATAATGGTGAGCCCGGAGATATTCTTGAATATGAGATAACTTATAGAAATAGTGGTACAGGCCCAATAAGAGATATCGTAATTTATGAGAATACACCACCATTTACGAAACTCTCAGAACCAGTAAATTGTTCTTCTTCTGAATTAAGTTGTGTCGTAAATACAACACACGGCACTAATACCGTTGGATATCAAGGTGAAATTCAGTGGACGCTTACAGGCGACTTATTACCAGGACAAATAGGCACATTAAAATACAAAGTTTCTATTGAATAATAATATTATTTTTTCTTAAAAATGGTATTAATAAATTCAGTTTATCTAATATTATTTATATATAGCTATTAATTTTTTTTCAGGAGGTTATTTTATATATAAAAATAATGTAATTATTCTCAATATGCGAAGCCATTATATTAACTTTAATTTAATTAACTGAAAAATAATGATTTATTTATTGGCATGCGATTAGCATGATGCTTTCCTGACATTGTGTCTTTTATATTTAAATGGAGTAAGTATGAAAAACTTAATATTAATTTTTTTACTTAATTTAGCACTTGCGTTTTCTGCTTCTGCTAATCAACCGCTAACAAGTCAAATGAATGCCTATTTAATAGAAGTTGATAAAAATGGTAAAGAGTTATTAAAGTCTGCTGATGAAGTTTCACCTAAAGATACAGTTGAATATCAACTGGTTTATAAAAATCATAGTGATCAATCATTATCTGGTTTAGTTATTACCGGTCCAATCCCTGAAAATACTCAATATGTAGGTAATACCGGTAAAACCATTATTGCATCTAAATTCTTGGTCAGTATTGATGGTGGTAGCACTTTCGAAACTGAGCCCGTTAAACGCGAAATAATGAAAGATGGTAAAAAAGTGGAGGTCATTATACCACCAGAGAAATATACCGATGTGCGTTGGATTCCTGAAAGTCCAATTAAAGCATCAGAGCAACAGATATACACCTATCGTATCGAGGTTAAATAATCAAAGTTGAGGCCCGTGCGGATGCAAGGGATTAGCTAAGTAATACGAAGATCAATTAACACCTAAAAGGTAAATACTACATGAATACGCAACTAAAACCCATAATGACGTGGTTTGCTGCGGGTTTAATATCAGTAGGTGCAGGTGCTTTGTCTAGTCAAGCCCTTGCAGCCACGGCAGCCGGAACTGATATTAAAAACTTAGCAACCGTAACGTATGAAGATGCCGCTGGTAATACATACAGAGCCTCTTCGAACGAATCAGTTGTAACGGTACAACAAATCTATAGTGCAACAATCGAAACAGATAACGATGTATCTGCAGCTCCAGGTTCTACCATTTACATCCCTCACGTGGTGACTAACACCGGTAATGGTCAAGATGTTTATACATTGACCTTTGCTGATGGTTTACCTGCAGGAGATGGTCGTACCGACACCATAGATTCAGTGACATTAAAACTGTTTGATGACGCTAACACAAATGGTACACCAGATGCAGGTGAAACAGAATTCACAAGCGGCGATACCATTACATTACTCGCTGGTGAAACAATGAACTTGATCGTTGGTGTGGGTGTACCTGCAACAGCGAATATGAGTGATACCTTAGGGATTACCTTAACGGCTGAAGCGCATAATGCTGGGGGTGCAGTTAGTACTCCAGTTACAGATTCTGTAACTGATGTAGGTACAAATAATGACTCTGCTAACGGTACTAACGCCGATGTAATTACAGTAACTAATAATGCTGTAATTGATATCAATAAGGCGTCAACTCACTTAACGGGTCTAGGTTATACAGAAAGTTCATTTGGCTTGGATCTGGATAATGATGCAACCACTGACCATCCAGTAGAGTTAATTGAGTATGTTGTAACGGTAGCGAACAATGGTAATACAAACGCTGATAATGTGACTATTTTTGATGGTCAGCCAGCTAATACTGCCATTATTCAAGGCCAAGCGACATTGACACAATATAACCCGATATCTGATGGTCTCTTTGCTGCATATGGTGATACAACGACCACTTATGCTGCAAATATTGTTGACGAAACGAGTCATGGCGTCGACTTAGACCAAGATGGTTCAACAGAGGCAAGTGGTGAGAGCCTTATTGCAGGCGGTACTGATGTCAACTCTGATGGTGATGCAATAGATGATAATATTCCGGGTTTATACGCTGTCGATGCCGAATTACCCTCTTTCACCTCTGTGTCAATGACCTTCTATGTTGCTTATTCACCAGCGATAGTTGATGGTGATGTGGTCGTTCGAAACAGTGCATATGCCTGTTCAGATTTAAACGGTGATGGTGATACAGTAGATACAGGTGAGTGTGCTGATCCAACAAGTCCTCCACCAAGTACTTCAAATCCAACAGAAGTCGTCACAGAAACAACCACAGGTGTTGATGTGTCCGATACGGGGACAACAAGTACAAGTGGTTTAGGTGGTGATGACGATAACACTGTTGATGATACTCAAACTATCACGACAGCACCGACTGGCAGCGAGTTCTTCCTTTATAACAAAGTGGCGAACAACGGTAACAAAATTGATATGTTCGATGTTACCACACCAGCACCAGGTGACCCAGGTAACAGTTTCCCTGCTGGCACAACGTTTAGTTATTGGAATGCAACAGGTACTGCTCAGTTAGTCGATAACAACAGCAATAGTATTCCTGATACTGGACCTGTCCCATCCGCAACGTGTTTAAATTCAGGTTTACTTGCCGATGCAGCAAGAACTGAAGATGGAATAACGTTGAACTGTAATGAAATGCTAATACGTGTTGTTGTTCGCTTACCACCAGATGCTCATAATTCAACTGCACCATTTAATGCAACAACAACCATTACGTCTACAAATGATCCAACAATTTCAGCATCGAAAACTGAAAGTTTGACTACGGTATCACCACCAACGGTTGATGTGGCAAACCAACAAATTACGCCAAATCCTACAACCAATGTGGATCCTGTCGATGTAACAGATGGCACATTAGATCCTGCTGATATCGCCACTGTATTTAATGATGCAGAACTTGGTCAAACGTTGACAACGACAGTATATATTACGAACGAAGGAGGCAGTCCTGATTCATTCACACTAACCACTGGCGGTAGTTATGACGTAGCTGGTACAGCTTGGCTTGCGGATATGCCAACAAACTGGACTATTGTGTTTAAAGATGCAGGTATCGATACCGATTCAGATGGTACTGTAGATGTTCTTGGTACTAATACTGTCATTACGACCACACCTCCTATTCCAGCCAATGGCACACAAGTATTAACGGCAGAAATAACCGTTCCACTGGATCCAATCTATGCTCGTGCACAAGCAAATGATTCCGCGTTACCGTTTGCTGCTGGTGAGCAAGCAAGTGCAATAGATGCAAATAGTGATGGCGATAATGATTACATTATTTATATCCAAGTAACCTCAGCAGGTTCTGGTGCGACAGACATTAAAGTAGAAGCAATTGATATTCGTACGATTGCGAGCATTGATTACACGCCTACTACACTGTCAAACCAAATTGAAGCTGGTGGTGGTATTGCATATGAACACTTCCTATCTAACACTGGTAACACAAGAGAATACATCACATTAGATTCTGCTAACGATAAAGCAGCAGATGGCTTTGATAATACGTTAACTATATTAGATAACGATACGGGCCAACCTATTGAGATTGGTAACTTGTGTGATACAGGTGATAGAACCATTAATGTTGTGCCAATGGATGGTGGTGCTCCAATCGCTGTTGAAGTGCAATGTGACGCAAGTGACGGTACTGATTTACAGCCAAATATCCAGTTAGAACCGGGTGAAAGTATTCCTCTATTGAATACGGTATTTGCCCCAACTAATGCAACTGCGGGTACTGTGAATAAGACAACACTTACTGCTGTCGTCGTTTCTGCTCCAACTATTACCGCACAGGCTGAAGATAACTCAGAAGTTATTGCAGGTCAGCTACGCTTGTACAAATATGTAGATCTTGACGCAAATTGCGACTCGATTCCAGATAGCGATGGTGGATTCCAACAAAGACATTCTACGCTTGTCGAGCCTGGTCAATGTATTATTTGGAAGCTTGTTGCAGTGAATGAAGGTACAGATGATGCACTTAATGTAGTTGTAACGGACGAGTTAACCGAATACACCACGTTCCTCGATCTCACAGGTGCAAATGTTGGTGAGCTTAAGTCATGTCGTAACTCAATAACTACTCCTGTGTTATTTGGTGCTGGTACATATTCATTAACGTCAGATAACTTAGGTCCTCTATGTAACCCTGATGCTACAAGCCATACAGCAGGTACCATAACTCAAGGAGTTAGTGGTTCTGGTGTTACTTACACCATCGGAACACTTGAGCCTGGTGATAAAGTTATCAGTCACTTCTCAGTAACCGTTGATTAAATCACATTAATAAAGTCCTCCCTACAATTGTAGGGGGGCTTATTAAGCGTATTGCTAATTCGTTTAATAAGCCCTTTTCTTTTTCCCTTGGAGATCGCAATGGCATCCTATTATGTGGTAACTATTTTTAAGTTATTAGTTATCTTCATTCTATGTTGCAATAGTTTCTATGTCTCTGCTCTTACTCCTGCAGGGACAAGAATCACGCATCAATCGCAGATAACATATTTTGATCCAGAATCTGGAACAAACATTTCGGTTATTTCTAATTTTTCGACAATTACTGTTGCGCGTGTTTATGATTTCGAATTAATAACTGATTTTAGTGATGTTGAAGATGAAAATAGCCAAAGGTTAGCAGCAGCAGGAACAACGATTAATATACCTATTACGATTAGAAATACCAGTAATACAAAAGATAGTTATAAGGTTAATGTAATTAACTCTCCAGGAGATAATGGCGATATATACTCATTTAATTCAGGTGAAGTTAAAATATATAATGACTTTGATGGCAATGGTATTCTTGATGCTGGCGAAAATGAATTAAAAAAAGACAGTGATGGCAATTATATAACGTCTATTCTTGGTGTTGATGAAATAACAGCGTTACTTTACGTAATATCGATTCCAAGTCATGCTGTCGAAGGAGATTTTTATAACTTAAGTGGTAATATTGTTTCACTTGGTAATAATAATAAATCAGAGTTTAGTAATATAAAGGTTGTTGTTGTAGATGGTTCAGTAATTAATCTAACTATTCATAATAATCCTATTTGTTCTCAACATGTTGGTCCACTTGGCGATATGGAATATATCGTTCATTATAATAGTATTGGGAATAAATTACCTGATGTATCCTCTGACGGTTATCTCGTTTTTACCAAAAATGAAGCGGGTCAATTACTTTCATCATATGTGACCGGTGTATTAATTACGGTAACACTTCCCGCCAATGTTCGGTTAAAGCAAGATAAACTTAATGATGACGGGACTCCACTAAGAGATCATGCACCTATTAATTTCACTATGCCTAATTCAAACGGCGTGTTTAATGGAGGACTTGTCGTTGTTGGGATTAATAATACGTTCTTACTAGAACAAGAAAATGAAACCTTAGACTGGCATGATTACGGTACTTGGGATGGTGACGGTAATGTAGAAAAGATAGGTTTTCTTGTATCACCAGATCACCTTAAACCTGGGCAGTCGGGACACTTTAGCTACTATCTAGAAGCGAATACTATTTTACCACGTGGTGATTTGAGCCCTCTTCAAGTTTACTCTAGAGCAGAAGCTGAGATCTCTGATTCTGAAAACATTGTGACTCAAAGCAGTAAAGTTTGTAATACCTTGTTTGATGATAGCTCTTCATTTTCGAATGACCCTGATAATAATCAAGTGATTAGATTTCAATTGTTTAACCCTGAATTGTTTGCAGCGAGTCAAAATGTTTTAGTGAGACACTCTGATGATGATCACTATATTGATAACGATTTTTATTTTGTTAAAGAAACGGAAGAATTTCATGTAAAGCTTGATGCAATTAGTGCGCGTATTGAATTAGTAGAAGCCAATATGCATCGTTCGGTTATCGATATTATTGGTCCAGAAAGTTCTCACTATCCGATCATGGTAAGAACTGAAAAAGGTAAAGATTCTTTTCATTGGATGTTTGCTGAAACAGGTGCAAATACAGGCATATTTAGAAGTATTATACCGCTTCACGCATCGTTAATTGATGAAGATTTTCTTCGTGTTAAACAAGATCACTGCCTGGATGATGTCAATAGTAGTGTGGTTCCTTCAGGAGCTGGTTCTGGTTTTTCGGCGCTCTCAGACTTAGTGTCAGGAATAACAGCATTGGTTAATTTTAATGCAGATTTTCTTAAGGGGACTACGGCGGAAAATTGTGAAATTAAATCAGAAACGGATGACGTACTTTACTTAGATGTTATGCGTCGTGGCTCGGCAAAAATTATTTTGGATACCACCGCTAAAATAAGCCCAGAGTTCACTGTGTTTGATACAACGACATTTAAACCTGTAGAAAATGTAGATGTACATTTTTATCAAACAACAAATGGTTCCGCCCCTGATGCTAAAGTAAGAGCGCCTAATGTTGTTAATTATAAGGCTCCTATTGCGTCAGTGAGGACGAATGAAAATGGTATTGCATTATATCCTAAATTAACTAAGTCCGATAATGAATATTATTTTATTTCTGTGGATCCTCCTACAGGATTTACGTGGCCTTCTAATTATACAGATATTAATACATTTAATATTTTTAATGTTAAGCCTGAGTCTTATGGTCCTTTTGGTAATGAAAATATTGCTGATTCAGGTATCTTTGAAATTAGAGGTCGTACATTAGTAAATCAATTCGATATTCCGATTGATCCAGGAATTGTCGATAGAAAATTAACGTTAAGTAAAACGGCAGATAAAAAAACAGCTGAAGTTGGTAGCTTTGTTAAATATACAATAATAGTAAATAATACCTTACCTGACGGCTCACTCTATAATGCTAAAATTATTGATAAGATTCCTTATGGATTTAAATATATAGAAGGCAGTGCTCGTTTAAACGAGGTTAAGATAGATGATCCAATAGCGAATGAAAATAAAGACACTTACACATTCTCTATTGGAGAGCTCAAAGGGGTAAACTTTGAGCCTACTTATGGTGTATATACGCTTGATTACGTCTTACAGTTATCTGCAGGTGCGATTGATTCTGATGGAATTAATTACGCCTATGCCGAAGCCTCTTCGATGGCTGGTGGAGGACTAATCACATCAAATGTCGATAATTATCAGATCATCCCTTCTCAAACAGGCGTGATGTCCGACAGTGGTATCATTTTTGGTCGTGTATTTATTAATGCCAAATGTAATAAGTTAATGAAAAGTGATATCTGGCCGATTGGTGGAGTAAAAATATATTTAGAAACGGGTGATTATGTTATCACAGATGAAAATGGTCAGTATTCAATGTTTGGTATTAACCCCGGAAATCACGTACTAAAAGTTGATAGAGAAACATTACCAGATGATATTGAACTATCAGTAAATGGAAGTAGAAATGCTGGAGTACCATTTTCTCAATTCATTGATCTCATGGGGGGTGAAATGCACAAGGCAGATTTTGTTAGCCCATGCCCTACAGATAATCAAGAAGAAATTTATGAGGAACTTAAGAAGCGAAATGAAAATATTAATGGCGACTGGTTATTTGAAGAACAAATAAAAAGTAATGGTAATAAAAAGACAACGTCGAAAAAGGTAAACACGTCAGATTTAGTATCTGGTGTTGTCAGTGGGCCTAAAAATAAGGGTGATAATAAAAACGAGAGTGTATCAAAATTGTCTTCATTTAAAGGTTATGCCCTGCAAACATTTGAAGGCAATCAGATAGAAGCTGAAAATTTCATCAATAAACTGCCACGTAATATAAAAAAGAAATCATATATTTATCCAGTCTCTAATGATGTTGTTGGAGTAAGAATTGGTTTTAGTCACAATCAAGAAAATTTAATTAATTTACGCCAAAAGTTGATTGAAAATAATATTGAGAATAAACCAAAAGAAACATTATATGATCGTATTTTAGATGACGATAAATTAAACATTGATAATCTTATAGAAGATAAAGTACCTCTACCTCAGGAAGAAGTAAAAACGATTACTCAGTCTGAAGCAAAAGAAGGTACATGGTATTGGCCAAAAGGCGAATATAGTTATGATGGTCGTTTTATTGTTGTAATTAGAGGTGATGTTAACCCTAGCTTATACATTAATGGTGATCTAGTTGATGACACCCAACTTGGTGAACGTATTATCAATAAAAAGGAAAGGGCCCAAATATTAGCTTGGTATGGGGTAGAACTTACTGATGGAACAAACCTTGCCCAAATAAAAACAATGGATAGTTTTGGTAATGAAAGGATATTGTTAGAAAAGGAATTTCGTCACCCTAAATCAGCGAAAAATATAGAATTAATTTTAGATGAAACATCATTACAGGCTGATGGTGGACGATCTGCAATACCAATAACATTAAAATTAACCGATGAGTTTGGAAATTTAGCGCGGGGTATTTACTTTGTAACGTTAAATAATGATATGGGATTGCCTTGGTTAGAACCAGATATCCAAGCGTCTATTAATGGTCATCAGGTTCGAGTAATTAATGGGGTAAAAACGATCTATCTGCGTAGTAGTAACGAATCAGGAAAAATAAAAGTTAAAGCAGAGCTCAATGCGCTTGAAGATGTTGTAGATATTTATCAAGTCGCAGCAAGTCGACCTTTATTTGTTAACGGTATACTTAGTTATACTGGTAAATATGGTAAATTTTCAGGTTTAGTACCGTCTTCACAAAAAGAGGGTTTTGAAAATCAACATTATTCTGACGATGAAAGAGCCGCTATTTTCATGAAAGGTAATATTAAAGGAGATTTACACTTAACATTAAGCTATGACTCGGCAAAAGAAGATGTAGCGTTACAAAGAGAAATTTCACCTGATAGTTACTATCCTGCTCCCGGTGACGCAAGTATCAGGGGTTATGATGCAAGAAGTGATTCAAAATTATTCGTTAAACTCGAAAGAGATCGCAGTTATGCAATGTGGGGTGACTTCAGTACATCTGACGGTGTATATGAATATGATTTAGCCAGAACAAGCCAAATACTTAATGGTTTTAGTGGCGTATTTGATAAAGGTCCCGTTCGCCTTCAATTATATGCCTCACAAGCAGAAGATTTGCATAAGGTCGAGGAAGTACCCGGTAATGGTACAGCAATGGATTATACCTTAACTGATGGTCGATTAGTTCGTCACTCTGACATTGTTTCCCTTATTACTTACAGTAGAGATAACCCGGGTCTTATAATAAAAGAGACATCTCTCAAACGTTATTTTGATTACACAATTGATTATTTTACAGGTGCTATCAGATTCAATAGGGTCATCCCGATGTTTGATGAGGATTTTAATCCAGTTAAAATTCGTATTGCTTATGATTTAGATGGTGACGGGGAAAAGTATGAAGTCGCTGGTACGCGCGGGTTTTATAAGTTTAATTCATACTTTGATTCGGGCTTTAGTTATGAATATAACAGCAGTGATTCTACTGGTTATCACTTAGGAGGTATTTGGGTAAATTATAATATAAATAATAAAACTGAGATCAAAGCATCCGTCGCATCCTTATCACACGATAGGCTGTCTGAGGATGAAATGCTTGGTTCAATATCATCAATCGATGAGACTAAAAAAGTCTCAAATGCAATGGCTTATAAATTAAAATTAAAACGCGATTGGAGCCCTGGCAGTTTCTCTGAATTAGAATACTCATATGCAGATGATGATTTCTCTAATTCTGCAGCACCAGTAGTAGCTGGAAGGCAGGAGTTTAAATTACTTCATAGACAAAAATTATCTGGATTAATGAATTTAAATATTAATGCTAGCCACTCAGAAAAATTATCGACTAAAGATTATCAACAGTCTGTGGCAGTAAATATCGATTCAAAAATTTTGGGTTCTAAGTGGACAACGACATTAGGTAGTCGATATATAAAAAATAAAACAGAAGAACAAACGGAAAGTTATACAACGGCTATTTTAGGATTAGGTCGAACATTTGATTTATTTAATAAGCCCGGTCGTATTGATTCTGAATATGAACGAAGCTTCGGTCATAAGAGCAAACAGCGTTTTAATATAAAAGCAGATTGGCAATTACACAAACAGGCAAGCGTTTATAGTCAATATGAATACATTGATTCACTAACGGGTATTAATAATTTAGGTAGTGGAACAACAAGTCAGTTTACAGCTGGTATTGATATAGATTGGCTGCATGGAGGCAGTACATTTAACGAATTTAGGCAACGTGGCGTTAGCAACGGAAAAATGATGGAACTGGCTAACGGTTACCGTGGACAGTTTGAAGTTATTCCAGGTATCAGCGTTGACCCATCTGTTGAGTATGTAGAGGTTTTAAAAGGGGATAAAGAGTCAGGTTTTGCCGTTTCTTTGGGGGTAGCTGATATACGTAACCCTAATTTTAAAACAACAGGGAGAATGGAATTTAGACGTGGTGATCAGGAAAACTATTACGGTTTCCTTGGTGCGTGGATCACACGCTTAAATCAGGATTGGAGCGGTTTAGTAAGGGAAGAGTATCGATACGTAGATAAAAAAGAGACAAAGAATACTTGGGATAACCATTTAAGTATCGCTGCTGCTTACAGACCAAGATTAAAGAATAATTATCACCTTCTAACATCCTATGAATGGAAAGTTGAGGATAATGAAAACAAAAGAGAAGCCCATATCTTTTCTGCTCATCAAAATCTTGAGTGGTCAAATGATTGGATATTATCTGGTAGGTTGGGAGTTAAATTAGAAGATTTTTCATATTACGATGATTATTATAACTCTGTATCCACCATACTTGATGCGAGATTAATTTATAACTTTAGTACACGTTGGGATTTCGATGTTCATGGCGGAATATTAGGAACTGACTGGTTTGATAGTCGACGTTATTCAGTTGGTATAGGAGCAAATTATATAATTTATAGAAATATTCGTCTTGGCGTTGGATATAATTTTATGGGATTTGCTGATAGTGACTTAGACCCTCAGGGTTATAACTTAGATGGATTTTATTTCGATATTATGTTCGCTCTTGATGAGAGTCTGTTTGGTTGGCTAAGTGAATAATGAGGTAATACCTGAATGAAGAAGTTATTATTTCTATCAGTTCTTTCTTCTTTTCTCCTAATTCAAAGCGGTTGTGTTAAGGAAGAAGAGATATTCGTCGACTATGGTGATTTATCTCAATTAGATTCAGATTTATATAGTGTTTACTACGAATGGCCCAGTGTGATTAATTTTGATTTTGATGATTTTCAATTAGATTATGGTGATAAGTTAAAGTTAGATAAAGTGGCGCAAACATTGCTTAGTAATATTGAGTTGAAAGTTGCGTTAATTGGATCTGCTGATCCTGAAGGCAGTAAAAATTACAACAATAAATTATCACAAAATAGAGCCTTATCGGTGGCGAGATATCTAATTGATAGTGGCGTTATGAGAACTCGAATAGTAGTAACTTCATCAGGGGTTAGTAACAAATACCTGAAAACGAATGATAGAGATGCCAATTTTGTTAATCGGCGTGTTCAAATTCTTTTACTTGGCACTGATTCTAATCCAGTTGAAATGATGTATGAAGTAAAACAATCTGACTAATTTTTACAGAGGACGTCATATGCATTATATAAGGTACTTCTTTGGTCTAATTGTAATATTTTATCTTTTTGTGAGTCCTCTTAGTTATGCATTGACCGAGTCTGGTACGATTATTAAAAACCAAGTAGGTGCGACCTATAAAGACAGCAATAACATTACTCGTTCAACAGCTTCTAATATAGTTGAAACATTCGTTCAGCCCGTTGTTTCTGTAACGGTTAGCGCTGATCAGACTAAGTTTGTTGCCCCCTCTGGTACAGTAAGATTTAATCACATTATTACCAATACGGGTAACGATGAAGATTCTTTTACATTATCCACGTCTCTTTCTAGCACAGCAATGACGAGCATTGCTATTTATCCTGATGAAAATAATGATGGTATAGAAGATGAGTCCTTAGGAATAATATCTTCTATTGGTCCTTTGGCGCCGGGTGAAAGCTATCATGTTGTTCTTTTGGGTGCTATTTCACCGAGTGCATCAAATGGAGATACGGGTACCGTTTCTTTTACTGCAACAAGTCAGTCATTTGCTAATAACGCGACAACGGTGCTTTCTGGTGGTGCGAGCTCTGCGATTAATACAGATACAGTGACAGTAACAAATTTACCGATCATAGAAATGACCAAATCTATGAATCAAAATGAGGGGTCTTCTCCAAGTGGTCCATATGTGGTGACATTGTCTTATAGTAATGTCGGTTTAACCGATATGTCATTGACTCAGACAAACGGCATTATGCTAAGTGATGAGCTTCCAGTTGGAATGAGATTCAATGGGAACGTAACTTGGAGCCTGAGCAGCGGCATAATTGGTGATATATCTAGTGGCAGTGTCAGCGAAGGGGATAGTGATTTATCATTCACATCATGTATAGCAGGTGCTCCATCTTGTCTTTCGCAAGATAAAGTTTCGTTTACTCTAGATGGCTTATCTTCAAATCAAAGGGCGACGATAAGTTTTGAGGTAATGATAGATTCTGGCTTAGTTGCCTCTAGATTAACGAACCAAGTAACGTTTGGCTACGATGAAGACAATGACGGTATTGTGGGAGCAAGCGAGCAACATAAATATAAAACCAATACCGTCCCATTTACTATCACACCACTTCATGCAGTTGTTGCGAATACAGGAGGATGTGGTGCCAATGATACGAGTTGTAATGCAACCGATAATATTAACTTTGAGCAAATGACGGTTGCTAGTGCAGCGCAAGGTTCTAGAGTGTCATTTACAAACTATATCTGGAACTTAGGTAATGATGAAGATACATTTAATCTTGAACTCTTACCTTCATCCACGTTCCCTGCGGGTACAAGTTTTATGATCTATGCCGGTAACGGTGTAGTACCTTTACTCGATAACGACGGTGACAGTAAAGTCGATACTGGTGTTATTCCTGCCGCTGGCTCAACCTGTCCTTCTTATTTGATTACAGCGGCTGGTAGCCAATGTGGTGCTAAAGTTATCGTTACAGCGACATTACCACCGGGTTCATTTGGTGGTGGGCCCTATTTTGTAGCACTACAAGCAACTTCTTCGAGTGATACTTCTCAGTCGGATACAGTGGGTAACCAATTAACAACGATTGCTCAAAGCACTGTCGACATTACAATAAATTATCCTTCTGAAACATCATCAACGACACAAAATAACTGTGATAATGTGAATGACGGCTGTGGGTATGGAGCCGGTGTCGAGGGGGCTGCTGTCGTTACGAATACAGCTAACCCGTCTACATCCACAACGTTTACGATATTTATTACCAATACCTCGACCGTTGCAGATACATATGTATTAGATTTTAGTAATGTTATTCCTTTCTCTTCAAAGGTATTAACAAGTGGTTTTACCGTTGTGTATACAGACACGAATGGCACACCAATAACAAATATTCCTCTTCTCTTACCTGATGAAAGCATTGAAATCAGAGCGCTAGTTTCTATTGACCAAACGGTAGGTATCTCAACTGAAAACCTCTATTTTAAGGTGAGTTCCCCTTCTACTGGTGCTGAAGATACCGTTTTCACTGCGGTTTCCGTTGAGTTAATTAATATTGTTGGTCCAGGAGGTGGAGGAGACCAATGTTTAGTCATCGGTACACCAAATCAATCTGGCGTTACCCAACCAGGGCGAGCAACCACCTATAAACATATTATTGATAACAATACAGCAGAATCATACACAGGCGTTTCATTCTCTCTATTGGATTCAGAGCCCGGATTTACATCAATGATATATTTAGATAGCAATGGTAACGGTGAGTTCGATGGTAATGATACTAAGATTGATTCCACAGTGGACTTTGCCCCTTTAACGGAAGTCACTATTTTCTTAAAAGTCACAGTTGATTCAAATGTCCCATTAAACACAGTCAATAACTCGTCGATTTCGGCAACAGTAAGCTGTGGGGATATTTTAATGGTTGACTCCACAACTGTTGCCAACATAAGTATGCGAATTATCAAAGAGCAGGCTAAGGATGCCGGCTGCGATGGTATAGTTGATGCAGGAAGTGCTTATTCATTAAATTCGTTCTCTGTTGCGCCCGGTGAGTGCATACTTTACCGCTTAACTGCTGAGAATATTGCAATAGAAGATGCACACGAAGTTGTATTAACTGACGCGACGCCAGCTTTTACAACGTTTAAAGTGGTTGGGGGAATTCCTAATATAGACAAAGGTTCAATCAATATTATTAGTGATGGAAGCACTGGCGCGATAATTGGTAATGTAGGAACCGTCGCGCCCGGAGAAAGAGCGGTAATGGAGTTTGCTATAAGAGTTGATGATTAAAAACTAACGTAATATTAAGCGAATAAAAAAATCCATATTTTCTAAATATGGATTTTTTATTTCATCTTATGTCTTTGATAATTTTTAACTATGTGTGTACTTAGTTAATACTATTGATTACTTCAATCGCTTTTTTATTACCATTTCGGGCGGCTTTATTTAGCCAATATTGGGCTTTTTCAATGGATTCACTTGTACCATCGCCATTTGCATACATACTTGCCAAGTTATACATAGCAGTATTATTTCCTAAATTGGCTGATTTAATATACCAAAATAAAGCTTTTTTATAATTTTGTTGAATGATAGTGCCTTGGTCGTAGATACGAGCCAAATAAAAACTAGCATCTGGATTGCCTTTATTATCCTCTTTCTCAAGTGCTTTAACTAAATCATATTCATTGTTTTTAATTAGAAAAGGATTATCGATACTTAGGGTGATTGATTTAAAGTGAGCATTAGGAATATTTTGTTTTGCTGCCATTTGATAGTGTTTATGACTTTTAGCGATGTCTTTCTTCTTGTTATAAAGTCCACTTTGATAAATTTCGCCTAATGTAAAATGTGAATAGCCATGTCCTTTTTTGGCTGATCTTTCAATTAAATCAATGGCTCTTTCAATTTCAGAACGAGTATTAATCAAAGATATTGCAAGAAGGTAGTCACTGTATTCATTCCTTTCGAAGTCATCAACTGAGAAGATTTCAATGCAACGTTTAAAGTTATTTTTAATAAAATACAAGTAACCTAATGTGTACGTTGATGGAGCATGCCCTTTAGCATTTGTTTGTAGAAGTAGCTCTTCTGCATAATTTAAGTCAACATCTCCTCCTCTGCCATCAATTAACATTAATGCCAAAGAGTATTGAGAGAAAGTATGATTATCATTTGAAATGGAGATTTTATAGTAAAAACGCGCCTTTTCTTCAGATAACTCAACCCATTCTCCAAATTCATACAGGTGACCTAAATAGTATGCAGCATCAGAATCGCTATTGGCGAGCTCTTTTAACTTATTGATAGCCTCTTGTTTATCATGACTGCTATAAATAGGATGTTCAATGATGGAAATAAACTCTTTAATTGTAAATTTTTTATTATTACCAAATGACAAATTATTTATTGTTTCTTTTTCAAAAGGCAAATCTTTATTATCATTTTGAGAGTTTTTTTCTTTATTTGCAATTTCATTGTTTTTTAAATCATTATCAGAGCTGCAACTCATTAATAATAAAATAATGACGATACACTTCCTCATTATTGATTTCTCCTTTCCCTGTACTATTTTTAATTTTAGAACATAAGTGAAGGGATGTATTATGCGTTATCTATTTATTTTATTATTAAGCAGTCTATTAACAGCGTGTGCGTCAAGTAATATTACGTCATCTTGGGTGGACTCGTCATATACAAAGTTTCCAATAAAAAGCACGATGGTTGTTGCTATGTCTGACAACTTACGTGTAAGACGGATCTTTGAAGATGATATGGTCAAACAATTACAAGCTCATGGGGTGGATGCGATCCCGAGTTCGCAAATTTTTCCTAATGAATTACCGTCTAAAGGTGATATTGCGGCTTATGTGAAAAAACATAATACCCAAACCGTTTTTGTCGCAAAATTGATAAATATTGAAGATAAAGAAGTGAGATATCCGGGTAATACCGGTTATGGCTATAACCGAGGTATTAGTTTTAACAGCTACTACAATACGTCTTATAGTTATATTTACGATGATAGTTACTCTGTTTCTTACGAATTTGTAAACGTTGAGTTCACCTTATTTGATACGCAAAGTCATATCCCGATTTGGTCAACATCATCAGAATCTGTTGATCCAAGTAACATGAATAATATCATTGATGAATTAACGGATATATTAATCACGAATATGAAAGACAATAACGTGATCAGATAGAAATTTAAAAATATAACGAAGCCCTGCAATCAGCAGGGCTTTTTATTGCTTGTTAATAGAAAATAATAAAGAGTATGAATAAATATCATACAGATAAAAGCAAAAACACTTCATTAAAAAACAGGCCTAATATTTGTTTGTTATACAAATTGATACTAGTCAATTACTAATATCCGAAAGTTTATTACTATCACCTTAAGAATTTGATGATAAACGTTTATAAAGTAATAGCTGCGTATTCATGTCTCAACATACGCAACAATTAATATCTTATCTCAATACAAATATTATTCACTTCAATTAGGTCGTAGTAATGGTCTCACAGCCTCATAATGTAGAAAAATATCAAGCCGTTATCGGTTTGGCAGGTCATGTTGATCACGGTAAAACCGCTTTAATTGAAGCACTCACAGGTATCGTCACTGCGCGTCCACATGAACAACAATTAGGTATGACACAAGATTTGGGTTTTGCCTATTTTAAAGATGATAACAATAATACCATTGGGGTTGTGGATGTCCCGGGACATGAACGTTATCTACGTAATATGGTATCAGGTGTATGGCACCTTAACGTGCTATTGCTGGTTATAGCGGCAGATGAAGGGTGGATGCCGATGACCACCTCACACTTACAAGTTGCACATGCGATGGGAATAGAAGATATCGTCGTGTGTATTAACAAGCGCGATAAAGTCACGGCAGAGCAACTCAGTGCGGTAGAAGATCAAGCGTTAGACAATGTGATGGAGATGACGGGCTTATTACCTGAAATTATCAGTGTATCAGCCTTAAAAAATGACAACATTCCGGCGTTACGTGATCGACTGATTGAGGCGGTTAAAGCTAATATTGATCGTAAAGCATCGACGGATATTGCAGATGATCAGGTCGTAGCCCCAATAATGTATATCGATCGCTCTTTTGTCGTAAATGGCATGGGTACCGTACTTACAGGTACATTGGCACAGGGAACATTGAGTATTGGCGATAAGGTTCGCTGCTTTCCTAGTAACATCATGGGGACAGTTCGTTCTCTGCAAGCTTATCATCAACAACATCAGCAATTATCTGCCACCTGCCGTGTCGCTGTGAATGTTAAAGGGATCAGCCGTAAAGAAGTAGGGCGAGGGCACTTATTAACATCTGCGACAATAACCCCACCATTACATAGTCAGTGCATCGTTCGTATCAATAAGACGTCAGACAAACTCAAGCAACGTAAACAACGCCATGTTGAAGTTGCTATGGGGACTTGGCATGGCTCAGCATTGTTAAGTTATATTCCGAATACTCAATTAGCACGACTAACCTTTGAAAAGCCCATCCCAATGATTTTTGGACAACGATTAGCAATGATCCAAAAAGGTGGCTGTGGGCTACAACACGGTGCTGAAATTGTGTGGTCAACACCTGTTATGGGTTATCAAAAACGCCGTTTATACCAAGCATTAGATAATTTACCGGTACTTTTAAAGCCTGAATCACAACGTGAGATGTTACTCGCTCTACAAGGTTACTTTGAAACGACCGAAGCAGGTTTTGAATCGGCACAAGGACAAACTTATTTAACGCCTTATTGTTTTGAAGATAGCTGGTTAGCTGACAATGTTATGCAAATTCAGACGTTACTGTCTGATGGGATCTCAATGTCATCTGCCGAAATAGCAACACGTCTACGTATTAATGAAGTAGTGATTGATATCTTAATGCAGCAATTAAAGCTGCAAGAAAAAGTACATGTTAGTTATGGTAAATGGTGCTTAGGGCAAGGTGATAACGAAGATGAATTACCTCCTGTGGCACAAGAGATTCTGCAACAAATACGCGAGCTAGGTAAAGCAGGACTAGAACTGAATAAAGTAACGGTTGCTGGTGGTAAAAAGTGGCTTAGACAGCTCAGCCATCAAAAATATATTACCGCTTTGGATGACACCATTTACTTCGATATGGGTTTATATCTTGATTTAGTTAAAGCCGTGATAGCTGAACATCAACCCCAAGATCGCATATCGATGGGAGATATTAAAGATCGGACAGAATTAAGCCGAAAATACTCAATCCCGTTAGCAAATAGAATGGAAAAAGATGGCTGGGTGCGTCGTGATGGTGATGAGCGTATTATCCTAAAAGCGTGGGATCAGTAATAAATCTAACGATGATTAAAGTGAGTGTTGAAGTTACCCGTAACAATCAATGTTAGTCGCTATTTTAACTTACTTGATATTACGGGTTATTAAACTCGTATTAGCTAGCTATAACTATTAACATAATGCGTATTATTGTTAATTGATTAAAGAAGTTGTGATTATGTCTTTACCGCCGTGCCCAAACTGCCAATCTGAATATGTGTATCAAGATCAAGCGAACCTAGTGTGTCCTGAATGTGCCTATGAATGGAACCCTGCTGAAGTTGCAGAGGAAGAAACCATAGTAGTGAAAGATGTTAACGGCACATTATTGCAAGAGGGCGATAAGGTCACGCTAATTAAAGATCTGAAAGTCAAAGGCAGTTCACTGGTGCTAAAAATTGGAACGAAAGCGGTTATTAAACGTATTGCTGAAGGTAAAGACCACCAACTAGACTGTAAACTTGATGGTGCTGGTGACATGATGGTTACTGCAAAATTCGTTAAAAAAGCGTAATACATCATTACGCAATTTTATTAACAAAGTTTGATTGATCCCGTCACGTTTGACTGAGCCAATAACCACTAAAATCTCTGTGGCATCGAGTGATAAATCACACACAACATTAACCGCAGCGACTGTCTGTAAACGGACCGATTCAAATGGGTTGCGAAATAACGGGCATGTTTCACGCCCCTCAATCACTTTCCAATTAGTAAGATCGTTGGTATCAACATGCAGTGTGTCTTTTTCGGTTTCGCGCATTTGCCATAATTTGACAAAAATCGTTGTACCTTGATGGCTAAAGTACAAGTGTTTCGTGATTGGTTGCATCAAGAAGTGAAAGGATGATTTTTATAGGAAATAACAGCCAATAAAGGGTTTTAAACGTACTAGCACTGTGTTTATTAAATAAGAACAAGTGATGCACAAAAAATCCAATTTACCCGCTAAGGTGTGTGCGGTTTGTCAACGGCCGTTTACTTGGCGCAAGAAGTGGCAACAATGTTGGGATGAAGTGAAGTATTGCTCTGAACGTTGTAGGCGCACACGCCAACACATGGGCTCATCAAGAAAGAAAGTAGGCTGATACATAACGAAAAATGCGTCAGCCATTGTCGTTTAGCGGTGTTATTTAGGCTTTAAAAATCTTCAGCAACTTCAAACACCACGCGCTCGTTAGTTATCGGATGGTTGAATGCCAAGTATTGAGCATGTAAGCATAAACGATCGCCTTTTTGCCCGTATAAATCATCACCGACAATAGGCATGTTCATCCCTTTAACATGGGCGGAATGGACACGAAGCTGGTGTGTACGACCTGTTTTTGGGTAGTAATAGACCTTGGTTCTGCCGTTTTTACGCTCAAGCACGTTCCATGTGGTTTGTGCAGGCTTGCCGTATTGGTAACACACGATTTGACGAGGGCGATCGTCTAAATCCACCCGGATTGGAAAATCAATCAGCCCGCTATCACTGTCACTGTTACCTTCTAATAGGGCAACGTAACGTTTTTCGACAGTGCGCTCTATAAACTGTTTTTGCAGTGCTTTGTGAGCATCTTTGGTTAAGGCAATGACCATTAAGCCAGAGGTCGACATATCTAAACGATGGACAATCAACGGGCTATCGCTATCTGGGAACATGGCTTGCATTCGGCTATATACTGAATCGGTAATGGTTTTACCGGGTACAGATAAGAACTCTGCAGGTTTATTAACAATCACCATCGCATCGTCTTGATAAACAATACTTAGCTCTTTGCCTTCGGCTGGGTTTTGCTCTAGTGGGTTCTCGTCTATCTCAATGCCAGACAACATATGGGCTAAAATAGGCTCACATTTGTTTTTTGAGGCTTCATAAAAGTAAGCATGTTTTAGCATTTGTGGCGCGGGGGACTTACCCCACCAGAAATTTGCCATTGCTAACGGTGTTAATTGGTGGTTAAACGCATACTGAAGCAGTTTGACGATAGCGCAATCGCCCGCCCCTTGTAATGGCTCATCAAACAACTGATTGAGATCTTTATATTCCTCAAATTGGTTCAAAAAGCGGTATTGGCGATGAATACTTTGTTCTAATTGTGTTGCTAATTTATCTTGCTTGGCTTTTAGTTCAGCAAGCGCAGTGGTATCTGCTTCAAGCTGTTCGCTTAGTGATTGCAGCGTTTGTTGCCACTGTTGGCGCAAGGCTTTTTGCTGATGTTTATCGTAAGCGCTTTCACGGGCTAGGCGATGAAACACTTCTGTTTTAACGTTTTCATCATCACTTTGCTCGGCAGCTTTGCGTTGCAATTTACGCTGCTTGCGCTGTTCAATCATCTGTAAACGAAAGGCTTCAGATTCTTGCTCAGCTTGCGTTTTCGCTTGAGTATATTGCTGTTGCAGCGCAATGAACTGAGGCGAAGACGCAATAGATTCAATGTCAGATTCTAGTACTGTAAGCGTGTGTTTAATCGCTTGGATCTCAGGATCGGTGTTAAGCGCATCAAACACAGGCGGCACAAATTGGGGTAACTGTGTTTGCCCTGCGATAGTGCCTGAAAATGCCGATAGATAGCCGATGTCACCTTGCTCGTTTTGTACCACTAACACACCGAATATGTTGCCAATGGCGTGATTATCGCTGTCTTCATTTAAACCATCTAAACCAAAATCGTGTTGCCATTCGGTTTGTGTTTTAAGGTGTTGTTGCAACTCTTTTGCAGCTAGCACGCTAAGTGGATGTGGCTTATAACAAAAAGGATAAGTAAAACGTTCAGGTAAGGCGATAGCCTCAATCGATGAGCGAAATGGAGTAAAAAGGGAATCGTACATGGCTTAATCTATCGCAAAATGGGGCGAGGATTTTACCACTCTCTGGGGGAGAGTACGAGTGATAGGATTTAGCTATAGAATTGATATGCATGTTCGTGCGAGAACAATACGCAAAGTATTTTAATTTGTGGCTGTAGGTGTCACACATGCGATGATCAATATATTGGGCTAGAAAACAATGATATCTGCTATAAGCTAAAGACCAGCAACATCAAAAAATTAGAACAAAAACGTAACCCAATGGTGAAAATCATGGGTTGAGACTTTATTTGGAATAATATGAGAGAGATTTATTTTATATAGGAATATAACTAAAAAATCTCTATTAATGTATTCGTTATTTCCATAATTTATATTTCTTTATAGGATTCTTTAAAAAAGAATAATAGCTTAATATCATTATAATGACTATTTATTAAATTTTTTCAGTATACAAAAATATTGAGAAGTAGTTCAAAATAATACTTTTACATATTCATTTTTGAGGGGTTTTTATTGTGAATGAAAAATTAATCAATTAAATTCAATGAAGTGTATAACTATAATGTAATTAGATTACATAATTACATCTAAAAATATTAAGATTATATCAGTGGTTTTATATCTAAATTAAACGTGGGTTATATATTGTAATTTTTAATAAGAAATTTTATTTTAATAATAGCTTTAATACAAGGAAGTCGTATGTACAAAATAGCTTTTATATTAGTGATACTTTTGGTTTCTGGTTGCACTACGCTCCCTGTCGCTCCACTTAGTAAAGAAAATTTAAATAATATTAAGAGTGTTGCGATTGTTGACTTTCTGGAAATGCGAACACATGCATTAGTCGGAGAGTTTATGCTATCTATGGATCAACAACACTTTACAGATAAACAATCTATGTATTTTGATCTTGGTAAAGAAGTCGAACCGATAATAACTCAAGAAAAGAAAACCAATGCTACCTTTCTACCAAATCAAACAGTAATAGAAAATAACTCAAGTGTAATAGTAATTGAAAATAATAACTCGAATGCAATAGACTCTGGAATAACAGCGGTTGCTGCTAGTTTAACTGCGGGAATTATAAATGAGATAGGTAAAAAAACAAATGAAAGAGCATCTAATTTTAATGAAATATATTCTAGTACAAACCCTAAGATAAACTTAAGAAGAGATTTTCTTAACGAACTCTCAAGCTCTTTAAAAGAAAAAGGAATTGATGTTTCTTTATTGAAAGATCAAGTTCACTCTGTACCTTACTTGCGATGGTCTGCTTTAGACTCGCAAGGGAAATTATTTAGGCAGAGGTATCCAAATGAACTTGAAAGTGTTGATGCTGACCTTGTTATACAGGTTAGCCCTGTAGCTATATATAATGCAGGAAGTGCCCTTAATGCATATGCCCGGATAGTCAGTGTAAATGTTGCAATTTACAATGGCAGAACGAAAGAGTTTTATGGTGTTAAAAGCTTCTACTCAGTAGAAGATAATGTAACAGGGTATCATACCTACAACGGCCTAGTTGAAAACTTAGGAGAAGCAGGGAAAAAGCTTCATGAATCGTTATTAGCTGTAGTTCCTCAAATATCAATGTTAATAAATAGTTCGAACTCACAATTGGATTAGATATAATTCAATCTAAAAATAAGGCTATCTATCTACAATCATTCTTATTCGAAGTATTAGATAGTCTTATTCAAGATAAATATTGAAAATATGATGGAAGTGATACTGAAAAGTCGAGTATCCCATGTGCCTTACTTACCACTCTAAATAAACAAACAAACCTTAAACACGTTCTTGCCCATAAATGAGTTTATTATTCAGTAAACTCGTTGTTTATAAATCTATTAACCGCTAAGTGACTCATTTCTTATTCCCACACGTAATAAAAGAGTTATTAGAATGTTGCTTTTGATATAAACCGCAACAACCTAGTAATATTGGGTTCTTATTTTTTATTACTTCTTTATGGTTTTTTACCGAACGTTAACATTGCAATTTTCTGACGGGGTATTATCAATGGCAGAATGTTGCGAGTATTTATGACTTCATGGCTTAAGGTACGAGTAATTGCAATTAGCCACAGAGTTATCAGGCATAGTATTTATTATTAAGATGTATTTATGAATGATAGAAGATTAGCGTTAAAAAAAATATCAGCATTAGTTGCGATGTCTCTGTTATCAGGCAATAGCATGGCTCGTAGTTTAGGCGGTAATAACGAGTTAAGTAGTGATAAAGGTTACACTATTAATTACCCTGACTTTTCAGGTTCAGATGTGATTGAAATCTTTAAAAGTTCACTGGGTTTTGCTTTGAATTTTATTCCTGAAGTTGGCGGTGTTGTGTCATTTCTCGTGCGTTTATTGTGGCCGTCACCGAAAGAAGATGTTTGGGGAAAAATAAAAGACAAAGTAGAAGAACTGATTGATGAAAAATTAGACGATGAGGTTTTTTCAAGAGTAAGTACAATAGTAGCAGGCATGAATCTCTCTCTAAAAAAATATTTAACTCTTGTCAAAGGCGCTTCTCCTGAGGAGATAACGTCTCTTATTGTTACGTTAAATGATGACTTCATAAGAGAGGGCCCAGAGTTTCAACAAAAAGGCTATGAATATATATTGTGTCCATTATTTGGTGTTTTCGCTTCGTTACATATGACTTTTTTAAGGGATGTTTTACTGCATCACAAAGACAATTTATCTAAACATATGTATGACTCGTTAAAATCAGAAATGAAAGAATATAAAAAGCAATATTCTGATTACTTAAAACAGACGATTAAAAACCAAAGAGAGGTATTGGAAAAAGACCGTCCTCCTGTAGGGCAACATCGTACTGATACTTACAATTATTATTTTTTTCGTCCAGCACTATCGCTGTAAAATATTGCGATGACTTTATACAAATGTTTGAGCAAATGGATATTGATGTTAATCCAAGATCATTTGTATTGGACTCAAGTAAATTTAATGACATTTACTCTCCAGCTTACGGCACTGCGGATGATTGGGATCAAGAGTGTAATGAGGTTGCCCATGGTGGAGGAGGGGTGATAGGAGGAGTATATAGACAGCCAACGCTATCTTTCACTTCACTGTATCTTGATTACTTCGATGGGCGCCCAGTAAACTTAAACGTTTATTATCCTGATGGTAAGGGGCCTATTAATAATGATGGTCAGAGAGTAAATAAAACAGATGTTATTGCTTATCCAGCATCAGGGGTTGAAACAAAAAATGTCACGATAGAGAGTATTGAAGATGAAGAATTTCCAATATCCTATGCGATTATAAAGTCTCAGAGTCTCCCTTCACATTTAACGCTGTATGATATTCATGATAAAGATTATGAGTTATGGGATAGTTATGAGGCTCAATTCCAACAAGAACATAAAGTCGCATTTTTTCCTCGTCGACTTTCAACGATGACAGCTTGGACTCATAGTGCCTATTTTCATCAGGCGATAGGTTGTTTAATTTTGGGCTTTACTTGGGTACCTCCTAAAAATAAGAATGAAGAGTTTCTTCAGCAACATTACATATCATCCATTGAAGAGCCAGATCTTGACGTGTTAAGTGAAGTTCATCAATTAGATGCATACTCGTGTATAACATCTGAACATGAGGCTGCTCGTGATGAGTTTTGGGCTTATGCAACAGATGGGAACGATGATAGAGGTGATAGGCGCGGTGGCTCTATTGATGCATTGCCGTTAGTTGGGCTGGCAGGGGCGGCGCTTTTAAAAGAAGCGATGAAGAAATAAGGTTATGTATTCGGAGAGTCATCCTTATGACTCTCTTGATATTACTAATAAAAAGACTACAAATACTGCTATCTATAAATGTATAAAGTAAAAAGGCTGCTTGGCAGTATTTATGTTGTAAGATTTCCTAATCTTGCGTTTTAATCTGTTGTTCTTGTTTTTCTTTATTCTTCAGTTTTCTGTCTTGGTCGAAGTGCCACTTGATCGCAAAATATCCAGCAACCATTAACGCAATGACTTTAATCGCCATAGCGACATAAGGGAAAAAGTCTGTCCAGTGATTCATCGTAAATCTCCATTCCAACCGATATCAGATTAATAACAAAGAATGTGTTATCAATGCAATTCAATAAAATCTGCCATCATTAAATTAATATCAAAAAATCGCATGCAAAATATCAAAATATATCCAATTACACATAGGATATGGTGCACAGATATAAAAATGGTTTGTATTTAATTGATATAAAAAGCCCCTCTAGTCACATATTTGGAATGAGGGGCAATGGTTATGATGAACCTAGACACTTGCATATAAATTTATAGTTACGCTAATGCTTTTTATCAAGTGCATTTATTAAGTCGCACCTTCAATCTACTTTTATGTCTTACTTTTGATTAACTCGACAGGCACTGTCCCATAATGATAAATGAGCAGCCGATTGCTATCGTCCAAGCGATGGAACGTAAAACACCGAGATTTATTAGATACAGTATGTGGTAGACAACTCTAAAGCTAATGTGGAGAAGTGCCAATAACTGAATTTTTTCATTTGTGGTGCCTGTTGCGATTGCTAACAAAACGGCCATGGAAAAAATAATCAGTGATTCAAAGGCATTTTGATGTGCTGCTAATGCTCGCGCACCAAAACCATGCAATTTTGCTTGTTGGTCTCGGGGATGGTTATTATCGTAGCCTCCCACTTTATGCATTGCGACGGCGAGAGGTATTTTGGCTATGTAAGGAAGTAATGCTGCGGCAATTAAACTATAAATTAAAATATCCAATGAATCGTCCCTGGTTTTATCAACTCGCTATTTGATTTTATATTAATAGGTATACTTGTTCTTTACCGTGATCATCAGTCAATTAGGTATATGAAGGCAGAATCTATTGCTAAATTAAGACTTTTCTTGAGGACGTTGAAATAAGTTTTTAGCTGTTTTTCAATCACAAATACTGTTCATCCCTGACGATTTATTGATAGGGTATATATTGAATTAGGATTTAAGAATGCGAAGGAGTTAACGATGGCACAACAAAAAGCGATACTTGCTGGCGGCTGTTTTTGGGGGATGCAAGATCTTATTCGTCGTCAAACTGGGGTAATAACAACCCGCGTTGGCTATACGGGCGGTGATGTGGCAAATGCCACTTATCCCAATCATGGTACTCATGCTGAAGCGATTGAAATAACTTTTGATGATGACCAAACCAGTTTTGAAAATATTTTGGCGTACTTCTTTCAAATTCATGATCCAACAACGACCAATCGCCAAGGTAATGATATCGGTACTTCTTATCGCTCTGCGATTTTCTATACTTCAGAGGCGCAAAAAAACACGGCCCAAGATTTGATTAAGCGTATCAATGCTTCTGGCATTTGGCCGGGCACGGTAGTAACAGAAGTCGTGCCAGCAAGTGATTTTTGGCAAGCAGAGCCAGAACACCAAGATTATTTACTTCACCGACCTAATGGCTATACCTGTCATTTTCCGCGTCCTGATTGGGTATTACCTGAAGAATAAAGGTGAAGCGAAGTCATTTTTTGAGTATTAATATTACTTTTTTAGGATGAGACTTTTTTTATTTTTAGGCTTACATTCAGTGTCAGATATTTAAGAGAATTACTGAGGTGTATCATGAGCTTAAAAATCAAATGTGAACATATGGAACTAACTGATTCAATCAAAGCAGTAGTATCTGATTATATTGAAAAGATGATGGTTATCGATCCTGAATTTAAACATCTTCATGTGGATATCATCAAAGAAGATACAGGCTATGCTGTTGATTTGAAAATGGATACTGAAGTATTCCATAAAGTGAGTGCTAAAGCGCATAACGTAAATTTAGAAGAATGTATTAAAGAAGCATTTTTCCATTTTGAAAAAGTGGTTGAGAAGAAAGCAGCGCATCAATAATTTCATGCGATTGCATTTCTTGTCATCAAAATTAAAGGCTCGTAATGAGCCTTTTTTATTGTCTGCCTATTACGGTTATTGCTCTTAAATGTATGCAATACCCAATCACATAATGATAAATTTAATTCTATGTTTATTGTCAAAGCCCTTATACTGTTTGAATAGTAAAGGTTAAATCATCTATCGCGTTAAATATTCAGCTTCAAGTCATTGTTTAGCGAATAAGATAAGATTGTTATCTCTTTTATAACGTATATTTTGGGGAGTTATATGATGAAATCACTATTATTGGTTGCGCTATCTATTCTCGCTTTTCAAGCACATGCACAAGATAGGTATGTGTGTAAAAGTGATCATTCTGAGCGTGTCATCGAAGTTGTTTATGCTAATCCAAATAGCAAAGTACCGTGTGAAGTTCGCTATACTAAGCCGGAAGGCACTGCTGTATTATGGGATGCGAAACATGAGGTCGGTTACTGTGAAGAAAAAGCGAAATCTTTTGCTGAAAAATTAACCAGCTTAGGGATGTCATGCTCTGGCGTCGATGTCGCATCAAGCGCTCCTGTTGTAACGGAACAGCCTACAGAGGCACAAACCCAACAAGATTCAGCTACACCTTTAGCAGCACCTTTAATCGATACTCCAACATCTTCAACGCCAGAATCTACCAATGCAGCGCCAGTTGTAGAATCACAAACGCATGCTGACTCACCAACAGCAACGCAAATTCAGCAAGATGCGGCAGCACCCTTAGTTGATACTCCAACCTCTTCAACACCCGCATCTGCAACAGAAGCAGCACCATCTCAAGCGGAATAGATCCGTTATTCATGGTTGATATAAATTGAGTGGGTACTAACTTTCTCGCTCATTTTATTTCAATGTGATAACGGATAACATGGTTAAACTATTTTAGAAATAAATAACACTGTTTGAGATTTATGAGTTTTGAAGAAAAACCTTACCTACGAGAAATCGCTTTAAAGCGCGAAAAAATTGATAATTACGATCAATTTCCGTTTTGTATTCCAGCCCTCAAAGAGTTAGATGTCATTGAATTTCATCCTGATGTTACTTTTTTTGTCGGTGAAAATGGTTCAGGAAAATCTACGCTAATTGAAGCGATTGCAGTCGCGATGGGGCTTAATGCGGAAGGGGGGAACAAGAATACCGGTTTTGCTACCGCGCAAACGCATTCTGAGTTAGATCGCTACATTAAAACCGTGAAAAGTTTTAAACGCCCGAAAGACTTCTATTTTTTAAGGGCTGAGAGTTTTTATAATGTTGCCACTTATTTAGATCAGCTTATGCCGCCACCGTTGCAAGGTTATGGTGGGCAATCACTACACCATCAATCTCATGGTGAATCTTTCATGGCAACGATCTCTAATAAGTTACGCGGTAATGGTTTATACATTATGGATGAGCCCGAAGCTGCTCTCTCACCAGCTAGACAAATGGCTGCGCTTTCAGAAATGCATCGTTTAGTTGAAGCAGGTTCGCAATTTATTATTGCTACTCACTCACCGATTTTATTGGCCTACCCAAGAGCTAAAATCTATCAGTTCAGTGATAGTGGCATCGATGAAACAACGTATGAGGATACCGAGCATTATGAGATCACTCGAAACTTCCTGAATCACCATCAGCAGATGATGAAAATCTTAATGGAAGAAGAGTAATTGAGCTTAATATTGCTCGATGAATCGCTTGAGTTTACCTATTCAAGTTTACTTTGAATAAAGTTAATAAAACAGCGAGTCTTGGCGGGTAGTAACCGTGTTTCGGTTATGGCGTATATCGGCACAGGAGAACTTTGCCAGTCCGGTAATATGCGTTGTAATGTTCCTTGCGCTAACTCATCTGTGATCATTTCTTGTGGAAGTAATCCCAATCCCATATTGAGCACTATTAATTGCTTGATCATGCCAATACTATTTACAAATAGTTTGCTGTTTACCTTAATATCTGCCGATTTATCTTTGCTATGTAATGCCCAATGGGCTGACTTTACGATACTAAAACACTGATGTTGAGTAAGTTCGTCTGGTGATTGTGGTTCGCCATACTGCGCTAAATAAGCGGGAGAACCATAAACATAGTGATGGAAGTTAGCGAGTTTACGAGCAATTAAGCTTGAGCTTTCACTTTCACCTGCTCGAATTGCTACGTCGAAATATTCCGATGTCATATCCACACGCCGTGAAGATAAATCAAATTCCAATTCAATATCGGGATATTGTTTTGAAAATTCGGGTAGTAATGGCGCAATGAAGTGGGTCGCAAAATCAATAGGGGCAGACACGCGAACCGTACCACTAGGATTTTCTGCTATATCACTCAATTGTTGATGGGCGAGTTTGGCTTCTTCAACAATACGACGACAACGCTCGTAATACAGTTGACCGGCCTCTGTGAGTTCAATTTTTCGTGTTGTACGGTGGAGCAAACGCAGCCCAATGGCTTTTTCTAATGCACTGATGCGCCTTGAAAGGGTGGAATTAGGCACTCCAGTAATCTCTGCGGCTTGGCGAAAGCTCATTACGTTGGCGACTTCTACAAATAACGCCATATCATCAAGTGATTTCATGATTATCCCATTTTTGAACCAATTATTTCCATTTTATAGTATTTAATCCAAATATAGAATTATATAACATGGCTTCAACGTCAGAGATTAACGAGAAAATGATTATGCAAACTCAAAAGAAGAAAGTCCTTGTTGTTGGTGCCACAGGTTTCCTAGGTCGTAAAATTTTACGTAGTTTAATGCAGCATTCAAACGTCGATATTAAAGCGATGTCACGCCGTGGTGCACCAAAAGGTGAATTTTCAGAGCTAGAGTGGGTACAGGCTGACATGATGGATCCTGCTTCTTTAGATGCTGCATTACAAGGTGTGGATGTGGTGATTAGCTCTGCTAACGGTTATATGAAAGAGAGCCTTGATGCCGATTTCCAAGGTAATAAAAATCTCGCAGAAGCAGCAGCACGAGCAAACATTGAACGCTTTGTTTTCTTGAGTATTGTTAATAGCGATGAAGCGCAAAGCGTGCCACATTTTCATGCTAAAAAAGTTGCAGAAGATGTGATTAAGCAAGTCGGCATTCCTTATGTATTTGTGCGTGCACCAGCGTTTTTAGATCAAACGTCTGATTACATTGCGGATGGCTTTAAAGCGGGTCGTTTTTACGCAATTGGCGATACAACTACTAAGTGGTCGTACATTTTGACTGATGATTTAGCTGATTATCTTGCTAAAGCTGCCGCATTTGAAGGTGATGAAATCAATAATAAATCGATTGATGTAGGTTGGAGTGATGGTGCTAAAAGCCAAGCGGAATTGGTGCAATTAATTAGTGAAGTGACAGGTAAGAAGTTATCAACATGGACTGTGCCATGGTTTGTTTTCCAATTACTTGTTCGCCCAATCAAACTATTCAGTGAGCTTGGCTATGATATGCTTGAAATGTTCCTGTTCTTCAAAAAAGGGCGTTTTGTTGCTGACATTAGCGATCAAGAACGTTTCTTTGGCCCTGCGCCATTAGCAAAAGAGGTGATCACTCGTTGGGCTATGAATAATAAGTTTATTGATTAACATACAACGTTTTCAATAGAAGCTGACTTAATGTCAGCTTTTTTATTATTGGTTTTATTCACTGTCATCAAAGGCATAAATCCAGCCAATAATGAAATTCAATTTTGCAAATAAAGATTAAAGAAAAATAGAAATGATTTCTATTTTAATACGGCAATTTTTTCTGAGGAATAGGACAACCACTCTCCGTTTTATCATTTTTTGATTATTTTTATTATTAGTCAATTTCGTGAAAATTAAGCTGTTGATAGTAGTTATATTCTCCATTTTCAACGATGTTTATTTTTTCATAACTGCTCATACTAAGTAAATTTTTCTCTTATTTTGTTTGCTTGTTTAAATTTAAATGTTAATAGAAAGAGAATTTATTTAAATGTTAATGGTTTTATGTGCTTTATGCATAGACTAAATGCAGATGTATCATTTTACTGAGAATTACCGCTGTAGTAATTTCATTCAATATTAGTTAATTGCCTTAGTTCTTATTTTAAAAGCTACTTAAATTTAACTGCTTATTTAGTGATTTTTAATATAAGTATTAATTATTATTGGAATATGAATCAGTGAATAAATTAACAGATGAAATTCAATTAGGCTTATCACAAGCCAAATTCAAAAACCGCATTGTTATGGCACCAATGACCATTCAATCTGCATTTTTTGATGGTGGTGTTACACAAGAAATGATCGACTATTATGCCGCTCGCTCTGGCGATGCTGGCGCAGTCATTGTTGAAAGTGCGTTTGTTGAAAATTACGGTAGAGCATTTCCCGGTGCATTAGGTATCAATACCGACAGTAAAATTGCTGGGCTTAAGAAGTTAGCATCGGCAATTAAAGAGAAAGGCTCAAAGGCTATTCTTCAGATCTACCATGCCGGCCGTATGGCAAATGGCGAATACAATGGTGGCCATCAACCTATATCGGCGAGTCCTGTCGCTGCGCTTCGCGATAATGCAGAAACACCACTTGAAATGACGAAAGAGCAGATTGGCTTCATGATTGATGCTTTTGCTAATGCTGTTCATCGTGCAATTGTTGCGGGCTTTGATGGTGTTGAGATCCATGGCGCTAATACATACATCCTTCAACAGTTTTTCTCTCCACACTCAAACCGTCGAAATGATAAGTGGGGCGGTGATATTGAAAAACGTACGACATTCCCTCTTGCTGTTTTAAATGAAGCGAAAAGAGTTGTCGCTGATCACCAACGCGATGATTTCATTATTGGTTACCGTTTCTCTCCTGAAGAAATTGAAGAGCCTGGTATTCGTTTTGAAGATACCATGTACTTGCTTGATAAGTTGGCTGCGAGTGGTCTTGATTATTTCCACTTTTCGATGGGTAACTATACTCGAAATTCGATTGTAAACCCTGAAGATAAAGAACTACTTATTCGTAAATACCATGCGCTTAAATCTGACAATGTTGCCAAAATCCCTGTAATAGGTGTTGGTGGTATCGCTCAGCGTTCAGATGCTGATCAAGCGTTAGCACAAGGTTACGACATGGTGAGTGTGGGTAAAGGTTTCCTTGTTGAACCAACATGGGCGACCAAAGCGATCAATGGTGAAGAATGTGCCGAGTTCGCTGATATTGAGCAACAACATCAACTGAAGATCCCAACACCACTTTGGGAAATCATGGATTACATGATTGTTGATAGTAAAGCTGAGGCATTAAAGCACCAGCGTATTAAAGAATTACAAAACGTTGAGATCACCTTTGAGCCTGGTGAGTACACCGCTTATGGCTACGGTCATAATGGCAAATTACCTGTAACGGTGACGTTCTCTGAAGACAAGATCCTCGATATTATCGTTGATTCATCAAAAGAGTCAGACGGTATTGCTAACCCTGCGTTTGAACGTATTCCGCAACAAATTATGGAAGGCCAAACGCTAAATATTGATGTGATTTCTGGTGCGACAGTGAGTAGCCAAGCGGTTATTGACGGTGTATCTGATGCTGTTGATTTAGCGGGTGGTAACTCGGAAGCGCTTCGTTGTAAAGCACGTGAAGCGGTTGAATGGTCTACGGAAGTTATCGAAAAAACTGTCGATGTTGTTGTTGTCGGTGGCGGTGGTGCAGGTTTAAGTGCAGCGCTTACTGCTTTAGATAATGGTAAGTCTGTTATCTTGCTAGAAAAATTCCCTGCTGTTGGTGGTAACACTGTACGTACAGGCGGTTGGGTGAATGCAGCAGAGCCTAAGTGGGTAAAAGATTTCCCTGCGATTGCTGGTGAAGTGGATTATCTTAAAGCAATTGCCGATACACCTGAATCAGACATTGCAGAAGAATATCTTGCAGATTTCCGCACACTAAAAGATCAATTAGCTAACTATTTCCTTGATACTGAAAGTGGCAAAAATTACCTGTTTGATTCCGTTGAACTGCACCTAATTCAGACATACCTAGGTGGTAAACGTACTAACCTTGATGGCGAACCAATTCATGGTCAATACGATTTAGTACAGACGTTAACAAGTCGTGCAATGGAATCGATTGATTGGTTAACGGAAAAAGGCATCGACTTTAACCGTGGCATGGTGGATATCGCTGTTGGTGCGCTATGGCGTCGAGCGCACAAACCTAATCGCCCTAAAGGTGTTGAGTTTGTCGAAAAACTGCAAAAGCAAGTAATTGCCCAAGGTGGTCATATCATTACGGATGCGCGAGCTGAGGAATTGATTGTTGATGATGGAAAAGTGGTCGGTATTAAAGCAACGCATTCAGACGGTACAAAATATGTGCTAACCACTCATTGTGGTGTTGTACTGGCGTCTGGTGGTTTTGGTGCTAACACCAAAATGCTGCAAAAATACAACAACTACTGGAACGAGATTGCCGACGATATTAAAACAACCAACTCACCTGCGCTTATTGGTGATGGTATTGAAATCGGTGAAAAAGTCGGTGCTGATTTAGTGGGCATGGAATATGTTCAGTTAATGCCGATTGGTGATCCTAAATCTGGTGCGTTATTAACGGGTCTTATTGTTCCACCTGAAAACTTTGTCTTTGTTAACAACCAAGGCAAGCGCTTTGTCGATGAATGTGAAAGTCGAGACGTGCTTTCTCGTTCTTTCTTCGACAATGGTGGTGTGATTTATATGATTGCTGATGAAGCTATCCGTCAAACAGCAGCGAACACCACAGATGAAACCATTGAGCGTGAGATCGAAGAAGGTATTATTATCAAAGCAGATTCCATTGAAGAATTAGCGCAAAAAATTAATGTACCGACCGAAGCGTTAACAGAAACGATTCGCCGTTATAACAGCTACGTTGATGAAGGGCGTGATCCTGAATTCCACAAAGGCGCACTTGGCTTAAAAGTGGAAAAAGCACCGTTCTATGCAACGCCACGTAAGCCTTCAGTTCACCATACAATGGGTGGCTTGAAGATCAATACTCAAGCGTGTGTATTGGATAAAACGGGGACACCAATCTCTGGGCTATATGCAGCCGGTGAGGTGACTGGTGGTATTCATGCTGGTAACCGTTTAGGTGGTAATGCGTTGATTGATATCTTCACTTATGGTCGTATAGCGGGTGATAGCGTATCTAACCGCGTTTAATTAGATATATACCCAAGCATCTTGAAGTTACTTGGGTACAAAGGGAAGCCATGTGCTTCCCTTTTTACTATTTAACGAGAACAGAGTTAATGGCAAGTTATAAAACGCGTTTTCCTATGATGGGAACCTTTATTGATCTTGTGGTTCATCATGAACGTGGTGAAGCATTGATCAAAGAATGTTATCTGCAACTTCAAGAATTTACTCAACGTTTTACGGTTAATCAGACGCAATCTGAACTGATGCGCGTCAATAACTACGCAGGCATTCGAGCTGTCCGTGTAAAGCCGGATCTTTATGCGCTGATTAAGAAATCAAAAGCGATCAGTGTCGATCCTCAAAATCCGTTTAATGTGGCGATTGGGCCACTGGTTAAAACATGGCATATCGGTTTTAAAGATGCCAAGTTACCCACCGATGTGGAGCTTGCGGAAAAATTACAGCTTGTCGATCCATCAAACATTATCCTAGATGATGACTATCAGTCGGTATACCTTTCTCAAACGGGTATGCAGATAGATTTAGGCGCTATCGCTAAGGGATATTTTGCTGATCGGATCAAAGATTTTCTTACCGCTAACGGGGTCGAGCATGGCTTTATTAACCTTGGTGGTAATGTACTGACCATTGGTTACTCGCCTGAGAATGCTTCACAAACATGGAATGTCGGTATTCAAAACCCGCTGGCAGCTTCGCGTGGCGATATCTGCCGAGTTGTGCCTTTAAGAGATTATTCAATGGTAACGTCTGGCATTAATGAACGTTATTTTGAATACCATGGGCAGCGATACCATCACCTTCTTGATGGGCAAACGGGCAAGCCTATCTCAACCAATATCGCGAGTGTGACGATTATTTCAAAGCTCTCTGTTGATGGTGAAATATGGAGCACTGCTGGTTTTTTATCATCCATTGATGATGCGCTTGCTTATCTTAATCGTCAGGCAGGGATTGAGGCGGTATTGATCTCAAATCAAGGTGACGTTTTTGTCACTCATGGCCTAACTGATAACGGTACAGTTATTCAGATGCGCTAAATAGCAATATTTGACTATTAAAGTGAAATACAGCTCTATGTTTTCCTGTTTTTACCACTTAAAACAACAAAAAATGTGTAAGTTGCATTTCCTACATTGCTCCATGATGATAAGTTTCTCACACAGATAGATGACTGGCTGGTATTTGAGTTTGTCAGTGTTTGTACAAATGAAACGATATTATTCAATTGCCAATTATTCGGTATGGAGAAATGAACATGGCGTGCTCAGCGATCAAAACAGCGGTTATTGGTTATGGTTTTTCAGCTCAAACCTTTCATATTCCATTTATTACAAGCCTAAAAGAGTTTGAGCTAACGGCGATAAGCACAAGTAAGCAACAACAACTTCAAGAAGATTGGCCATTAATTCAACATTTTGATAGTGCAGAAGCGCTGATAACCTCCTCCGATGCTGAATTAGTGATCATTACCGCGCCAAATGATGTCCACTTTCAGTTAGCGAAAGCAGCCTTAGAGAATGGTAAACACGTCATTATTGAAAAGCCATTTGTCACCAAGGTTGAAGATGGAGAAGTACTGATCGCATTAGCAAAAGAAAAGGGGCTAATGCTGAGTATTTACCACAATCGACGTTGGGATGGTGACTTTCTTACCGTGAAAAAAATGATCGATGAAAAACGTTTTGGAGAGTTAAAACATTTTGAATCTCACTTCGATCGCTTTCGTCCTGTGGTTCGCGAACGTTGGAAAGAGCAAGCCGCAGATGGTGGCGGCATATTATTTGATTTAGGATCACATCTGCTGGATCAATCGATCACCTTGTTTGGATTACCAGACGCGATCACGGCAGATTGTAGAGTCACGCGTAAAGGCTCTAATAATGTTGATTACTTCCACTTACTTTTACATTACTCAACTCACCTTGTTGTGCTTCATGGCGACATGATAAGTGCTGGCGAAAATAAGCGTTTTACTATTAAAGGTACTGGTGGCTGTTATGAAAAGCTGGGTATTGATCCGCAAGAGCAATACTTAGTTTCTGGTGTTATGCCTGTAAATGAAGATTGGTTAGCAGAATCACCGTCTCAGTATGGCAACTTTTATGATGAGCAAAGTTGTACGCCTGTGCCAACAGTGAAAGGGTGTTATCAGGAATATTATCACCAAGTGGCTAAAGCCATTCGCCAAGGTGTGACATGTCCAGTTAAAGCAGAAGATGCGCTTTTAAATATTAAGTTAATAGAGTTGGCGTTGGAAAGCAGCCGTTTAGGTAAGAAAATACAACTTAAAGATGCTGTCTAAATACACTCTCAATAGGCGTTTAGATATTTAAGAACGCTAATCAGTTTTAAATAAAAGCCAAACTTAACTTTTTAAGTTTGGCTTAATTTTTGAATTAATGAAATTAGATTGGTCTAATTACACCGTTTTCATCTGTACTCCAGTCGACCATAGCATTATTTTTACCCACTAATCGACTTATGCTACTGACAAAATGACTTTCATCTGTGTTGGTATTATGACTATAAATTAAACCATAGAATTCATGAGCAAAAGCGTCAACGGTTTTGATACCATTATCATTTGAGAAGGTAAAAGTACCACCTAAATACACTTGGTCGGATTCGACTTCTTGAATATTGGCTTCTTGATCTGTTGCCTCTGGTATTTTAATAAAATTTGTTTCTTTTTGTGTGTTAGCAATATTATTTTGATTGAGCTTAAAAGTATTTGTGTTTTGATTAATTAAAGGTGCATGAAATTGTATGTCTTTAACCGTGCTTATCTGAATCTTATCAGCTTGCTTTTGAACAGATAAAGTCCCTGATATCTCTTCAATACTCAACCCTTCATTATGATTGCCACTATCGATAACTGCACAAGTATTATCGGTTTCGCCAATGTTAAGATCTTTTGCACAGTTTAGGGCGCTTTCAGTAATAACTAAAAAAGTATCATAGTTAACTTGTGCGTATTGCTTTTTAACATCAGATGTTAAATTACCAAGATCAAGTGGAGTAGCTTTGTCTGTACCACCACCACCACCGCCACCGCTATTATTATCGTCATTACCGCCGCCACCGCCACAACCCACTAATATTGTTGAAATGAGTACGAATAGGCATAACTTTTTCATATAAAAACCTTTTTAAAAATGTGGGAAAATGTCATGTAAATAGATATATTTGAAAGATAATCAGCAAATAAATGTTAATAAATCAATTTTAAGTGACTGATTTAATTTGGTTATCGTTTTTAAGTTGGCTGTATTTTATTATTATCTATTGTCATGATATATAAACAAGCATTTATATAACCCATAACGAAATATTATGTTTTACATTTCTAATTATTCTTGATAAGAAAATTAATTAGTGGTTTTTTAAATGAGGTCGTGAAAATATTTAATAAGCTTAAAAAAACAAAGGTTATTGGTGATGTTTTTTTACCAAGTATATTTTTACAGAAGTATTAAATAATAAAGACGTTTTCTTATGGTGGAGAGTATATACATAAATAGCCGGTATTACGCCGGCTTTTAAATGTATTGTTCTCTATTGGTCATATCTGGAGAGTTTGGTTACTAGAAATATGCAACCTCTATTCGCTGGAGATTCCGCTGAGTCTACCAGAATGAGTTATGTATACAGTAAACGACACATCGAGACTAGTAGTGATAAGTGGTGCGTAGCTATTACTACCAGTCCAAATGCTATATCCAATAAGCTCGACTAGCTGTGACTCTATCACCGAGATGAGAGTCACACGTTTAGCTAGATCAGAAAATACGTTTTAGAACGGGGGTCTTGCAGATAAGATAGCCAATAGCAAAAGAACCGATCACAGAGGGGATAGCAATGACCACAAAGTTGATTAAGGGTGTTTGGGTCATAAAAGACTGATAAAAGTCTGCGGTAAACCGCATTGGGATATTCTGCACCACATAGGCAGCAAAAGCGATACGGGTCAACATAGAGCTCCATCGTCCCTTGGTATTGAATAGCATTTTGAAGTTATAGAGTAGAAACATCGACATCCCTATCACAGTGAATCCACGTATTGCCACATAAACCATATTAAGCATCTCACTATTCAGACCATAGCTAGAAGCTATCGTATAGATGAATAATCCCGCTACCCACATTAGAATTCCTAAAAAAGCGTGTTTACGTTCTAACTTATCGAGCCACTGATACCTATAAGCTAAGATACCAAAGTAAAACATGCTGATATACATCGGGAAATATTTAAGAAGGTGAAAGCCTAAGAAATTGCTACCTAGTGTTTCCATCAGATATAAGCCAACGAAATTGACCGGAATTATCATAATGGCAAACAGCAAGATCTTCCAAAGCGCCGGAAAAGGTTTATCAGTGTCAACCTTCTGATTCCCAGTACTGACAACTTGGAACAATGCAAATACCGCGCTAAATACAATCAAGGTCCAACAGAACCAGGTGACGCCTAATCCAATATTTCCGGTAAGGAAAAAGCCTTTAATGCTTGATACAGCAGACTCAATCGATCCACGTGTTTCGATCAAAAATAAGGTGATTAGTGTAGGGATCCCGAGGCGTTTTAGTTTATCCAACATAAACTTTCCAGCCCCTTTACGTTCAAAAGAAGGGATCACGAAGTAGGCTGATATAAAGAAAAACAGTGACATAAAAAATGACTGGTTGATGCCCTGGAATGTGCCTAAAATCTCATATTGATATTGCATTGATTCTTTGACATGGGGCAAATTGTAACCAATAGGATCCAGACCTGCCGTGGATGCACAATGGTGCAAAATCACTAATATCGTCAAAACCCACTTGATATTATCCAGATAGTCGTAGCGTTTCATTAGTGTTGAATTATTCATTGAGTATCCTGTTTTTATATGCATTTTTAATAAAGATATAAAAAGAGTGAGCCACTTAAATTAATGATAGAAAAATTTGATAATCTAAAATTATTATCAGTAATTAAATATAAAATTTGATAAGAAACTGACTATTTTAAAGTATCTTTCTTTAAGTTGTGCGTACATTATTGATCTTTATTGTAATGATATATAAACACAACTTTAGGTAATCCATAACCAAAAATTATGCTTTATATTTTTGTCTGTTTCATTAATAAGAAACGCATTTTCTGGAATTTATTTTCTTATTAATCGACTTTTATAGCATTTATCATTATTCATAATTGGATGATAAGGTGGATTGCTAAAAAGTAGAAATTCGTTTTAAGATGAGGTTGCTAAGGGTTTTTAATAAACTTGAAAAAACAAGGTTATTAGTAATGATATTTTTCAACCATATATAATTAGCCGACACTACGCCGGCTTTTAAATGCATTATTCAAAAAATGCTGGGTGATAGCTTACTTCACCTGTCGGAATTGAATCTTTAACAGGCAGGGCTAAGAAGTATTCAGCTGGCACACCTGTTAGGGTTAATTCTGGTTGGGCTTTAAAACCAAATCGACCATAATATTCAGGCTCACCTAATAGTACGAATCCCTCTGCACCATGTTCTTTTAACTGGGCTAATCCTTCGTTAATTAACGCTTTACCAATCCCTTTTCCTTGTTGTTCTGGCAATACTGATACAGGTGCTAAACCGTACCAGTTTGTAGCTTCACCATTGATCAGTACTGGGGAGAAAGCGATATGACCAATAACTTGATTGTTTACTTCTGCGACTAACGATAGTGTTAAGGCGTTAGAATCTCGTAGGCGGTTAACGATTAAGTGCTCGGTTGGTTCTGAGCCCGGTTCATGATGAGGATGATCTTTAAATGCACTGTAAGTTAGCGTTTCAATCACAGTAATGTCTGAATCTTTTTCTACTCGAATGATCATGTTTAACCTTTTTTCTTTAATACAAATAATTGATAGCTGTATTGACCTAAATAGTGCTCATGAATATGGATTTCGTTCTTAATATCTTTAATGGCATTGGACGTGAAATGTTGATTATCCAATTGAGCGATCTTGTTTTGTAATGGTGCTAGGTAGTTTGTCCATGACTGATCACTTTGGGTAAAGTGGCTGATCACTTCAAAACCTGCTTGCTGCATCTGTTTGACTCGTTGTTCGCTGGTGGTCATATCTGGATAGTTTTGCTGCCAGAAATCGACTGCTTCTTGGCTTGGATTATCGGCTAACCAAACCAAGTCACTGATAACCAAATAGCCATGAGCCTTAATAAATGGTTTCCATTGTTTAAGTGCTTGCTCAACCCCCATGATGTAAGCACTGCCTTCAGCCCACAGCACATCAAAACGTTGTTCTTCAAAAGGCATTGTGGTCATACTGGCGCAAACAGAAGTGATGCGATGTTTAAGCCCGTTTTCAATAGCTGCTTCGTTTAAACAACTTAAGTTATATTCATCGTTGTCTAATGCCGTGATATGAAAATCGCCATGTTTAGCTAATAAGGTAGTAACAACACCTTTACCACAGCCGATATCTAACACTTCACCAGATTTAATGGGCAATGTTTCAAGTGCTTTTAGAGAGTCTTCATCACAACTAGGGCCAAGTCGTTCTAAATCATCAAAGATCGCTTCAAAGTCTGCCATGTATTACTCATGTTCGTTCATATCTTTTGATAGCCATTTTAATCGTAAGGCTTGTTTTTCACTGAAACCTTGCTTCATTAGCCACTCTAAGTGAGCCGAGGGTGCTGCTGATTCCATTGATTGATGCCATTCTTTCATCGAATTTATACCCAGCATGGCAGAAAGCAAATCACGGGCTTTCTGTTTTTGGGCGATTTCTTCATCAAGAATATTTAGCCGTTGAAGTAGCAGATCTCGATCTATTTGGGCATCTAAACAGGATTGGCACTCTTTCAATGAAAGCCCGCCTGCTTGCAGTTGCTGTAACAGTTTTACCCGTTGCACATCTTTGTCGGTATAGCCACGATAACCATTGCTTAAGCGTGTGCCAGTGATCAGTTTAAGCTTTTCGTAATAAAGTAATGTGGAACGACTTAATCCCACCTTTTGCGCTAACTCAGAAATACGGTACATGGCAGCTTTCCCCTTTATTGATAGGCGAACTATAAACTATGAAGCTTTAGACAGGTCAAGGGTTTTGAGATACAAAAAAGCCGACATCACGTCGGCTTTTTCGTTTTATTGGTTACTGTAACTATTAATCATCCGCAATTTCATGGGTCCAGAATAAAATGCCTGTTGCAATTAAGCTTAAGATGATCGGGAGAAGTAATGCATATTTGAAGGAGTAATCCATCACTTGTGTTCCTGCAATTGCGCCAAGAAAGATGGATAACCATAAGCTGAAATGGCGAAAAAACGTGCTACGATCGCCTTCACCCATTAATAGCATGGCAATAGAACGTCCAGTATTAACCAAAAAACCTGTTACGTAAGTGAGTGCGGTTGATTTTTCAATGGTTAATCGCAGTGCGATATTTTGAATACCCATAGCAAAGCTTAAGAAGAAATTGGTCACAATTGGTTTAGCGATAGGCTCAACAAACAATGTTGCTGATAGCACTAATGTGACTAGCGCCATGATCATACTGCGATAAAAAGGTTTGTTAGCTATCGCGATAGCTTCGCCGACGGCAGCACCTAAAACAAATAATACAATAACCCCAATGTAGTGCCACGCTTGTGGTGTATTGCCTGAGGTTAACAGTATGCCCACATGGGTTGTGTTACCACTCATAAAAGAGATAAACAGGCCATTTTTCAGATGGATAAAGCCAATAGCATCAACAATACCTGCAATAAAAAGCAGATAGAAGGGCATGGTTGAATGAAGGTGTTTTTTCTTAATCATTAGTCATATTCATAAAGTTAGGTGGTAAATGTCCATCGCATGAAGCTCAATTATAAAACAGTTTTTTCTTGTTTGTGGTTTTGTGTCGACACTACTGTCGAAATAAGGTGTCGATAGCAGTGTCGATAGGCGAACATCCTATGTTTATTTCCTTTTAGTAGTAATAAAAAGTGAAGAGTAGGAGAGCGCGCTAGGTATAAGTGAATGATCTTTAGCTAATAAAACACAAAGATACCTTATTGGTATGATTATTGCTTTTTGTGATGCTTTTTGCAATTAACTGGAAAGATCATGAAAAGCTTTGTTGTTGCAGATCCCGACAAATGTATCGGTTGTGGCACCTGCATGGCAGCGTGCTCCGAAGAACATAAAAAAGTCGGACTGCAAAGCCATCCTCGTCTTACCGTGGTTAAACATGACAATGCTACGGCACCTGTTATGTGTCGTCACTGTGAAGACGCGCCTTGTGCGGCTGTATGTCCGGTACAAGCTATTTCTAAACAAGCAGATCGTGTTGTTCTTAACGAGTCGCTTTGTGTTGGTTGTACATTATGTGCAGTCGCGTGTCCGTTTGGTGCTATCGCTTTTGATGGTAGTCGACCAATTGCGATGGCAAACAGTTACGATACCTATATCCCTTCTACTCCTCGTTCTAGTAACCCATCAACGTCAATACCTAGCACTTTTGGTCAAGATATTTTGGCATGGGAACCGGGCGTGAAAAGTATCGCAGTGAAATGTGATTTATGTGGTTTTCGTGAACAAGGGCCTGCCTGTGCACAAGTCTGTCCTACTCAAGCAATTGTGTTGATTGATGAGAGTAAAGTGATGAAAGCACGCCACAGTAAACGTGAAAGCGCGGCTGACAGTGCCGTTTCTGTGAAATCAGGAGCTATGAACAAATGAATCCGTTAGTTTTAGTTTTATTTGCTGTGATCAGCTACGGTGTAGCAGCCCTTATTTCTTGGCTTGGTCGTAAGGATGAACGTGATAGTTTACGTTTGGCGGGTGTGATTAGTGCATTTGGTGGCGTGTTTGGTGTTTTAGCGGGTGTGTCTACCATTGTGGGTCATTATGACTCAGCCGATTTTGCACTGGCGACGCGCTGTATGGTGAATATGGATATGCTTTCAGCCTTAATGGTGGTGGTAATATCCATAGTGACCATGGCGGCGTCTATTTATTCGATTAATTATTTAAAAGAATATCTGGGTAAATCGGGTTGGAAAATCAATATCCTATTTAACATCTTTGCTGCGGCAATGACGGTATTAGTGATTTCAGCCAATGTGATCACTTTTATGGTGTTTATGGAAGTGGTCTCAATCGCATCATGGTTGATTGTGATCAGCGATGGTAGTTTGGCAAGTCGTAAGGCTGGTTTGAATTACTTTATTGTCGATCATATTGCTAGCTTTTTGATCATGGCTGCATTTTTGATCCTATCGATAAATGCCCATAGCTATGACTTTAGTGCGTTCACTACTACACCAATAAGTGCTGGCTTTGCATCATTAACCTTCCTATTAGCGTTAGTTGGTTTCGGTATTAAATCAGCGGGTGTTGGTTTACACGGTTGGTTAATTAAAGCCTATCCTATTTCGCCTTCGTACTGCTCTACCTTGATCTCATGTGTGATGGTGAAGATTGGTATCTATGGCATCTTAAAATTCAGTATTATTTTCCTTGGCGCAACCCAGTTATGGTGGGGTTTCCTTGTTCTGATCTTCGGTGCGGTATCGTCTGTTTTAGGCGTAATGTATGCGTTAGCAGAACATGATATTAAGCGTCTATTGGCTTACCACACGATTGAAAATATTGGCATCATCTTAATTGGTGTCGGTGTCAGTATGATTGGTATCGCAAGCCATCATCCAGTGCTTGCGCTATTGGGCTTACTGGGTGGTTTATACCACTTATTAAACCATGCGATCTTCAAAGGCTTATTGTGTTTAGGCTCAGGCTCTATTGTGTACCGTATGCATACCAAAGACATGGATAAGATGGGCGGTTTGGGTAAGACCATGCCAAAAACAGCCATTGCGTTCTTAATTGGTACCTTAGCGATTTGTGCGTTGCCACCGTTTAACGGTTTTGTGTCTGAGTGGTTTATTTATCAATCACTATTTAGCATGGGTAAAGTAGGAACCGCAGCAAATATGTTGTTTGGCCCGTTCGGTATGGTAATGCTGGCACTAACAGGTGCATTAGCTTGTATGTGTTTTGTGAAGGTTTACGGTATCTGCTTTACTGGTGCACCGAAAACAGGACAAGCGGCGAATACTCGTGAAGTGGGCGCTGGCATGACAACAGCAACAACGATGTTAGCGATATTATGTATTGTATTAGGTGTGGGCTCGCCTTGGATTGCACCTTATTTCTCTGATATTGCATCTTCAATTCTTCATCTTGGCCCTGTTTCTGTTGCAACAGGCAGTGCGGTTTATCCAGCAGTGGCTGATCAAGCGATCCTCTCTACCCCTGTAATTGCGATTATGCTAGCGCTATTAGCACTGGTTCCAGCGATATTGCTTTATGTGTTCCGTCAACGTCGTTTGGTACGTCGTCAACAAGGTGATCCTTGGGCGTGTGGTTACCAATATGAGCAGCGTATGACAGTTTCTGCCGAAGGTATTACGCGTCCAATGCGTCATATGTTTAGCCTTATTTATGACAACCGTCCAAAGCAATCTTTGATTGATCGTCATGTCTTACCACATTTATTTGCGGTAGCTGACGGTAGTCAACTTGATGGTCGAAAAGTCTGCATTATGTGCTGTGCGGCTGCGCTATTTGTGGTGTTGTTCTTTCCTTTCATTTCAGGAGTGAGTTGCTAATGTCCCCACTTGAAATGCCTTCTGCTAGTTGGATCACGCTAGCTGTTGTTCAGGCTTTATTGATGCTACTGCTTGCCCCTTTAGCCACCGGATTTTCCCGTGTTATTCGCGCTAAAATTCATTCTCGTAAAGGGCCGGGAGTACTCCAAGACTACCGAGATATTTATAAGTTATTGCAGCGCCAGTCGGTATCACCGTCAAATGCAGGCTTTATTTTCTGGATCACGCCTTGGGTAATGGTGATCACTATGATGTTGATCGGTATGGCATTGCCAACCGTGACGCAAGTGTCACCTTTCCCTATTTCGGGCGATATTATTACCGATATTTACTTATTGGCTATTTTCCGTTTCTTCTTTGCGTTATCAGGTATTGATTCAAACAGTATGTTTGGTGGCTTAGGTAGTAGCCGAGAATTGACTCTTGGTATCTTGGTTGAGCCAATGCTGATCCTGTCGATTGTAGTTGTTGCATTAGCAATGGGTACAACCGATCTTGGTTATATTAGCCATGCGATGGCAAATGACAGCTGGCATTCGCCATTAGCGATTATCTTGGCAGGTCTTGTGTGTGCATTTGCACTGTTTATTGAGATGGGTAAATTACCGTTCGATAGTGCAGAAGCAGAGCAAGAGCTACAAGAAGGCCCTGTGACTGAATACTCAGGTGCTGGTTTAGCGATGGTGAAATTAGGCCTAGGTCTAAAACAGCTCGTTGTCGCTCAGTTCTTCCTTGCGATTTTTATTCCTTGGGGTAAAGCCCAATCATTAGGTTTCGGCAGCTTATTTTCAGCAACCGTGATCTTATTCATCAAGCTTTTTGTGGTTTTCTTCATTGCAGGTATTGCGGAAAACACCATGGCGCGTTTCCGCTTTATGAAAATCCACCGCGCTATTTTCCCTGTATTTTTAGTGGCCGTGTTGGCACTTATCTTTTTAATTTTTGGTTGGTAAGAAACAGTAATGACAAACAATACATTTGAACAATATGCCACTAAACCGCAATCAAATCGGATTGGCAAACAGTATGTCGATGGTGTGAATCATTTCTTTCCATCAGCCATTATTGATGAAGAGTGGCAAACGGATAATCAAGTGACCATCACGGTAAAAATGACCTCTTTGGTCGAAGTGATGAAGTGGCTTTATTACGATCAAGGCGGTTGGCTGACCGTTACATTCGGTAATGACGAGCGTACCTTAAATGGTCACTTTGCGGTTTATCACGCGCTTTCTATGGAAGGGGAAGTTAAAAGTTGGGTAACGGTAAAAGTACTGGTTGATGCCAATAGCCAAGAGTTTATTTCTATTACGCCAACCATTCCTGCTGCTGTGTGGGGCGAGCGTGAAGTGCGTGATATGTACGGCTTACGTCCAGTAGGTTTACCTGATGAACGTCGTTTAGTCCTTCCTGATGATTGGCCTGAAGATCTCCACCCACTACGTAAAGATGCGATGGATTACCGTCAGCGTCCGCAACCTACCACAGAAACTGAAACTTATAATTTTGATAATCAGTTAGGTGATGACAGCAACCGTATTGTACCTGTTGGTCCATTACACATTACCTCTGATGAACCGGGCCACTTTCGTTTATTCGTTGACGGTGAAGACATTATTGATGCGGATTACCGTATGTTCTACGTTCACCGTGGGATGGAAAAACTGGCAGAAACACGCATGGGTTACCACGAGGTCGCGCAGTTAACGGACCGTGTTTGTGGTATTTGTGGCTTTACCCATAGTGTGGGTTACAGCAACACGATTGAAAATGCGTTATCGGTTGATGTGCCATTCCGCGCCAAGATGATCCGCACTGTTTTACTTGAAGTTGAACGTCTACACAGCCACTTACTAAACATTGGTTTATCTAGCCACTTTGTTGGTTTTGACTCAGGTTTCATGCAGTTCTTCCGTGTCCGTGAAAAGACTATGGAGCTTGCTGAGCTACTAACAGGTGCCCGTAAAACTTACGGTATGAACTTAATTGGTGGTGTACGTCGAGATTTTCTTAAAGATCAACGCTTAAAAGGTATTGCGATGGTCAAAGAAGTACGCAAAACCTTTTCTGAGTTGGTGGAAGTGCTTCTAGCAACACCTAATATCGAAAGCCGTATTGCAGGTGTAGGTATTTTATCGAAGCAAGTTGCTCGTGATTACAGCCCTGTTGGGCCACTTATTCGTGCTAGCGGCTTTAAGCGTGATGTACGTATTATTCATGGACAATCTTTAGAGTCTTACGGTGATGTTCCAATGGAATTACAAACCATGGACGGCGGTGATGTGCAATCACGTGTGATGGTTCGTATCCGTGAAGTATTTGATTCACTAAATATTGTTGAATACGGCCTTGATCACCTACCACCGGGTGCAATTCTCACTGAAGGTTTTAACTACGTACCGAATAAGTTTGCGTTGGGCTTTACTGAAGCGCCGCGTGGTGAAAACGTGCACTGGAGCATGACAGGGGATAACCAAAAACTATTCCGCTGGCGTTGTCGTGCAGCAACGTATGCGAACTGGCCTACGTTACGCTACATGTTACGAGGTAACACCGTTGCTGATGCGCCGTTAATTATCGGTAGTTTAGATCCATGTTACTCATGTACTGACCGTGTCACCATTGTCGATACGAAGAAGAAGCGAAGCAAAACTATTCCATATAAAGCGATTGAGCAGTACAGCATCGACCGTAAAAACTCACCGTTTAAGCTGTAGGAGGCGTTGTGTTTAAGTTATTAAAGACCGTCTTAAAAACCGGTGAAGTCACAACCAAATACCCATTCGCACCATTGGAAGTGAATGAAGACTTCCGTGGTAAGCCAGAGCTAGATGCAGATCAGTGTCTGTCTTGTGCTGCGTGTATGCGTGCTTGTCCTGCCAATGCGTTGGTGATGGAAACTGACGAAAAAGCGGGTACACGCCGTTGGGAATTGTCGATGGCGCGATGCATTTACTGTGGTCGCTGTGAAGAAGTCTGCCCAACGAAAGCCATTAAGCTTTCGCAGAACTTTGAATTAGCGGTAACCCGAAAAGAAGATCTGTACGAACATGCGGTGTTCCAACTGGCGAATTGTCGCCAATGTGAGCGTCCGTTTGTAGCGAAAAAGCTATTGGACTATGTGCTAGACACTTTGGCACAAACGGGTGTTTCAGCTGATCAATTAGAGTTACGTCGCCAACAATTAGAAACCTGTCCTGAGTGTCGTCGCAGTAACAATATGCTAGATAGCGAAAACGTTAGCCATCTACGTTACCTTGAGGAGGAAATGTGAAAGGTATTAAACAGCTAAATGGTACAGCTCATACCCAAACTGTTCCTGTTCCATTACCGCCTAATAGCCAGAAATTAAAAGACGCGCTTATTAAGCAGATTCGTCGCTCGGCGTATGTTTACCGTGTTGACTGTGGTGGTTGTAACGCCTGTGAAATCGAAATTTTCGCAGCCACAACCCCTGTATTTGATACTGAGCGTTTTGGTATTAAGGTTGTCGCATCGCCTCGCCATGCCGATATTCTTCTATTTACGGGGGCTGTGACTCGCGCAATGCGTGCACCCGCACTTCGTGCTTATGAAGCGGCGCCTGATCCTAAAATTGTTATTTCTTATGGTGCATGTGGTTGTGATGGCGGTATCTTCCACGACTTATATTGTGTCTGGGGCGGTACTGACAAGATTGTACCTGTTGATGTGTACATTCCGGGCTGTCCTCCAACTCCTGCGGCAACGATTTATGGTTTTGCGGTAGCTTTAGGTTTGCTTGATCAGAAACTGAAAGCGAAAACGCATAATCCAGATGAGCAAAAAGCGAGCCTTAAACATACTGAAATTCCACTGGATATTAAGGTGATGATTGAGCGTCAAGCCCGCTTACTTGCCGGTTATGTTCAAGGCCAACGTATTGCAGATGAAGTGATGGATGTATTGGCAACCTGTAGTGCGGATAACGTTGATAGCAAGATTGCTGCTTACTTAGCGGAAAAAGACGATCCACGTTTAACCGAAATCGTGAATATTCTGCTGAGCAAAACCATGGCTGCATTAACGGGACAACCTGCGTGCGGGGCAGAGCAAAAAGCGTGCTGTGGAGGCGAAAATGCCTAATAGCAAGATTGCCGATTTACCTGAAGAGTTAACGCAATCTCGTCACCTTGAGCAGAATGTGTATTTCTACAGCTTGGGTCGCAAGTTTGTTGATGAAAGCTACGATGTACCAGAAGAAGCCAAGCAAATTATGTACTACAGCTTGGCGATTGGTCACCATCTTGGTGTGGTCGATTGCTTAGATGCGGTATTGAAATGCTCAGGCCATGAGTATCTTGAATGGATCAGTGGATTAGACCAAAGCGGTGAAGCATTTCGTAAAATGAAAGGTTTTCTAGTGTTTGGTGAAATCACGATTTATCCCGAGCATTTAAACATGTTGGCACTGGCGTTTGATGGTATTGATAGTACGACTCAAAGTGAGAAGTCAAAACAGTTAACCCATGGGTTTATTGCAGCCTTAGGGGATATTCATCGCGAACCAACCATGTACATGATGATCCGAGGAGGACAGTAATTGTGCTAGAGGAAATTAACCTCTCTTCTGTCATGGGCGTAACGGTGTCGAATGACGATGTCGATCTGTCGGTCAGCAATATTGTATTGACGGTTGGTAACAGCATGATGGCAGACGATGGTGCTGGTCCATTACTCGCAAAGATGATGAAAGAGAATCCGATTGCGGATTGGAGCGTGCTGGAAGGTGGCTCGATGCCTGAGGATTGCTTACACCTTATTCGCAAAGCGATGCCGAAACGTGTGCTGGTGGTTGATGCTGCAGATATTGGTGAAGAAGCAGGGGAAGTACGAATTATTGATCCTGAGACTATCGTTGATATGTATGTGGTGTCGACCCACAGTTTGCCGTTGAATTTCTTAATCGATGAATTAAAGACCTTTGTACCAGAAGTGATCTTCATTGGTATACAGCCTGCGATTGTTGCTTTTTCATTCCCTTTAACGGAAATGGTGCAGCAAGGTGTTGAGCAAATTTATCAACAATTACCAACTTGGCAAGGCTCGGGCGGATTCACCCACTGTTAGCAGTAAACTGCGACAGTGACGATGCTTAATCGTTGGCCTGTCGATAAGGTGTCGATGAGATGTGACGAAGTGTGTCGATGATGGTTATCGATACATATCAGACATGTTCATTGCTATAAATAAAGCCTGATTTCGATCAGGCTTTATTTTTTTGTCTTAAATATTAATAGTTTGCGTTTTTGCTGTTCAAGGTGTAAAAACTGGCATAGCTCATGCTTATAAGGTATCGCAATGCGGATATGTATTGCGATGTATCGACATCAACAAGGGATACACCATGAACCGATTTGTTTTTGCAGATCCAAATTTGTGTATTGGATGCCGAACTTGTGAAATCGCTTGTGCGTTATCGCATCAAGCAGAAAATACGGTAGCAGGAATGGCACCATCGGATTTTTCACCACGTTTAACCGTCGTGAAAAATGCCCATGTAACTACGCCTGTAATGTGTCGTCAATGTGATGATGCGCCGTGTGCTCAGGTTTGTCCCAATAACGCCATCGTATTAGAAGATGGTTTTGTCAAAGTGATTCAATCTCGTTGTATCGGTTGTAAAACCTGCGTTATTGCATGCCCCTACGGTGCAATGAATGTGGTGACAACGATGGTTGAAGAGACAAAAGGTGCTGCGTTGTTTACGCGCAAAGTACCGCAAACCCAAGCATTAAAATGTGATTTATGTCATCACCAAGAGTCAGGCCCTTCTTGTGTTCAAGTTTGTCCTACTGGTGCGATTCGAATCATTGAACCTGAGACGTTGACTGAAACTAGCCAACAAAAACGTGAAGCAGCGGCAATGAGCGCTGTAGTAGCAACAGGTTGCTAAGGTGATTGTTTAATCACAATGCTATTGACGTTTATTATTACAACCCAAGGTTAGTATGAAAAAATCAATTGTTGTTTGTCCCTACTGTGGTACTGGGTGCAAACTAAAATTGGTTGTCGAAAATAACAAAGTAATTGCAGCAGAGCCTGCAGATGGCCGTACCAACGAAGGTCAACTGTGTTTAAAAGGTTACTATGGCTGGGATTTCCTTAACGACACCAATTTATTAACTCCACGCTTGAAGCAACCGATGATCCGCCGTACACGCGATGCCGCGTTAGAAGCGGTTTCATGGGAAGAAGCTATTGATTTTGCCGGCGAAAAGCTAATGGCAATCAAGAAGCAATATGGCCCTGACGCGATCATGACAACGGGTTCTGCGCGCGGTCCAGGTAACGAAGCTAACTATGTGATGCAGAAGCTCGCACGTGCGGTGATAGGGACGAATAACGTCGATCACTGCGCCAGGGTGTGACACGCTCCATCAGTCTCCGGTCTGGAGACAACAGTAGGTAATGGCGCAATGAGTAACGCCATTCCCGAAATTCAAAAAACAAAATGTTTACTCATATTCGGTTACAACGCGGCTGATTCTCACCCAGTTGTAGCAAGGCACATTCTTAAGGCTCGCGCTAATGGTGCGAAGATCATTGTTTGCGACCCACGTAAGATCGAATCTGCACGTGTCGCTGATCAATGGTTAGCGTTGAAGAACGGTTCAAACATGGCACTGGTTAATGCGTTAGCGAATGTCATTATTGAAGAAAACTTATACGACAAAGAGTACGTTGCAAATAACACTGAAGGCTTTGATGCGTTCCGTGAGCTTGTATCTCGTTATACACCTGAAAGTGTTGAAACAACAACAGGCTTAAAAGCGGAAGATATTCGTTTAGCGGCACGTACTTATGCGGCAGCACCTGAAGCGATGATCCTTTGGGGTATGGGTGTTACCCAATACGGACAAGCTGTTGATGTTGTGCGTGGTTTAGCCGGTCTTGCATTATTAACCGGTAACTTTGGTCGTGAAGGTGTAGGTTGTGGTCCTGTTCGTGGACAAAACAACGTACAAGGTACCTGTGATATGGGTATGTTGCCACACCAGTTCCCAGGTTATCAGTCAGTAGAAGATGCCGACATTCGTGCAAAATTTGAAGCGGCTTGGGGTGTACAATTATCTGGTAAGCCGGGTTACCGCTTAACAGAAATTGGTCACAAAGTTGAGGAAGGGATCTGTAAAGCATTTTATGTTTTCGGTGAAGATCCAGCACAAACTGAAGCCGATCTTGCAGCGATGCGTGAAACCATGCGTAAGATGGAATTGGTGATTGTTCAAGATATCTTCATGACACAAACAGCAGAATTTGCTGATGTGATTTTCCCTGCGACAAGCTGGGGTGAGCATGAAGGTGTATACAGTAGCGCCGACCGTGGTTTCCAACGCTTCTATAAAGCGATTACACCACCGGGAGACGTGAAACCTGACTGGGAAATTTTCAGTTTATTAGCAACCCGTATGGGTTACCCAATGTCTTATCAAAATACCCAAGAAATTTGGGATGAGATGCGTCACCTTGCACCACTATATACAGGTGTAACGTACGAGAAGATGGAAGGGTTAAAATCTGTACAGTGGCCATGTCCAACTGAGGATCATCCGGGTACACCTTTCTTGTTTGAAGGTAATAAATTCAGTACACCATCAGGTAAAGGTCAGTTCATTGCTGCGGAATGGCGTGCGCCATTAGAACAACCAGATGCCCAATACCCGTTAGTATTATCTACTGTGCGTGAAGTAGGCCATTACTCTTGTCGTTCAATGACGGGTAACTGTTCTGCATTACAGACATTGGAAGATGAACCGGGTTATGTGCAGATGCACCCGGATGATGCACGTCAGTTAGGTATTGACGATCAACAATTGGTTTGGGTTTCATCACGTCGCGGTAAAGTTATTTCACGTGCAAACTATAATGAGCGTGTAAATAAGGGCGTGGTATACATGACTTACCAATGGTGGATTGGTGCATGTAATGAATTAACCATTGAGCATGTGGATCCAATTTCAAGCACACCTGAATTTAAATATTGTGCCGTTAAGGTAGAAAATATTGAAGATCAGTCATGGGCAGAAAATTACGTACAAACAGAGTACAGTAATTTGAAAGCACGCTTGAAGAGCCATGTTGTTAATGCTTAATAACAAAAAATGAGTGTATTTGTTTATTTTATTATTCAAATAAACCATTAATGAAAATAAGGTTTCCAAGATAGAATATTGTATATTTTAAATTTGGAAACCTTATATTTAATTGCTTTGCTGTATATTGCTACTAGTCATTCATATCGCTCAAATAATTAGCATCTACTCTGTTTTTCATCATTAGTTTGCATTTATATTTATTGTTTATTGATTGATATCAATACTTGGTTACTAAAATGGTTGAGAATTGTATAATAAATGCTTGAATTATTACTCTCTATTCGAGCGACATTATCAGCAAGAGTTAATGCCAACATGGAACGCTTTGAAAGTGATTTGATGACTTTTTCTAAAGCCTTATTATCAATCAATGATATTTCAGGCGTAATGGATTTTCTTAACAATGAAGATCTATTATTTATCAATGTTGAACGTGTGAATCTACTTTTAAAAAATGATCTTGATAGTCAACCAAGCCTTTACTACCTTGATCAAGATAAACAATGTCAGCAATTTGATTACACTGGCTCAAGTATTGGATTGCATGGCGCTACCATGCGTGATTATTGCCATCAGATGGATGGTGAAACGCTATATCAAACTTTTCCTCAGCTAGAAAGTCATCCTGCGTATGACTCGGTTTTTAATTATTGCAAAATACCGCTATCTATTTGTAATCAACCTTTAGGTGCGATTGAATATATTAATCTAACTATGCCTGATGATAGTGAGAGCGAGAAGCAATTCAAATTATTTAATAATATGATTTCAGCAATGATTGAACATATTATAGAGCACCAAACGGCATCAACGTTTACTGAAAAACTAACAACTGAAAAAAACAATTTTCAGGTTCTGGTTGATGTGACGAATACTGTTATAAGTCAAAGTACAAAAAAAGAATTGATAGGTTCATTATTACGCTTTTTATATCAGCATTTTGGTATGACTGATCTATCGATTATTCAATTACAAGATGGGCATTACAATCAACATTCTGCTTGTTTTATTAATAATGAAATTGATTATCAATGTCATTTCTTTACCAATGATAAACTAATTAAAAATGCAATTAAGAATAAACAGCCTGTATTTTTAAATGCGATAGATATTAAGAAAATGCAGGCTGATAATAATAGCCCGTACTTTCCTCGTCGTGTTAAAACCGCTTGTGTTATGCCACTCATATTTAGAGGCATTGCAGTGGGTTATATCAGTTTTATGAAGCCTATTGAAGCGCCATATCAAAATACGGATCTTGAGTTATTTAAACAGATAGCTGCGCGTGTAGCGTTAGCAATGCATAGTATAAAAACACATCAAGCGAGCATTCCTAATCAACCTATTACAAAGTTTGTAAACATCGATGAAGGGATGGGTGAACACGTTATTTTTGACGATATTATTAGTCAAAGTGAAGTGATGAATAAAGTCCTTGAACAAGTTGCCCTTGTTGCTTGTTGTGACAGTACGGTGTTGATTTTAGGCGAGTCGGGGACGGGAAAAGAATTAATTGCTCGTGCTATTCATAAGTTAAGCCTACGCAGCAAAACGGATATGGTGAAGATGAATTGTGCCGCCATTCCTGCTGGTTTATTTGAAAGTGAATTGTTTGGTCATGAACGTGGCGCCTTTACTGGCGCGATTAGCCAGCGTGTTGGTCGTTTTGAGCAAGCGCATAAAGGTACGTTATTTTTAGATGAAATTGGTGATATGCCGTTAGAGCTTCAGCCTAAATTATTACGTGCATTACAAGAAAATGAAATAGAACGTGTGGGTAAGAACGCATTAATCAGTGTTGATGTGCGAATTGTTGTCGCCACGAATGTTGATTTATTACGCCGTGTAGAAGAAAAGAAATTTCGTAATGATCTTTATTACCGTTTGAATGTTTTTCCTATCCAAATACCGCCATTACGTGAACGTGCCGAAGATATCCCATTATTGGTTAAACATTTTACCCGTGAATTAGCCCAAAAAATGGCCAAAACGATCACCGTAATTGCAGCAGAAGATTTAGCGGTTATGAGCGCATTTCCATGGCCGGGCAACGTTCGTGAATTGCGTAACTTTGTTGAACGCTCTGTGATTTTAACGCGTGGTAATGTGCTTAATGTTCCTGTTCATGAGCTAAAAACAGCGTCTCATTCTGCCTGTGTACCAACCGAGAATGCGCCTTCTGTCGGATTGGTTACCCCTGAAGCTACTGGTGTTATCAATACGCCAGAATCAACAGTGAAAGGTGACGTAGTTAAACCCATTATTAGTAAAGCAGACGTGATTAAAGCATTAAAGGCTTGTCATGGTGTGGTCGCAGGGCCGAATGGTGCGGCAAGCCAATTAGGACTGAAACGGACAACCTTGTTATCTCGAATGCAGAAAATGGGGATTAAGAGCCAAGATTTTCGAGGTGGTATCTGATGCGTTTTATACCAGCCTACATTTTTATTTAATTATAGGATCACTATTTTGACCACTCTTGAGGTGCAATCAACCGATGCCGTTAGTGATGCTTGTCAGCGTCCGATCATTCGCTATCGCAAAGGAGAAAGCGATTTTAGAGAGATGGATTTCATTATTGAAGAAACGCCTGTTGCTCTTGCGTTTAATGGCGTTGCGTACACCGTGATGATGTGTACTCCTCATGATTTAGAGCCGTTTGCGATAGGCTTTTCATTGTCTGAGGGAATTATCGATCATCACCGTGATATTCACGATATACTGATTACCCATCATGATAATGGGATCAATCTTGATATTACAGTTGCAAATCGTTGTGCTGAGCGTTTAAAGCAGAAACGTCGTTCATTAGCGGGTTTAACGGGCTGTGGTATTTGTGGTGAAGAAAAATTGGAAACCGTATGTCGGATGCTAATGCCATTGCCGATGACAGTTGAGTTTGATTTAAGTCATTTAGAACAAGCGTTACAGCAATTACTTCAACACCAAGCACTTAATCAACTCACAGGTGCAGCACACGCGGCGGCATACATCGATGCCAATGGGCAATTAATCGCAACATTTGAAGATGTTGGTCGCCACATCGCGTTAGATAAATTAATTGGTTATATCCATCAACAGCGTTTATCTGGCGGTGCTGTGTTAGTCACCAGTCGCGCTAGTTTTGAAATGGTACAAAAGGCGGCCTCAGCCGGTGTTGAAGTGTTACTTGCCGTATCTTCTGCAACAAAAATGGCTGTCGATTTAGCGGATCGTTTAAATATGACGTTATTAGGGCATTGTCGCCGTGGTCGAGCCGATGCTTATGCTCACCCAGAACGTATTTTTGGCATGATTTGATCTCGTGCTTTCATCGTACTTTACGCTTAGTTATCGCGTGAAGTGTTTTATAACCCTCCGGATTTCCGGTTACTTTTATTAAGAAGATATTAATATGAAAATGAAACATCTAATGTTGGGCTTGCTAACTACTTCTTTTTCTCCTCTTGCTTTAGCACACCCTGGTCACATTGGTCCTCACGCTTCTGCGTTCATGAGTGGTTTTGTTCACCCATTTACTGGCATGGATCACCTAAGTGTTATGGTGGGTGTGGGTCTATTAGCAGCAATGATGGGGGGTAAAGCGATTTCACGTTTACCTCTTGCTTTCATCTCAATCATGATTGTAGGTGCTGCATTAGGTGTATCAGGTGTTGTGATCCCAGGTGTTGAGCTAGCTATTGCAGTGTCTGTGATTGCAATGGGTGGCATGCTATTAGCGGGTGGTCGTATCTCTGCAAAAGTAGCGACAGGTGCAGTAATGGCATTTGCATTATTCCACGGTATGGCTCACGGTATGGAAATGCCTTTAGGCGCTACGGCTGTTGAGTTCTTTATCGGTTTCGTACTCGCAACGGCAATTCTACACGCGTGTGGTGTGGTATTAGGTAAAGCTATCGCGTCTTCAGCTGCTAATCGCCGTGTTACTAATGTCCTAGGTGTCGTTATGGCGGCATTTGGTGGCATCTTAATGCTGTCTTAATTCAGGGCAGTTAGCGTGACAGACAACATTGCACGACAATATATTCATATTACCGGCATTGTACAGGGGGTCGGTTTCCGCCCCTTTGTCTACCAACTAGCGACACAACATGCGCTAGTTGGTTCGGTGATCAATGATTCAGAAGGGGTGAAAATTGATGTGCAAGGCTCTCTTGATACATTAGCTATTTTCACTTCGCAGTTAATTGACCAAGCGCCTCCTTTAAGTCGCATTGATGATGTGGCAATTCGCACTTTATCGCTATGGTCTGAATTGGAAAAGCCGAATACTTTTGATATAGAGCAAAGTCAGTGCGGTGACAGCACAACGGTATCTATTTCACCAGATCAAGGGCTTTGTGATGCTTGTAAGCGGGATATTTCCAATCCAGATTCTCGATACTTCCAATACCCATTTACCAACTGTACCCATTGCGGTCCACGTTACAGCATTATAAAAGCGCTACCTTATGATCGTGCAGCAACCAGTATGCAGGATTTTTCGTTGTGTTCTGATTGTGCCGAGGCATATCAAAATCCAGTCGATCGTCGTTATCATGCTCAGCCCATTAGTTGTGACTGCTGCGGCCCCTGGGTAACGCTTTATGATGCACAGCAGCGAGTGAAATCGAGCGCAGAATTACCACTTGTTGCAATCAAACAAACAGCGATTGAGCAGCTTGCGCAACAGATTAAAGACGGCGAAATTGTTGCAGTTAAAGGCATCGGTGGTTTTCATTTAGTGTGTGATGCCACTAACGCACAAGCAGTGGCGAGTTTACGTAAGCTTAAGCATCGGCAGTCAAAACCGTTAGCCATCATGGCGGCAAGTGATGACATTGCTCAACAATTCGTTGCAGGCTGTGATGCGGAATGGAGAGCATTAGCAGCGCAAGCGAGACCGATTGTTCTTATGAATAAGCGGTTAGATATTGTGGCTGAAGAAGTGACACGAACAGATGGTGTATTAGCTGAAAATGTTGCTCCGAATGTACCGTATCTTGGAATCATGCTGCCGTATACGCCATTGCATTATTTGTTGTTTGATGAATTACAAGCAATAGGTGCGACAAGTGCACTTGTTATGACCAGTGCGAACTTATCAGGTATGCCTATTGCCACTGAGTTAGCTCAAGTCTGTACTCAATTTTCAGGGAAAATCAGTGGTGTTTTAGATCATAATCGTCCGATTGTGAGTGCGTGCGATGATAGCTTGGTACATTATGCTGGTGGAAAGATCCGTGTGCTACGTATGGCAAGAGGCTATGCGCCTGTGAGTCATTTCGGTACAGGTAGTGAACAAAGTACAGGTAATATCACCGTTGCTTTAGGTGCTGAGCAAAAATCAACCATAGGGTTAGCATTACCTCAGCAATGGCTAATATCCCCTTATATTGGTGATTTAGACGATCTCGATACCGAGTTACGTTATCAAGAAACGGTTAACCATTTAACGACGCTTTATAATGTTAAGCCACAGCAAGTGGTGTGTGATAAACACCCTAACTATCATTCCTCTCAATTTGCTGAAAAATACCAAGCCAAAGCCAATTTAGCCGCGCCACTTTTAAAGGTGCAGCACCATCATGCTCATGTATTAGCTGTGATGGCTGAGCATAATTTAACGGAGCAGGTTTTAGGTTTTACCTTTGATGGGACTGGGTGGGGTGACGATCACAGCGTGTGGGGCGGTGAAGTCTTACTTTCTACGCCACAAAATTATCAACGTGTCGGACATTTACGTCAATTTCGCTTAATTGGAGGCGAAAAAGCGATAAAAGAGCCAGCTCGTTTGTTGTTTGCCCTTTTATTGGAATGTTACTCAGTCGATGCGATTAAAGCGATGCAGTTATCAGCCTTTAAAGCGTGGAGTGATATTTATTTCAATAATTTATACCAATTATGGCTAACAGGTAGTCAATCGCCTTATACCTCATCGATGGGACGTTTAATTGATGCGTGGGCAAGTTTGTTAGGTTTAGTTGATCGCGTTGATTATGAAGGTGAGTGCGGGTTGAAACTCGAACAAGCGGCAATGAAAGATCGATGCCATCAACCTATTTCTTTTGCTGTTGATGCTAATGGCGTGATTGATTGGCAACCACTTTTGGAATATGCATTACCACTGTTAAGTTTAGTTGCCGATGATTATCGCCCAGCATGGCGAAATTGTTTGGCGCACAGTTTTATTAGTGCCATTGCGAACGTCATCGTCACCATAGGACAAACGTATAAGCCATTACCGATTGTTTTAGGCGGTGGGGTATTCCAAAACCGTGTATTAGTTGATGAAGTGTTTGAAAAAGCCAGCGCGCACAGTTTATCCCTTTTTTGTGGTGAATCACTCCCTGCTAATGATGCATCTATTTCAGCAGGTCAGTTGTGGTTTGCCATACATCAAAAATAAGAATGAAGAGATCTCGTCATGCATGAATTATCACTGAGTATGAATACGGTAGATACCGTGGTTGAACAGGCGAAAAAGCAAGGCTTTCATCGTGTAACTCGAGTGACATTATCGATTGGGACATTATCGTGTATAGAGCCCCATGCATTGGCAACAGGATTTGAATTTGCAACACGAGGAACGATTGCAGAAGGCGCGAAGTTAGCCATTGAGTCTGTACAAGCTCAAGTTTGGTGTATGGAGTGTCAGCGCTATATCGAAATGGATGAGCGTGGTGTCTGCTGCCCTCATTGCCAAGGTTATCAGCTTAAAGTTGAAACTGGTGACGAATTAATGATTAAAAATATTGAGGTAGAGTAATGTGTAATGTATGCGGCTGCGGAGATAGCCATGTAGAAGATGTCGATCACCATCATCATGGTTCTCACCACCACGATCATCATGAGCATAGTCATAACAATGATCACCATCACAATAACCATCATCATGATCATGCGCACTCTAATGTTCATAAAGCGAGTAATGAACAGCCTGTTGTGATCCATCATCACTATTATCATCAAGGTGATGTTCACCATCATGTGCATTACACCTTACCCGCAACATCGCACCATGAACACAGCCACCCACACCATCAACATTCTCATCATGAGCATGTATCGCACGGACACCACAACCACACTCATGATAGCCATGACCATCATCAGCCTGAAACCTTAGATAAAGGTGATTTACACTACGGTAAAGGCGAAGCTGAAGTGCATGTCGCTGGGGTTTCTCAACGTCAACTTCTGACCTTAGAGATGGATATTCTAGGTAATAACAATAAACTGGCTGAACATAACCGCGAGCATTTCAAAGCCAATAAACAGCTTGTGCTTAATCTAGTATCAAGCCCTGGCTCTGGTAAAACTACCTTGCTTACTGAAACCCTGATGCAGCTAAAACAGCAGTATCCATGTGCGGTGATTGAAGGGGATCAGCAAACCTCTAACGATGCGGATCGTATTCGTGCTACCCAAGTGCCTGCTATTCAAGTTAATACAGGAAAAGGCTGCCATTTAGACGCACAAATGGTGCACGATGCTTATCATCAATTAGCAATCAATGAGTCAGGCTTTTTATTTATCGAAAACGTCGGTAACTTGGTATGCCCAGCGAGTTTTGATTTAGGTGAAGCTTGCAAAGTCGCGATTTTGTCTGTCACTGAAGGGGAAGATAAGCCGCTTAAATACCCTAATATGTTTGCTGCTGCTGACTTAATGCTGATTAATAAGGTCGACTTATTACCGTATGTTGATATCAACATTGAAGATTGTATTGCTAATGCGCGTAAAGTGAATCCCAACATTCAAGTCATCAAACTTTCAGCTAAAACGGGTGAAGGAATCGATGCGTGGTTAAATTGGTTAACTGAGCAACTTCAACAACAGCAATAGTAATTGCGGTTCAGTAAACATTTAAAACCACAGGTTCATGAAAAGTGCCTGTGGTTTTTTATAAAAGATGCGCACAAAAGTATGTATTAAAATGTAATGCCCCTTATTTACCTTCCTCTCAATTCACATCCTCTGTGTTTAATTTTGCTATAACTAATCGTTTCATCAATAGTTTTACAAGGTAAAGAAATGAGGTGAGATGATGATAAGTACTACAGGTATTGAGTATCGCTATATAAAGCATCACAGTGCTAAAGATTGTGTCGTGATCAATACGGGAGCTAACGTTACCATTGAAGATAACCGATGGTTACAAGACGAGTTAGCAAAGCGTTACAGTGTACTTTTATTTAATCGAGGTGGTTATGGCAGAAGTCCACTCAATACAAAGGTAAGGACACCAGAGGTTGTATCTCAGGAGTTGCATAGTTTACTTATAGAGTTAGATATCAAAAACGCCATTTTGCTTGGTCCATCCTTGGGTGGACTTTACGGTCGATATTTTAACTATAAATACCCTCATTTAGTTAAAGCCTTGGTGGCTGTTGATTCGCCAATTAGTTATCTTTTTGAAAAAATTGAAGCGCGCCTTCCAAAAGATATCAAGCAATTTGTTCAGCAAGAACTTTCTCTTTTAAAGCCAATAAATCCCGTTGTTGACGCTGAGCTGTTGGAGGTAACTAAGTTAGAATTTACGGATTTTTCTTATCATCAAAAGCCTGTACTTAATTTTTATAATACCGATTTAGGCGATGGCGCAGAGTTCGTTAGTCAGTTGATTGTTGATGTAGCTAAGCAAGAAGCAGAAAAAGAAGGGTGTGTTAGGTTGGCATTTTCAGCAACAGGACATGATATTATTTCTAATGATTTGGATTTTTTCTTGGCAACATTTCATCGTTTTATCGATGATATAAATAGTGACTCTAAATCTTCAATAACATAGTGACGTTAAGTATTGGCTTTGATTTAAGCCCTGATAAACAGGGCATTATTAGTTACTTTTTATAAATAGCAGAAATGATGTCTTCAGGTTGCTGATGATTTAATTGTGCTATTTGTACAATGGATTGTTTAGGACTATCAATCGTAAAACCAGCCAATTTTATTTTATCTATTAAGTGATTAATGGGTTGATGAGTAAGCTCTGACATCAACGTAATTGGAGCATTATCGATAGAGTCAAACAAAGCGACAGAGACATTGTTAGACTGTTCGACTTCTTTATCACTTTGGATCATTGCGATACCCAGTAACAAAATAGCCGCCATCATGACAAGGTTATTCTTACGTGATAAGTGCTTGATAATTGAGTTCTTATATAAGAAAGCGTGCCCAAGAACAGCTATGACCATTAAGATGCCAATCCACTCATGCATAAGAATAATGTTCTTCGAATTAATATCTAAAAATAGGAGAGAACCAGAAGTTAGCACGAGTAGTGCACAAACGAGTGTTAGTGGCGTCCAGTATTTTTTCATTTTTTTACTTTCTGTGTTTATTAAAGATAGAGCAAAAAGTAGCATGATGAAGCTTTGCCCATTTTCGTTTGAGCGCCAACATCATCATTTCTTTCGCCATTCTCACCCACTAAGATAATCTACGACATGTGTACTGGTAAGGTGCAAGATTTGTTAGTCAGTTGATTTAATGTCGTTAAGTAAGAAGCATATTTCGTTAGGTTGGCATTTTTCGAAACAGACAGGACATGACATTAGGTTGGATGATTTCGAATTTTTTGGTAACAGCTCATCGCTTTATCGCTGCTGTTATTTCTAATTAATAGGGTATAGCGTCGATAATTAATCTCAGCAATGTTAAATTATCATGTGTATTAGCTAAGTATTATTCTTAAAAAGAGTTAACTTAGTGCTTCATGAGAGTGAGTTTCTTCAAAAGAATGATGATAGAGGTTAATTAACACTACCAATTTGTTTTTTTATCTATACAATTCCGCGCAACTTCGCTAATGGCATTTCGTTGATATTCATTTTTCGCCTGCAATTAGTGACACATTTTGATGCTATGAATAGTCTACGATGAAAACTAAAATCTTACTGCTTGCTCTACTGCTTTCTGGCTGTGATATGACAGCAACTCCTTTTACTCCACCTTCTACCAATGATATCGAGCAGTGCCAAATTTTGGTAACGAATAAAACGCAATACACTGCTGAAACCATTATTGCGAATGATGTTGAAAATCAATCTGAAAGTAACCGAGGCTGGGTATTTGTCGATCACATAAAACCGGCTCAACGTGGTGATATTAACTTTCGTTGTAATTTAGAGAAAAATAAAGTGGAAGTATGGGCACCGGGTGCCGCAATGTGGAATGAATTGTAATACTTTCATTGCTAGCGCTTAAAGTGAAGCCTAGCTTTTTGCTTGTATAGTAAAAACAACAGTAAAAAAACGGCGATACCCCAATATCGCCGTTTTTTATTAATCGTTATTTGCCGTTTTTAATCGGTAGTCAACACGCCCAAATTTTTTCTCTGCACTTGCTGTACGCCCAATCATCGCCGTCGTAATTAACATGAATAAAGACGGTAATAACCAACCTGCATGTGCGTTGTAAAGCGGTAATGTATCGCTGAAAAAGTCACCGAGATCTTTTGGCATCTTACCTAAGATATTAATCGCATCAATAGTACCGAAAAGCGTCGCTGTGATCAGAACCGCACTGTGTGTAAGGCGTGAAACGGTAAATGTTGAAGCCGCCAATGATGCTAATACTAATGCGATGGCAACCGGACAAAGTACAAGGATGGCAGGTAAACTTACTTTCAGAATATCGTTTAAACCAAAGTTTGCGATAACCCCTGTTAGCACAACAATGACTGTTGCTGTGAAACCAAACGAAGCTTTAAACGTATCTTGATAATACTCAGCACATGCATTGGTTAAACCCACCGTGGTGGTTAAACATGCCATTAAGATAATAGCGGCTAATAACCATTGACCATAATGACCAAACTCACCTGCAACGTAACGAGTTAAGATCACGCTACCATTAACACCATGTTCAGCAATCGTTGATGATGTTGCGCCTACGTAGCCCATAATGATGTAACAAGACGCCATTAACGTGGCGTAAATTAATGCGACTTTAATAGAAGTTGATGCAATACCTTGTTGTGTTGTAACACCCTTAGCTTTTATTGCATGAATGATCACCCAGCCGAAACCGACAGCAGCAATGGCGTCCATCGTCATGTAACCTTGGATCAAACCACTTGTAACAGCACCGACTTGGTAATCACCAGATGGAGCAGCAGGTGTACCGAGAGGGCTAAGAAATGCTGCTAAGCCTAATCCACATAGTAAAATAATCAGTGCAGGCGTCATGATCTTACCAATGTAAGTCACAAGGTTTCCTGGTTTAAATGCAAGAAATAGGGTAGCGGCAGAAAAAATGATAGAAAAAGCAACCAAATGGTCATGAGTAAAAAATGGTTGAATACCCATTTCATAAGCAACAGTAACGGCGCGAGGCATACCAAATGCAGGGCCAATAGCGGTAAAAAGTAATACCCAAAAAGTTGTACCTAGCCACTTAGGTAAAGCCTTGGTTAAATTATTGGTATTACCAATTCGACCTAGCACAATAATAGTAAATGCGGGTAAGCCTACGGCAGTAATTAAAAATCCGGCCATTGCGGAGGTCAGAGAAGTCCCGGCATCTAATCCCATTGCTGGTGGAAAGATCAAGTTACCTGCACCAAGAAAGAGGGCAAATGTTGTGAGACCGAGTACGAAGATGTCTTGTGTTTTCAAATGTAGTTCCTGCATTTTTGAAGTTATAGACAACCATCGCGATTAATGCGCAATGCGTTAAACGTCCATGATTGAAATCGTATTCCGCAGGTTTGCTGAAAGAAGATATTTGACTTGATAGTATCCTCCGCCAGCTCGGCTGACGGAAGCTTGCCCGCCAGCCTAGCGAATAATCACTAGGATAATAGCGGTAATAATTCGTGTTGTATGTTTTATATCAACAACAGAAGCCTCGCTCCAATTAGTAAATTGGCTCGATGCTAAGTTTTTTCGTGTTTTATGTTCGCAAAGTGCTGAATACATAACTTAACAACTTCTGTTTTGTGATTGAATTAACGCTTACAACATATAAAGAAAATATAGAGTTGTAAACGATTTTTTTATGGTATGCGTTTTATTGCGACTAAGTAAAAGCAATTAACTAAATAAAATCATATTGATAGTTAAATATGTGAGTTCTAGTGCCAGGTTTTGTATTTTTATGCTTCGATATAATAATTGAAAGCAGTGGTAACGCTGATATTGAAGCTATACCAATGGCATAGCTTCAATTTTAGTGTCAGTAGGTAGCAACTGTATTTCGATTACGTTGAATAATATGGGTCACTTTACTGATACAAATGGTTACTAGAACAGGGAGTAGCCATGACGCATGAGCATTAAACAAAGGTAACCATGCCGTTAGATCTTGATGTATAGCGGAAGGGATCTTACCTAAAATGTTTAGTGCATCAATACTGCCAAATAACGTGGCGATAATGACGATCAGTGTTTGGCTCATCGAGAATTTACGCTTTGCGTTACTCACAGTGTTCGGCATAAAAATAATGGCGATGATGAGTGATACTGCGATAGGGCATAAAATCAAAATAGCAGGTAGGCTGACTTCAATAATCGTTTCTAAGCCAACATTAGAGATAATGGCTGTTAAGCTCATGATCACAACAGCACTGATTTTAAAAGGGATGTTATAAGTATTTTTGTAGTATTCGCTATTAGCATTGGTTAAGCCAATAGTTGTGGTTAAACAAGCCATTAAAGTGATAGTTGCTAATAAAATTTGTCCAAATGTACCAAACTCACCAGCAGCATAGCGTGTTAGAATTTCACCGCCATTGGTTGAGTTGGGAGCAATCGAAGAGGACGTTGCACCTAAATAACCCATAGCTAAATAACACAAAGACATCAGTAATGCGTAGATACCAGCAATACGTAATGTGTAGTAAGAAATCGCTTTATTACAGCTAATACCCGTACTACGAATGGTTTGAATAATCACCCAACCAAATGCGACCGCTGCAATAGCATCTAATGTCATATAACCTTGGATCATACCGTTAACCGTCGGTGCTGCTTTATAAACAGCAATGGCATCTGTCGGAGAGCCTAATGGGTTAATCAAAGCGGCAATCACTAAGACCGCTAGCATCACGATTAATGCAGGCGTCATTACTTTACCAATATAGCTAACTAATTTACCGGGCTTCAGTGCCAAAATTAAGCTTAATAAGCAAAATAGCACTGAAAACAGCATTAACCCGTTACCGTGGTAGAAAGGTTTAACACCCATTTCATACGCCACAGTTACCGCTCGAGGTAGAACAAAGGCTGGCCCCAGAGTCGTTAATACTAAAAACCAGAAAGTACGATCCATCCAATGTGGTAATGAGGCAGTGAGTTTATCTGCAGATGACAGTCGACCTAAAACGATCAGTGTTAAGGCGGGTAAACCAACGGCGGTTAGTAGGAAGCCTACTATGGCGATTAACCAGTTTTCACCGGCTTGTTGTGCCATCATAGGGGGAAAAATAAGGTTTCCTGCCCCTAAAAATAAGGCAAAAGTCATAAATCCAATGGCGGCAAGTTCTCTTCTCTTCAAACGGCGTACCTTCTACATGAATGGTCAGTTTGGCTGGAAGATAAAAAGGAGAGTTAACATATCCGCCAGCAATAGTAACTGACGAATAAGCTTAAACGTCAGCGTTATTTGACGACGACGACAACAGAGACAAGCGCAATAGTATTCATAACAAATACAGTAGAAGATACTGCTAAATTGTTGTGCTTAACTGAATACATAAGTGATGCGCTCGAATGAAATAATTGACCTAAAACTAAAGCTATTTAAGATGATTGTAAAGTGATATTCGGTAATTGTTCGTATTTAATACGGAATGTATAATGTATGTATCGCGAATATAGAATAAAAATTCGCGATACATATCCGTTATTAGATTTAACCTGTTGTTTTTAAGCTAATATTTTTTCAAGTTCAGCCAGTGTTGAAACTTGATAGGTTGGCTTTATAGTATCTGGCAATAATTGATTTTGATGATTAAACCAGCATGTGTCTAAACCTGCATTGATACCGCCTAAGATATCTGATTGCGGGTTATCACCGACCATAAGTACAGAAGTAGGTGCAGGGTTGCCCATTTTTTCAAGACTATAATCAAATATACGGCGATCGGGTTTAGCGACGCCGACCTGCTCTGAAATAACGAGCAGATCAAAATAATCGGCTAGTCCTGTTTTTTCTAAGCGGATTTTTTGCAGTGCAGTAAAGCCATTAGTAATGATGCCTAATTTAACTCGACCATTAAGAGATCGAATCAGTGATGTTGTCCCCGGTAATACTTCGCAAATATCAGCCATTGCTTGCATGTAATCATCATTAAGCTGTTGTTCTGTTGTTTTTAGTTTTTTTGCCCACTCCCGAAAACGTGTTTGCTGAAGTTCACTGGCTGAAATATCGCCATTTTGATATTGCACCCATAGCGGGCGGTTAATTAATTCATATTGTTTGAAGTCAGCGTCACTAAAGGCGATATCATAACGAGAAAACATGAGCTGTAGCCCTTTAAAAGCATCAAAATAGAACAGGGTCTCATCAGCATCAAAAAGAATCCAATCGTATTTCATATGTATTATTGCCTTATAATATCTATCTATAGTCATCGAATAGCGCGCATATTACACTATAGTGAATGAATAAAAAGAGTGATTTTAGGTGAGAGTAATTTAAACGATCTTATGCCCTCAAAGTTAATCTAATCATATTTGGTATATAAGTTTCTTATGATTTTATAAACTTCCTGACAAAGAATTGAACTTCGTTAGTGGATACCTGTCTACACTTACCAATTATAAGTATTTACTATTTTTAAAAGTATAGGGGCTCTTAATGGGTATTTTATCTTGGATTATTCTTGGTTTAATTGCTGGTGCATTGGCAAAGTTTTTAATGCCTGGTAAAGATGGCGGTGGTTGGATTGTAACAATGGCATTGGGTATTGGCGGTGCATTTGTTGGTGGTTTTGTGGGTAAATTTATTGGTTTAGGTCATGCAACAGGTGTAAACATTGGTAGCATTATTACCGCTACCTTGGGTGCATTTATTATTCTGTTTATCTATAACCGTTTTATTCGTTAATCTAATGTAATAATACATTATAAAAGCGAGAAATTACCGCTAATATGACGGGTGATTTCTCGCTTTTTTCATTTTAGCTACTTAAATGCTAAATGCTGCTCCGCCCCCCGAAGCATCGCATGTATTAATTCATTTGCTTCAAATTTTGTCAGTGCTTCTTGAGCACCAACTTGGTGTGCTTGAGACACACTTATTTCACTTGAAAGGGAGGTGTGTAAAATAATATAGGTTGAGACGAGCGCATCGGTGTTTTTGACATTGAATGCCAGCTCATACCCATCTAACCCTGGCATTTCGATATCACTAACCAAAATATGGAACGGATCGTTTGCTTGCGCAGCCGTTTGCATCATATTAAAAGCATCTTGCCCATTTTTGGCAACAAAGTAGGGCACACTGATACTATCAAGTGCTTGAGTTAATTGTTTTCTGGCGACGGCTGAGTCATCAACTAATAAGATTTTTAACGGACGTAAAATCTCACGTTCAATATCGGTAAGAGTAGGCAATAACGTTGAAGGATCATCTGGAAATATTTTAGAGAGAAGCAATTCAACATCTAGTAGTTGAATCAACTTATCGGCATCGCGCATAACACCAGTGACAAAAATATCGCTACCTAAATGTTGGGGAGGTGCTTCAATATTTTGCCAGTTACACTCGGTGATCCGTTCAATACCTCTGACTAAAAATCCAACTAACTTACGACGACAATCTGTAATGATAATAAAGCAACGTTGGCGCTCTTCAAGGCTGATAGCGGGATAACCAATTGCTTTGGCCATATCAATAACAGGGACAGTGTCGCCACGTAATGTAGTGGTGCCAAGTACGGTTGGGTGAGATTTTGGGATAACACTTAAATTTGTATAGGGTACGATTTCACGGACTTTAAGCGTACCAATCGCAAAGCTTTGTAGTGTGGACAGCTTAAAAAGTAACATCCCTTGTGATGCATTCGTTGCATTCTTTATCATACCGAATCCATTGCATAGATAATTTATGTTAATAATTCATTATAATAACACTATCGTAATTTATACCAAACGTTTATAAATAAAAATTCACAATTAATATATTAGTAAATTTCGATATTGATTATCTTTTTTCTGTCTTAACTGGTTTTCTATGCGTTCGAAATAAAGGACATCAAATTGTTTTTATCAATGAAAACTTGAAGCATGAGCTGATTTTTCATATTAATGTTGATTAATTAGGTATGACGTATGAAGAAGTGATGTCGAATAATATTCTTTCATCCTATTTTATAACTTACCTTAACCATCATAGTTTAGCGACTGATGTGAGTGAAGATTCACAGCAAAGATTACTGAATGAAAATAAAAGGATAATACTCTCTATTTTGATATCATGGAATTTGACGCAATTATAAACACAGAAACTTTTTATTATACAGTTGAAAAGATATTACTTGCCTTTATAGAGAGAAAAAGCAATATCAGCATATCTCATTAATTGGTGAATTTAGTGGTTTATATAATAAGCGATTTATCAATAACTATTGTTTAACAAAAAATCTTAATTATCATTGATTTAGATAGATTTAGGCATGCGAATTATAATCATAACGATATAAAAGTGATGAATTAATTAAAAAATCATCTTCATTGTTGTGTTCAACTTTTTATTCGGAGGGCTCAGCTATTCGTTATGGTGGAGTGAATTTGTTTTCATTACTGAAAAAATAATTCCTTGGGAATTAAATACATAATAAATTTTATTAATGAAAAATAAGTTATGCTTTTAGTGACTGACTATTTAGTTATGGTACTGAAAGTTATCAAGGTGAACTTATTAAGATAATGAATGTTATAGATAAAAAAATGTATGAGAATAAGAAAGCAAAATTGTAAAATAATTTACCTTGAATGAATTTAATTATTTGAGGTCTTGTTCATCTTCGATTAATTTAAGAGACATAATATATCTGTTACAGGTTATGCGTGGTCAACCAGTATTTTTGACCTTTTAAATTATGTCACTGTGCATAGAGGATATTTTATGAAACGTTCTATTCTAGCATTTGCAGGTATTGCCGCTGTAGCATGTATGAGTACTGCTGTGTGGGCTGCTAATAATACCACTGAAACTATCAAGCTATATCAAGAGCCTAATGTATCAGCTAAGGTAATTGAAACGATAAAAACAGATGTACCTTTGATCACTATCTATAAAAATGAGGGTTGGACAAAAGTCGGTGATCCAAGTAATGGTCAAACGGGTTGGATTCAAACAGTTGATTTGAAGAATGTAGATAGTGCATCAGCTAATGTACAACCAAACCAAACGACAAAAACGGTAAAAACCGATAATGGTGAAAAAACGGTTACTAAAGGGACAGTGCAGACTCCACAGGGCCCAATGAATTATGAGATTGTTCAATTTCAATCCAAAGGTGATAACGCCAAAGTAGATAAAGCATTCTTTAAACAGTTGCAGCAACAACAAATTGAAATGAATAATGTATTTGCAAACTCATGGAATGATATGGGGGGTATGCAAATGAATATGTCTAACTTAATGGCAAAACAACAGCAGCAAATGATGGAAATGCAAAAACAATTTCAGCAACTTACGCAGCAAACAACCGTGCCTTCCAATCATAAAATTGAATTAAAAGATGCAACACCAGCGCAGGTACAGCCAGCAGCGAAATAAGCTTATTTTTAGTTAAGCAAGAAAGCCTCCAATAGCTTTAACTCATAGAGTATAAAGGTTATTGGAGGCTTTTTTTTACTGAAATTAACAAGCCGTTTATGCAAAGCTCAGGTTTCAGATTGATTGAGGTGCTTGATTTGCTGAAATAGTTCATCAGCTTCTGCTGTTAAGCGGGAATAGGTTCTGATATCGCCATTCCTTTGAGCATGCATGGCTTCTTCAAGTAGCATTGAGTGGCGTTTCTTTAATTTTTTAGCGGGATTATTTTTAAACCAAGAAAACATGTATATAACTCCAATAATTATATTTATATCGTATACGCAGTATGCGTAATAAAAGATTAATTAAGCTAGAGACTAACTTTAATTATGTTAAGATTTTGAATAGTAAGCGTTATTATTTTTTATTGTTTGTCTTATCTCGATTTGGAATACTACTGTGTTAATTGATATTCACTGCCATTTAGAAGGTGTATTAGCGGTCGATAGGGAGCGGTTTTTTAAGCAAAGCGGCAAAATAGGTGCCGTATCTATGACCAAGGCAAGTGCGTTAGAGTTGATACGCTTAAAGCAACAATATTCAGAGCAGATTTATCTCTTTCTTGGTATTCACCCTGAGAAAGATGTCAGTGAACAAGAGATCCAAGCTGTTATCGATCTGATATACCAACATCGTCATTTATTATCTGGTATTGGTGAAATCGGCATTCCTTTTTTCTACTTAGACGAGAAAACAGAGCAAGAAAAACACCTTATTAAACAGCAGGGAAGTGAACGCTTAGCCCGTTTTGTTAAGATTGCAGCAGAGCTAGAACTACCTGTCAATTTGCATGTAGTAGAAGATGATATTCATTATGCGCTGCCTATTTTAAATACCTATCAAATCAAAGGGGCGTTGTTCCATTGGTATGAAGGCAGTGACGAAGACCTCGCCTTACTTCATCAACAAGCGCATTTCATTTCAGTAAGTCCTTGGATCTTTGTCGATCCTCATTACTTAGAGTTTGTTAAGAAAATTCCGCTTGATATGCTGTTGGTGGAGTCTGATTCGCCGTGTAAATACAATGGTGTGCAGGGGGAGCCAAACATGATCAATCAAGTGATTGACGTATTAGCAGAGCATCATCAATTATCACGGGATGTAATGGCGACACTAATCCATGAAAATACCCAACGCTTTCTGAGAATTTGAATCTGATGGTTTGCAGGTTGTTTTTGAGTGCGGATATCTAGTTGACATATGAAAAGCAAAGCCGCCTTTAATATATTAAATCATGGAATATATGAAAGGCGGCTTTTATTGTGCTGTGTTTAGCAAAGTAGAGGGTTGCGCTTGGTCGCTTTAAGTACCCCAAGTTTGCTCAATAACTGTTTTTCAATACGATTCGGTGAGCGTCTGAAATAGAACAAATACTCGGTCATAACAGTCAGTTCTGCTTTTTCATTAACCGTTAACGCATCTACGCTTGCTAGTAACAAATCAACAGACTCAAGCTCTGTTATTTCACATTGTTTCTTTTTATGAAGTTGCTCATAGAAGAACTCTAAATTGATATCACATTCTTGTTTATAGCTCTGTCTTACCGCAATTAAACGGAGTAAAGCAATAATGTAAGCTTGGCTCATCTCTTTAGCTTCAAGTTCTGCTAACTGGTTAAGTACGTACACGCGTGCCGAAATACGTAATCGCACTTCGCTAAGGGCTTTTTGTTGTACCCATGCGTCCCAAAACCCCGTAATTAACGTAGAAACCAACGGAATGTAAACACGCACGCTACTACGTGATAGTGATTTTTGTAGTAATGCCTTGATAATAAAATTACTGAGTATGTCTTTGCCGGTATACAAGGCAACTTTGATATAGCGAAATTTACTAAACTGTTTATAAGGTTTTATTCCATGAATATTCTCAACGGGCTCTGACAGCTCCATAACCGCACGCACTAATGATGCTTTCATTCTGTCACAAAACTGGTATTTAGCTGACGCACGATTGATGAGAATTGAAGTGGTAATAAATCCAACCTCAAATAGTAAAAATAATTCTAAGCTGATAAAGACAATGTTAATAACAACGAGTCTAAGTAGGTTATCTAAGGCTAACCAGTTTTCTCCGAGTAACTCTAAATAGATTTCGAAAGAAACGATAAAAAAGGTTGTGATGAATCCAATAAAAAAAGAAAGCACAACACATAACTGACACAGTTTTTTATCATTTATTGTTTTAAAGAGACCCTGAGTTATGGGTAAATAACGCTCAACACGTTTGAGTCCCCAGTTTTCAATTTTTGCTTCAATCATGTTGAATATATCAAGCTCTTATAGAACATAATAATAGGTGAGCATTTTAATTTGTTGAGGGTGAAACACATAACTAATTTCTATAAGCGGATTAAAAATACGCAGTTAGAAAAAATATCTAACTGCGATTTAAAATAATGAGTTGCTTTTAACGCATAATCACACAAGAAAAAGAATACAATGAAACAATGTTTATTGTAAGTGCTGCGTTAATTGCTACTTAGCAAGAAAACCAACGTGTGATAATTGTTTTTTTGCTGATTGTTCTGATGACTCATTTGATGATATTTGCGGTGTTTGTTCTGGCGTTTTCGCTGCTCGAGGAAGTAGACGGAACACGGGTTGACCATCTTCTTTTCTCACAAAAGCAACATCACGATAAAGTAGCTCGTTATCACTTTTAATGGCATCTAATTGTTGATCTTTAATCAGTGATAATGGGCCAATCATGGCTGTACAGTGATAGATTTTATGCTCGTAGTTATTAAATAATTTACAAGGTTGATCGAGTACAAAAGTTTCACCTGGTTCTAAATGACGGCTGTTTTCTACTGCGCGGTTGATGTCCGAGATGCTAGCAAATACTGTTGTTGATAAGCTTAATAACACAATACTCGCTAGCCTTGCTAAGGGATATTTCGATTTAAAAGTAGGCATAATGATTATCCAAACAAAAAGCCAATACCTTATTCATTTCGACTAAAATATTGGCTTTATTAGTATGATGGCTATTAAGACGGGAGTGTACTTCCGTCATGGGAAAATAAAAAGACAATTATCACAACGTCGTTTTTATTTACCACCGAGTGTTTGTTCTATAATCCAAACCCCGCCTAATTTTCTGAGTCTACAGCCCGTGAGATGCTAGCAAGTTATGGGTGTACATTGAGATACTAGCCCAGATTCGGGTGAACCAGCCGCCTTGCTGAACACTGTTGAGCGCGACAAGTGGTTCGGTTTTAATAACTTTGCCATTATAAGTGACAGTCATTTCGCCTAATTTTTCACCCTTATCAACCGGTGCTTTGATGTCATGGTCAAATTGGAGATCAGTTTTCAGACCTTTTTCATCAACACTTGAAGGAAGAACCAAGGTTAATGGCTTCTCAAGACCTAAAGAGACTTTATCTTGTTGTCCTCCCCAAACGTGTTGTTCAGAAAGTTTGCTGTTTGCTGCATATAAAGTGTCTTGCTTGAAGAAGCGGAAGCCATAATTGAATAGCCCTTTGCTTTGCGCTGCGACATCATTCAGTGATTGCGTGCCCAGAACAACCGCAACCAACTTCATTGGGTTATCTGGCATTTGAGCAGAGCTTACCAGAGAGTACCCAGCGGCTTCTGTACTACCCGTTTTCATACCCGTCGCATATTGATAAGTGAACAATAAGCGATTGAAATTTGGTTGGCGGATATGATTGTATTCAAAATACTTCTGACTGAAAAAATGAAAGTATTGAGGGTAGTCGTTCATGATGTGCTCTCCGAGAAGACCAAGATCATAAGCGGTTGAGAAATGTGCAGGTGCTGGCAGACCCATAACGGTGGTGAAGTGGGTATTGTGCATACCTAACTTCACTGCCGTCGCGTTCATCATCGAAACGAATGAAGATTGCGATCCCGCGACGTAATTAGCCAGTGTTACAGCGGCATCGTTCCCCGATTCAACAATTACACCCTGAATAAGATCTTTCACTGACACATAAGAGCCGGGCTTCAAGAACATTCTTGAACCACCAGTGCGCCACGCGACTTCTGGTACGAGTACTTTTGAGTCAAGTGAGATTACACCGTCAGCCAGTTTTTGCTCAACAATGTACATTAGCATTAACTTCGTGGTGCTGGCTGGAGCCATACGCATGTTGCCATTGTTGGATGCAATAATTTGTCCAGTGTTGGCATCGATTAAAATGAACGCCCGTGCTTTAAGACTAGGTGGGAATACGCCTGTCTGAGCCCACTTCTGTACCATAGTTTGTGGGATCCCATTCGCACCGCCGGCTTCTGCTGGAGCAGGAGGCACTTGCACATTTTCTGGGATATTGACTTTTACGTCGATAGCACCAAAGTTATTAAGTGGAGCTTTTGCTTCTTTGTATTGTGTTGCCGCATAGTAATCACTATCAGGCATGGTGTTCGCCGCATCGTTGCTAGGCGTGGCAAATACTGTACTGGAGGAAAATAATGCAGCGATTGCTACTGCTAAGGAAAGCTGTTTAATAGTTGTCATAAGGGTTTTAAATTTACAGTTATTCACAAAAAGCGCGATATAAAAAAGCGATTAGATTGGATACTGACTTCAGCAGGTAATTACTGCCCGTTGAGTCTATCCATCACTACCACGGCAATGGTGAGTGCTTTTCCGTTCTATTCAGCTTTACGATGACTTTGGTCACGGACCGCATTATCCATAATGATGTCCTGAGCGAGTGACCTGAATACTGTTGATAGCTATAACCAATCATGGTGCTTAAGCCCTGCCTTCTCAGCAAGTCATGCGTTCCCCGTATTGGTTATAGCCCTCGTATCTTGTCTACTTCTATCCTACCAGCTGAATCATTATGGAAACCTGAACGATAATGATGTTTATGCAGCAGCAAATTCGGCAAGTAGTTCTTTTTGACGTTCACTTAGGTTTTGTGGTGTTTCAATGACTAATTGAACAATTAAATCGCCAGTGTTGCCTTTACGATCTGTGACTCCTTTGCCTTTTAGGCGGAATTTACGACCGGTTTGTGTCCCTTCAGGGATCTTAAGGCTAATCGCACCATTTAAGGTATTTACTTCAATCTTGCCACCTAATGCAGCAGTCACAAAGTCGGTAGTCGCTTTACAATGTAAATTATTACCTTCGCGCGTGTAACGTGGATGAGGGCGAATATTCATTTGAATAAATACATCACCTTGCGGGCCACCGTTGATGCCAGGGTGACCTTTACCACTTAAGCGAATTCGACCGCCATCTTCAATGCCTGCAGGGATTTTGATATTCAGCTTTTTATTTACTTGGCTTGTGCCTTCAAATACGGGTAAATCAATAACACGAGATGCACCGCTAATTGCATCTTCTAAATCAATTTCCATGGTGTATTGAAGATCTTCGCCTTTTTGTGGGCGAGTGGAATGACGGCTACCAAATCCTCCACGACCACCGCGAGCATTTGAGAACATATCACCAAATGCGCCACCAAAAATATCTTCAAAATCACCGTAACCGCCACCTTGGAAACCACCGTGATGACCGCCACCATGATGTCCACCGCCCATACCTGGGTTATCAAACGCAGCATGACCAAATTGATCGTAGGCTGTGCGCTTTTCTTTGTCGGTTAAAATTTCGTAAGCTGCTTTTACTTCTTTAAATTTGTCTGCAGCCGTTGGATCATCCGGATTTTTGTCTGGGTGAAACTTCATTGCGAGCTTTTTGTACGCTTTTTTAATTTCCTTTTCTGATGCCGTTTTGGCGACACCTAGAACTTCATAAAAATCACGTTTTGACATTAGTAACACCTCTTATCTCAACTGAGATAACTATCTGGAATATTCTTTGCTAATCATACCTAAAAACGATAGCTGATTTAAGCGTAATCAACGATTAAAGGCACAGATAGTTAGCCAAATTAGATTTACATTTTGTCTGTTGTTATTGTAGAAAAGGGCGAGAGATGTTGATCTCTTCGCCCGTCTCTATTCATTGCGATTGATTGCTACCAATGATAGCAAACTATCGTGAGTAATTACTTCACTTCTTCAAACTCTGCATCTACAACATCGTCGTCTTTTGCATTGCTCTGAGCATCAGCTTGTTGCTGAGTGTTCGCTTGAGTTTGGGCATGCTCCATTAGCTTTTGTGCTGCAGTCATCAATGCTTGAGTGTGTTTTTCAATGGCGTCTTTATCATCGCCAGATTTCACACTCTCAAGTGCAGAGATAGCTGCTTCAACGCTTTCTTTATCTGTTGCTGGTAAATTATCGCCTGCTTCAGTTAACTGTTTGCGTGTGCTGTGGATCATGTGGTCAGCTTGGTTACGCGCTGTGACCAGTTGTTCAAATTGCATATCAGCGTCTTTGTTCGCTTCAGCTTCTTGAACCATTTTCTCAATCTCAGCCTCAGTTAAACCACCTGATGCTTGAATCGTGATTTTTTGTGCTTTGCCTGTCGCCTTATCGGTTGCTGATACATTCAATATACCATCAGCATCTAAGTCGAATGTCACTTCAATTTGTGGCATACCACGAGGTGCTGCTTGAATACCTTCAAGGTTGAATTGACCAAGTGACTTATTGTGCATCGCTTGCTTACGTTCACCTTGTAGTACGTGAATGGTGACCGCACTTTGGTTATCTTCCGCCGTTGAGAACACTTGTTCAGCTTTGGTTGGGATCGTGGTGTTCTTATTAATCAATGCTGTCATCACACCACCCATGGTTTCAATACCAAAGGATAATGGTGTTACATCAAGAAGAAGCACATCTTTCACATCACCCGCTAATACACCACCTTGAATTGCAGCGCCCATAGCAACAGCTTCATCAGGGTTTACATCTTTACGTGGCTCTTTACCAAAGAAATCAGCAACGGTTTTCTGTACTAGTGGCATACGTGTTTGACCACCCACTAAGATAACGTCAGTGATATCACTTACATTCAAGTTAGCGTCTTTAAGTGCTGATTTTACAGGGCTTAAAGTACCTTGTACTAGCTCATCAACCAGTGATTCCAATTTTGCACGTGTGATCTTAATATTCATGTGCTTAGGACCAGTAGCGTCCGCAGTCACATAAGGTAGATTCACATCTGTTTGTTGTGCAGAAGAAAGCTCAATTTTTGCTTTTTCAGCGGCTTCTTTTACACGTTGCATTGCAAGTGGATCATTGCGTAAATCAATACCTTGATCTTTCTTAAATTCATCAACAAGGTAGTTGATCATACGAGTATCGAAATCTTCACCACCAAGGTGTGTATCACCATTGGTTGCTAACACTTCAAAGGTTTGCTCGCCATCAACGTTATCAATTTCGATAATAGAAATATCAAAGGTACCGCCACCTAAGTCGTACACTGCGATAGTGCGATCGCCACCTTTTTTATCTAAACCATAAGCAAGCGCTGCTGCTGTTGGCTCATTGATAATACGTTTAACTTCCAGCCCAGCAATACGGCCAGCATCTTTGGTTGCCTGACGCTGTGCATCATTAAAGTAAGCAGGTACTGTAATTACCGCAGCAGTTACTTTTTCACCTAAGTATTCTTCTGCTGTTTTCTTCATTTTTTTCAAAACTTCAGCAGAAACCTGAGGTGCCGCCATTTTTTGACCTTTTGCTTCTACCCATGCATCGCCGTTGTCAGCTTTAACAATTTTGTATGGCATAACAGAAAGATCACGTTGAATTTCTTCGTCTTCAAAACGACGACCAATTAAACGCTTAATAGCAAATAACGTATTTTCAGGATTGGTTACTGCCTGACGTTTTGCAGGTTGACCAACTAAGGTTTCACCATCTGTATATGCGATCACAGAAGCTGTAGTACGTTCACCTTCCGCATTTTCAATAACACGTGGCATGTCGCCGTCTAATACAGAAACACAAGAGTTAGTTGTACCTAAGTCAATACCGATAATTTTACTCATAAATCTTTTCCTCATTGTATCGCATTGATTAGTTATTCTTATCTGAACTATGTTCGATATTTTATTGGGGATAAGAATGTTGTTGGTTGAAGTGCTGACTTCAAGCCAAAGATCAATGCAATTTAAATATGATTTCCCGATAGGGGATGAATATAGTGAGCTATCAACCTGTCGAATTTAGGTCGAAAAAAGGTGATAGCTCTAAATATGTTATCTACTCAAGGCTAATTAATAGCGTTGAAATTATTCTTCAGTTGGCAGTGTCGCCGCTTTACCGATAGAAATTTTACGTGGTTGCATTGCTTCAGGTACTTCACGTTCTAAATCGATATGAAGTAAACCATTCTCTAAGTTTGCACCAACAACTTTTACGTAATCTGCAAGTTGGAATTTACGTTCAAAGTTACGCTCAGCAATACCTTGATAGATAAAATTTTTGTTTTCTTCAGGAGCCTTAGTTCCTGTTACAACAAGCATATTTTCATTTTGAGTAAGATCTAAGCGATCCTCAGAGAAACCAGCCACCGCCATTGTAATGCGGTAATTATTCTCGTCAGTTTGCTCGATATTGTACGGAGGGTATCCGGTTGCCTGTGCTTTGTTGTTGCTTGCTTCAACGAGGTTGAATAAGCGATCAAAACCAATAGCGTGGCGGTATAGGGGAGTGAAATCTACATTACGCATAATAACTATCCTCAATAATAAGCAATAGTCTTAGTGTCGACAGAAGGTATATAAAGTTGTCGTTTATCACTAAGTGGATCTGTCTAAGATCCGTAAAAACAAAACTAATAAGGGTTTCCCTAATAAGGCGAATCCTATTAGCATTTCGAACTCCATTTGGCAGTTCGTGTAATTAATATATGCTTCCGTGATTGTGCGGTCAATACTTTTTAATAAGTTTTTCTAATCTTTTTGTTGGTTGGTGTATAACTGATTGATTTCACAAGTTAACCATAACTAAAAAAGTTTAGCTTCTCTCTCAATATGTACGATTTACAGCTTTAATAAAGGTAAATTGGTTTATTCAAATGGTGTCTCTACACAAGAAATAAGGGTTGGAAAGTGATTTTCAAGGGGCTGTAATGCGTAAAGTTCAACCTTTAATTACTTGGGTTAAACGTTTTAAAAGTATGGTGTGTGCAGATAAAGTAGTAATGATAGATCACATAATTAACGATGGGATGTATAAATATTCAAAAATAAGAATGACATAGTGAACAAACTCACACTCTATTACGTACGGTTTAATATTACGTTTCTACTTTTGAGCATTCATCTATGCTCTACAATAGAAACAAGATCTGATTATTGAAATGCGCTGATTAGGGATTAAAAGCATGCATGTAATGGTAAGACGATTACTACCTTTGGTTATTATCGCAATATTTATTGTGGCGTCAGTGTTGTTGATAAATACCAAAAAACGCCCAGAGCAGCAAAAAGTTACAGTGCAGCCTCCTGTTTTAGAAGTGATTAAAATACAAAAACAAGATGTGCAACTCACCGTAGGTTCATATGGAATTGTTGAACCCAAGCAAAAAGCAGAAGTTGTCTCTGAAGTCGTCGGTTCGGTCAAATACATTTCTCCTGATTTTGCTGTGGGCAAGTTCGTTACAAAAGGAGAGTTATTAGCACGTTTAGATGATAGCGACTATCATGCCGATCTTGCTCAAGCTGAAGCGACATTGGCACAAGCACAAGCGAAATTAAAAGAAGAAATTGCGCGAGGGAAAGTCGCTAAAAAGATCTTACGTGATGTATCTGTGAATAAACAAACCTCTCTTGGTTTACGTGAACCGCAACGCAAACAAGAAGAAGCCAATGTAAAGTTTGCACAAGCGGCTGTAGAGCGTGCTAAACGTAATCTGACTAAAACAGAAATACGTGCTCCTTTTGATAGTTTAGTGACAGCGAAAGAAATCAATATCGGTAGTTATGTAACGAAAGGTAAGTTAATTGGCGAGTTGTATGGTACTCAAACGGCTGAAATTCGTTTACCTATCACGCCGCAATCAATGGCTTATCTTGATTTACCCCGTCTTGAAACCACAAAGATCACCTTAGAATCTCAATATAACGAAGTGAAAGTGATTCAATGGGCGGCACAGTTAGTACGTAATGAAGGTGTAATTGATAAAGATAATCGAATGATTTATCTCGTCGCAGAAGTCAACGACCCTTATAACCGTCATACATCCCTCGTTAATAACACATCCTCTTTTTCATTACCTATTTTGCAATTTGGTACATTCGTAACAACAAAGATCCAAGGGCGAAAAGTCAGTGATGTGATTAAGTTACCGCGCCACGTTGTTCGCTCTGAGCAGGTCATTGTGGTTGATGCGGATAATAAAACCACAACTCGAAAGGTGCATGTAGTCCGTTCAGATAAAGAAAATGCTTATATTATCGGGGGACTAAAAGATGGAGAGTTAGTTTCCTTAATAAGCCCTGATAGCTTAATAGATGGCACTGAAGTTACAACGGTGATGAGTAAAAGTTATTCCCCTGATATTTCACCACTAATGGCTGCCGATAACAAAGAGGTAAATCCTAACGTCGTGAATAAGGGAGAATAGCGATGAAAGAAAAAGGATTAATTGCTTGGTTTACCCATAATCATGTTGCTGCCAATCTACTCATGTTGCTTGTTATTTTAGGTGGCTTATTTTCTATTAGTTTAATTAATAAAGAAATTTTCCCCGCTTTTGCTTTGAATCGCATTATGATCACAGCAAGTTATCCTGGCGCGTCTCCTGAAGATATAGAACAAAGCATCAACATTAAAATTGAACAATCGCTCGATAATGTAAAAAACATCAAGCGGATTGAATCTGTCGCTTCTCAAGGCTTGGCTTCATTGACTTTAGAGCTTGATACGGGAGCCGATCTTGAGAAAGTGCTAGATGATGTCAAACAACAAATTGCTGCCATTACGACGTTTCCAGTCAATATGGAAACGCCATTGATCAAGCGGGCTGAATTTACCAGTAATGTCATGTTCATTTCGCTTTATGGCAATCTCAATGAAAGACAATTAAAAGAATATGCCAAACAAGTTCGAGACGATATTTTACTCGAAAGCAGTGCTTCTGACGTTGTCGTTTCAGGCGTAAAAGATTATGAAATAGCGATAGATGTCTCTGAAAATGCGCTAAGAAAGTATGGTTTAACCTTTGAGCAAGTCGCGAATGTTGTTCAACAGCGCTCTATAGATTTACCCGGTGGCATTATTAAAGCTAAAGATGGTGATTTATTGGTTCGAACTAACGGTCAACTGTATAGCGGTGAGGCGTTTTCATCGATTGTTTTACGCACACGCTCAGACGGTAGCCGATTATTATTATCAGATGTCGCCACTGTTTCAGACGGTTTTGTTGAAAATAGGGTTTTAAATCGTTTTAATCGCCAACGAGCCGCAGTTATTCAAGTACGAAACTTAACGGATGAAGATGCGACTAAAATCTCACATCAAGTCAGTGAGTATATAGCCAAAAAGCAAGCTCAATTACCTTTGGGTGTCTATCTCGACACCTGGGGAGATATGTCACATTATTTGGAAGGGCGTTTGAATATGATGCTTTCCAATATGCTATATGGTGGCATATTAGTCTTTGTTATTCTTGCTCTTTTTCTTGATATACGCGTTGCGTTTTGGGTCATATTAGGGATCCCATTTTGTTTCCTTGGTACGCTTTTGTTTATGCCAACGCCGTTTATTGCGGTATCAATTAATCTTATCTCGCTGTTTGGTTTTATTTTAGTGCTAGGGATAGTTGTTGATGATGCAATAGTGGTGGGAGAAAGTGTTTACAGTGAAATTGAAGACAAAGGGCAAGGTATTGATAACGTTATAGCTGGGGCGAAGAAAGTCGCTATTCCTGCAACATTTGGCGTCTTAACGACCATGGCGGCGTTTATCCCCATGTTGATTTCGGATGCGCCTCGCACTGAGTTTTTCAAAGCTATCGCATGGATTGTATTGCTGTGTTTAAGCTTTTCTTTGATAGAGTCAAAACTTATCCTTCCTGCACATTTAGCGCGTATGCGTTTAACGCCGCCGAGCAAGACACCTCATTTACTTTCACGCTTAAAATTGCGTTTTAACAATGCAGTCGATCGGTTTATAAATTATAACTATCGTCGATTTATTACCCTGTGTACGAGGCATCGCTATAGTGTCTTAGCGACGTTTTCTGGCATCTTAATGCTTGCTATCGCACTTGTGGTAAGTGGCCAATTACGATGGGTCTTTTTTCCTAATCTTCCATCTGATTATATTCAAGTAAATGTAGATATGGATGTGTCTTCTTCTGATGAAAATAACGCGCGTGTTGCGGCTCAAATAGAAGATGCATTGTATCAAGCAGATGCCAAAATATATCAAGAGCTGGGTGTGAATGTGGTAAAACACACTTTTATGAATATGGCGAATCGGCAAGATTTATTTATCTTAGCCGAGCTCCATAAAACAGAAACGTTACCGATCAGTAGCTTTGAAATATTAAAACAATGGCAAGCACAAATGCCACCTTTAGTCGGAGTGAAAAATATTACCTATGATGCCTCGATTGATCGTAAGCAAAGTGATTTACAGTTTAGTTTAAAAGGCGAAAATTTAACGCAACTTGCTGCCGCATCGAAAGCAATGCAACAACTGTTATCTGAATATGATGGCACGTTAAATATTAAAGATGATCTCTCATCACCAATACCAGAAGTGAAATTACAATTAACCGCAGTAGGGGAAGCATTAGGCTTATCATTATCAGCATTAGCCAACCAAGTTCGTCATGCTTTTTTTGGTTACGAAGCACAGCGTGTTTTGCGTAATAATGAAGAGGTTAAAGTCATGGTGCGTTATCCGCAACAAGAACGCAGTACGATTGGATATTTGGAGAACATGAAGGTGAGATTACCAAGTGGCAAGTTTGTCCCTTTTACTGAGGTTGCCACGGCTAATATTGAATCTTCTTATACCAGCATCAATCGGGTTGATCGAAAACGATCTGTGATTGTGTCTGCCAATGTTGATAAAGCACAAACATCACCGTCTGAGATCTATAATGATATTCTGACAAATAAACTCGATACATTACAACAGCAATACCCTGATATTAAGATAGCGTTAGATGGTCGAGCAAAAGATGAAAAAAATACCAAAGGTAGTTTAATTCGTGATGCTTTACTGGCTCTTCTCACTATATTCGCTTTAATGGCGATTCCGCTGCGATCTTATAGCCAGCCATTGATTATTATGTCTGTGATCCCATTCGGTATTATCGGCGCAATAGCTGGGCACTATATTGCTGGGCTTACCCTTAATTTACTCAGTGTGTTTGGAATTTTGGCGTTAGCTGGGGTTGTGGTCAATGACTCGTTAGTGTTAGTTACCTTTATTAATCGAGCATTAAAGCAAGGCGTTGACTTACAACAAGCGGTTATTGATGCGGGGTGTGCACGATTTAGGGCGATTGTATTAACGTCATTAACGACCTTTTTTGGTCTCGCGCCTATTTTATTAGAAGATAGCTTACAAGCACAGATCGTGATCCCGATGGCAACATCATTAGCCTTTGGGATTTTATTTGCCACCGTTGTGACCTTACTATTAGTGCCATCATTGTATTTAATATTACAAGATGTTAAATCAGTAATAAGGCGGTTTTATCACTGGTGGTGGCAACCACGCACATCCGAGTAAATTGCGTCAAAGGATGGACGTGGTTACATTTAACGAGGTATTCGGTATGGATGGCCTAACCTAGAAACCAATACCGACACCAGCAGAAACTCCCGTATCATGCTCTGAGTCGTCAGATGCAGCAACAGTAATGATACCTCGTTGTCCAACATCAAATTTACCGCCTAATGCAATTGCAGATTGGTTATCGTAATTTGCCGTACCTAGGCCGATGGTATAGTGATAACCTTGACGGAAAGGGATTGCACTCATCGCCATAGCACTTGCAATACCCGCATTGGCTTCGTTATGTACTTTGTTAATATCTTGGCTAAGTTCACCAAAACGTTGATCGGTATAACTATTAGCTTTATTGAGTGTTGCTGTAGCATTTTGATCTGCATAATGGTCAGCCTTATTTACGGCATTATTAGCGTCAATATCTGCATAATGGTTAGCCTGTTTAACCGCTTCGGCTGTTTTATTATCGGTATATCCATTAGCTTGGTGTAAAGTGTTAGCCGCTGAAGTATTGGTATAACTCTTTGCTTGGTTTAATGTTGATGATACTTGAGTATCAGTATACTTATTTGCTTGTGAAATACCTTGGTGTAGCTGACTTACGTTAACCGCATCTGTTTGTGCTATACCTGCTTGTACATGCTCTAAACGACGTTGGATCTTATCGCTACCAAATGATACTTGGCCATCAGTAGAAACAGATTGATTGCCTATCGCAATAGAGCCTGCTTTACCTGATGCAGTCGCATAGTTACCAATAGTAATATCTTTTTCACCCGCTGACGCTTTAGTCCCCAGTGCCATTGAATAGTTACCGTCAGCATGGCTACTTGTACCCATAGCCATTGCATATGTACCTTTCGCGACACTACTGGTACCCAACGAGGTCGTTGAATACCCAGTGGCTTTAGCACTAGAGCCAAAGGCAATAGAAGCATTGCCATCAGCATTGGCTGTAGAGCCAAAAGCCTCGGTTTGAACGCCTTTTGCGATTGCTCCAGAGCCAAATGAAGAGGAACTATTGCCGTATGTTTGTGCATTAGAGCCAAAAGAGGCAGATTGGTTACCTTGGCTTTTTGCCGCAATCCCCATAGCTATCGCAGCATTACCATTAGCACTTGATGAATAACCTTCAGCAACACTCGATTCCCCTTTTGCTGATGATGCGTAACCAATTGCAACAGAATTGTTACTTTGCGCAACAGAAGCACCTTGGCCCAAAATAACATTATTCGTATTCGTTGCTGCATTAGAAGAATTATCACTTAAATTATTACTTAAATTAAGGGGTTGAGCGAAAGCAGGTAATGAAAAAAGTGATATTAATAAATAATGTTTTTTATTTAATAGCATGGCATAACCCTAATAGTTTAATTTAGCGGTAGCATATACAATTTAATTAATAAAGTTAGAGTTAGGAATAGAATTAAAGTTACCAAAAATGTGATTTATGCATTGTGGTAGGGTTTATATTCATTAAATGCGAATATATATTAGTATTTGATGTTAAATGTGCCAGTTTTTTGACTTTTTAGGTGTTTTTTAAAATAAAGAAAAATATGGGTGTTTTTCAAAATTAAAAGAAAATTAATTAATCTTGACTGCAAATCTACATTTAAATTTTAGAATATATTTAATCTTTAACCTTATTTCTTTTAACAGTTAAACAAACCGAATAATCATTAATGCCATTTTCTTGACACTTGATAACATTTTCTTTTAATTTTTTTAACTCTTGTTGATTGCGGACAGAATAGACCATCCCGTTTACGCAAGAAATCGTGATCATGCCTTGCGGTGAGAATTGATAACCTTCTACTTCACTCCCGCACGGGTTAAAGCCAATGCCTGCATTTACACTGACTTTTTTGGGTACAACTCTCACACTTTCAGTTACGCAACCTACCAGTAAAAAAAGACTTAAAATAATGCTTTGTGTCGTTATCAATTTCATGAGTATTCTCAGTTTGTTAATCTTGATGATGTTGTGTCTAAATTAGGATGCAGCAATGCTCAATAGAATGAATGCTAACGAACAACAATTAATGATTTTAACATCTCACTATGCCGTTTATCTATAATATAAGTTATTCATATGTTAATAAACGTTCAGCCTGATTAAACATTAGAGCCGTTTTTAATTTTTTCTAAGTTTATGAAAATATTGCGTTATAATAGATGTAATGCAAATGACTTTGTTTAAATTTAAAGGAGGAGAACTTAATGTTTAGCGATGTACTGTGGTTTGTTCCCTTCATGATTTTGTTTCTTATCTTTAATTTACTCTTTATAAGAAAACGAAAAAAGAAATCACATGGCAGTTATTTCTCTCATCTTAAAACGCGTTTGAACACTTATCAATCAATGCTAGAGAGTGAAAATGAAGAAGACGACAGTATTATTGAAGATGATTTCATCGAAGAAAAGCCGATAAAAAAACAAGGGACAAAAAAGCCTCGCCAACCTGATGCGACAGAGCCTGCGAAGAAAACAAGCCAGAGAAAAACACCACTAAGAAAGAATACCCAGATAGACAGTGACCATTGGTTAAATCAAAAAGCCAAACGAACGCCTGCCAATAAACCATAGAGGCTTAGTGTTGTTATAGGTATCACTAGAACGCTATACAGCTGCTATAGAAAAGGATAAAGGATTATGAAATCAAAGAATAAAGCACTCTGGGGAAGGGGGAGTTGGCTTGATGTCACGATAAGAGTGACGCTGTTATTAGCCTTTGCTTATGCGGTAAAAACGTTTCATGAATTCGTGACCATTGATCGCTGTTTAGATGCTGGGCATAGCTATAATTACATAGAAAAACACTGTAATACGATAGAGTAAACCGCTTACCACTGCCTATTGGTGGGGTATGGTTATCGTCTGATATCCCACTTTTAACTTCTCTACAATCACCTTTCCCTCTCTGAAGATTTAAATACATCAAATAAACCCTTTTTCACATTTCGTTCACTGTTGACATTAAAAGTAGATCTACATATATTAAAAATCATATATATGAAAAATCGCATGTGAATTTATGGAAACACTATCTTTCTTCAAAGCCATGGCGGATGACACTCGCCTTAAAGTACTTATGCTCCTTAGTTTGAAAGGGGAGCTTTGTGTGTGTGATTTACAACAAGCATTAGATATTAGCCAGCCTAAAGTGTCTCGTCATTTAGCAGAATTACGTCGTACTGGGTTGTTGGTCGATGAGCGCCGAGCAAAATGGGTGTATTACCGACTGAATCCTGCAATACCACCTTGGATGAGCGAGATAGTTTCAACATCGTCACAAAACAGTCATCAATATTTAGAAGACTGTTTATCTCGACTCGAATCAGATTGTTCTAGTTGCTAATTACATATCGATTAGTGACAGAGTTAAAGACTATTTATACATAGGCCACAACATGGAAATTAAAGACTTATCGTTACCAAATCTTGATGAAAACCAGTTCAATGTTACGACGTCAGAAGATTTAGTTGCGCCAAAATCAACCCATAAACCGCGTATTCTGTTGCTTTACGGATCATTACGTAAGCGTTCTTTTAGCAAGTTAGTGATTGAAGAATCAGCGCGATTATTAGTAAAAATGGGCGCAGAAGTCCGTATTTTTGATCCACAAGGATTACCACTACCAGATGCAGAAGATCCAACGCACCCCAAAGTCGCAGAGTTAAGAGATCTTGTGATCTGGTCAGAAGGGCAAGTGTGGTGCTCACCAGAGCGACACGGTTCGATGACTGGCATTATGAAAGCACAAATTGATTGGATCCCATTATCTATGGGGGCTGTTCGTCCAACTCAAGGGAAAACACTGGCGGTAATGCAAGTGTGTGGTGGCTCTCAATCATTCAATGTAGTAAATCAGCTTCGTGTGCTGGGTCGTTGGATGCGTATGGTGACTATCCCTAACCAATCATCAGTAGCGAAAGCGTTTTTAGAATTTGACGATAACGATCGTATGAAGCCATCTGGTTACTACAACCGCATTGTTGATGTGATGGAAGAGCTAGTGAAATTTACGCTATTAACCCGCGATAACAGTGATTTCTTAGTCGATCGTTATTCAGAACGTGTCGAAAGTGCAGAGCAATTAATGCAACGTGTAAACCAAAAAGAAGGCTAATAAAATGGGACTGTTTGAACGTTACTTAACCGTATGGGTTGGGGCTGCCATTATTGCCGGTCTTATTCTTGGCAGTGCAATCCCACAATTATTTAGTGTGGTGGCATCGCTTGAATACGCGCACGTTAATATCGTTATTGCGGTATTAATTTGGTTAATGATCTTCCCAATGATGATGCAGATTGATTTCTCATCGATCAAAGATGTGGGTAAAAAACCGAAAGGCCTAGTGCTAACACTGGCGATTAACTGGTTAATAAAACCATTTTCTATGGCGTTTCTAGGTTGGCTATTCTTCAAAGTTTTCTTCGCCTCTTGGGTTGATCCAGAAACCGCTTCTCAATACATCGCAGGTATGATCTTATTGGGCGTTGCACCTTGTACCGCAATGGTATTTGTGTGGAGTCAAATGACCAAAGGTGATGCGAACTACACCTTGGTACAAGTATCCGTTAACGATCTGATCATGATCTTTGCTTTCGCACCGATTGCGGCATTCTTGCTAGGTGTGACAGACATTACTGTGCCTTGGGATACCCTAGTATTATCAGTGGTGCTGTATGTGGTGATCCCATTAGTGGCGGGTGCCATTACTCGTAAAGCGTTAGATAAATCAAACGACCATTCTCGTTTAGATAACCTATTAGCCAAGCTAAAACCTTGGTCAATTATTGGTTTGTTATCAACAGTTGTTTTATTGTTTGGTTTCCAAGCTGAAACAATTATTGCTAACCCTGAAGCGATTGTATTAATTGCGATTCCACTATTGATCCAAACTTATGCGATTTTTGCGATTGCTTACTGGGCTGCAAAACGCATGAAGTTAGCTCATAACATTGCAGCACCCGCTTGTATGATTGGTACCTCTAACTTCTTTGAATTAGCGGTAGCCGTTGCGATTTCACTGTTTGGTTTACACTCAGGTGCCGCTCTTGCCACCGTTGTTGGCGTGCTGGTGGAAGTACCCGTTATGTTGTCTTTAGTATGGTTTGCCAACCGTACTCGCCATTGGTTTGATGAAAACGAAATGCCATCAAACACTATTTCAAAAGTACACGGAGAGTAAAAAAATGGTTGTTATTCACCATAATCCAGAGTGCGGTACCTCAAGAAATGTGCTGCAAATTATCCAAGATGCAGGCTATGAGCCAGTTGTGATTGAATACATTCAAGAAGGGTGGACAAAACCTCAGCTTCAAGCGTTATTTGCAGCGGCAAATTTAACCCCACGCACAGCATTACGTACCAGCAAATCGCCAGCTAAAGAGCTCGGTTTATTAGATGAAAGCGTATCAGATGAAGTGATTCTAGAAGCCATGCTAGAGCACCCTGTATTGGTGAACCGCCCAATCGTATGTACGGCAAAAGGTGTAAAACTGTGTCGCCCTAGTGAAGTAGTATTAGACGTGCTTGAAAACTGGCCGAAAGGACCACTAATTAAGGAAGATGGTGAAGTCATCATCGACGCCAACGGAAACCGTCTACTGTAATTGCTTTTGCCACTACAACTTAAGTAAGTATAAATAGACATGTTTAAAGCTCTGATGAAAGTCAGAGCTTTTTTCGGTTAGATGATAAGACAATGCTTAATTTTCTAATTATCTCAATTTCATTAGGTGTTGATATATAGGGCTTTATTCATGGTTGTGTTTTTAATCCGACGGGTTAAAAACCGTTCTTACTTTTATCAAAAGCAATCTATCAATAAAAGTGATTTTTTTTGCGACTAAGTTAATGAAAATAAATGTTTTTATTTATTATAATTATGAGAGTTTGCTGTATTAATATAGCGTAAAAGTAAGAATGCTAATTAATATACTGTTATACCTTCGGAGGAATTGTGACAGAGTCAGAAAGTCAATTTGAAATAACACTCGACGATAAGAACATTAAGTTTCAAAAAATCCCCGAGACTGAAGGAAAAACACCTGATTATGAAGTTTATCTTGGTAATCACCTAAGCTATTGGGAGATTAAAGAACTCATTGAAAACCCATCTGAAAAACAAGTATTGCGTGACATTGAAGGTGAATGTTTGGGCATATATCAAGTGAATTCTGATCGTGTTGTAAACAGCATTAAAGATGCGGCTAAACAGCTAAAAAACTATGGAGAATCAAAAGCTAGTAGAGTCATTGTTTTATGTGACAGCCGAGACTTCGCAACAATGGATTTTTTATTCATTCCGAGCATCCAAGAAGTGATGTTAGGTAAAGCTGAATACTATGCTCATCGAGATGGATCACTCGAAGAAATAAAAAGGTATCCAGGTTTACTCACAAATAGAATGAAGTACATCAGTGCTATAGCTGTACTTTCAGTAAAAACAGGTAAAATGCTATTTCTTCATAACCCAAATGCTACCGTTCCATTGTTCGAAACGGACTTAGTGAAGCATTTTGATAATCATCAAGTTTTTGAAAAGAATGGTAGGACTAATACTTGGCAACAGGTATAACAAATAAGGATATGTGTTGCGAAGCCGACACCTATCCGAAGTGTTGGACAAGCCCAAGCCACCTTATATAAGTAAATATTGGAAATATCATGAAGGGTGATGACAAAAAGAAGTCGAGTGTTATCCTTGGTGTGAACCAATAACTTTAAATTTCTGATTTATAATAAAATCCTCTTTATTTTTGAAGCGTTAAAGCCATTATCCTTATTATTTAACGTCGGTTATCTGGGTCGAAATATCCCCGTTAATTGCATCACATGTTGGCAGCAGGGGCAAAAGGGTTGGGCTTTTATACGTACCGTTTTATTCAGTGAGGGCAACGTCAGTTGCCCGGCTAACATGAACATAAATTGGATTGCTTGAAGCCGCTTCTTTTCATGCCCTCGCAACAAACCATAATCACGTACTCGTCGAAACCCTTTCGGTAACACATGCTGCAATATCAACCAAAGAAATTTCACCACGGGTAACGTGCGTGTTTTCATCGTTTGAGTTTGGCTCTCTTTATAACGAAATGTCACCTGATTATGATGGATATACAGAATATCTTTATCCGCAATCACCCCTCGATAAAGGTATGTCGATAAATACAATAATGCAGGTTTTCCTTGTCCTACATGTCGACAATCAACCACCCACTTTTGCGTGATGTGATCGGGTAACGCCCATTTTAGTTCAGTGGTGAGATAGGCTAACAATCTCGCTCGCCATACTTTCGCAAGAGCAAACGCATTAAAGAGATACTTATTTTTACAGTTCTTCCATTGTCGTTTCTTTTCATCAAAGCTACCGCCAGTGATCACCATATGAATATGAGGATGTAAATCTCGACGCCGATTATGGGTGTGTAAAACCGAAGTAAAACCGATGCGATTACCAAGGTGTTTATCATTGTTAGCGAAGCTTTTTATCACACAGGCTGTCACAGTAAACATGGCTTGGTAGAGTGCTTTGGGATGCTTTTGTGCCAGATACCGAAGTTCAGCAGGCAGTGTGAATGTCACCATAAAGTAATCAACAGGCAACAATTTCTGTTGCTGCTTTGCTAACCAATCGGATGTTGTTTGGTGCTGACACTGAGGACAATGACGGTGTCCACAAGACATCGCATATTCAGATTGATGTTCGCAATGCGAACATTGCCAGCGACTATGTCCTTGTTTTTCAGTGTGACACGTGAGTATCGCTTTCATGGCATAACGTATATCGTGATTGATCTGGGTTGAGTACGTAGCACAAAAGTCATCGTAATAATCGCGCAATAATGATTGAAAAGTCATAGGTTCAGTTCCCATGATAGCGTTAAATCATTAGTGAGTTGATTAATGGTTGTTGTTGTGTTTTTACGGGAGATGTCGGTCAGATGGGTGTACTTAGCGGTCGTATTTAAACTGTTATGACCTAATAAATGCTGCACTGAACGTAAATCCAAGCCTCGTTCTAACAGGTGAGTGGCATAGCTATGACGTAAATTATGAGGACTGATAGATTTCGTGATCCCACAGCTTTTAATGACGGCTTTCATTGCTTTTTGAACGCCACCGCGATCCATCATGGTATGGTTAACATTGAACGGTGAAGGAAAAAGATAACGACTATTTTTGTGGGTTTGCCAATAATATCGCAGGGCATACAGGGTTCGCCTTGGTAGTGGGATGAACCTGTCTTTACCCCCTTTGCCTTGTCGAATATGGACAAACATACGATGGCTATCAATATCACCCACTGTGAGATTTAACCCTTCACCTAGCCGTAACCCGAGGCTATATAAGGTCAGAAAAAACACTTGGTAACGCAGTTGCGAAGTGGCATTGATCAATAGGCTCACTTCGGTTGGCGTCAAAATGTCAGGTAAGGTTTTCACGTGTGGCGGCTTTACAATGTTCAGCCACTCCCAATCACGTTGAAGGACATGCTTAAAGAAAAACTGTAAGCCATTGCGATCAATTTTCACGGTACTCCATGAATGTGTTTTGATCAGTTGTGTAAAATGTTGTTTAAGATCTTCGGTAGTTAATGTGTCTGGTGATTTATCCAGTTGATGGGTAATGCGACGTAGAGCACGACTATAAGCATCAATCGTAGCGGGGCGTTTACCTTGCAAGGTGAGATGGGTAAGGTGTTGTTCATAAAGATAATCTGAACGATGTTGCTGTGCTTTGTTCATGATAAATATTCCTTTTTTAAAGGTATATTTACCGTAGTCGAGCTTATGGGCTTTCACTCTGCCGCGCAGCGGCTTCGTTCAACAAACTGTTTAAAAGTGATTCGCAACGCATGGCATTTTTACCATGCGTCAGGTTTAGTGATTAAGGTGGTATGCGGCGGCTTCGGTATTGTGTTGCTCACCCCTTAGCAGGGCGTTAGCCCTCACGAAAAGGTACATGTATTCATGAAAGGACGTTGCCCTAACTGCAATGCAGAGTCTGAGTCGATTCCTCTTAGCCAAAAGTGTTCTCAATGTGGAGAGTTCTCAAATGACTGGGTTATTTATGATTGGGAAGGGTACTGCAGATTCAAGAGAGTAATGATTAGATGTAATTGGGTCCTTTTAGTATTGTGCTCTGCTAATTTATTGGCAATTGTACTAGGCTTTGCCGATCCAATTCAGTGGCTATTTTGTTTGCTCATTATTCCAGCAATAGTGAGTTTAACTAGATCTTATCAGGCAATCGCTAACTCTAAACACTATAAAGGACATCGCTTAAAGGATATAAGCCCATGGTTTCCTTTGTTGTAAAGAGCTAAAAGATAAGTATATGTGTGCGAAGCCGACACCTATCCGAAGTGTTGGACAAGCCCAAGCTACCTTATTATAAGTAAATATTGGAAATATCATGAAGGGTGGTGCCAAAAAGAAGTCGAGTGTTATCCTTGGTGTGAATCAATAATTTTAATACTCTGATTTATAATAAAATCCTCTTTAATTATGAAGCGTGAAGGCCATTATCCGTATTATCTAACGTCGGTAGTTAACGTGTCTGGCGATTTATCCAGTTGATGGGTAATGCGACGTAGCGCACGACTATAAGCATCAATCGTAGCGGGACGTTTACCTTGCAAGGTGAGATGGATAAGGTGTTGTTCATAAAGATATTCTGAACGATGTTGCTACGTTTTATTCATGATAAATGTTCCTTTTTTTAAAGGTATATTTACCGTAGTCGAGCTTATGGGCTTTCACTCTGCCGCGAAGCGGCTTCGTTCAACAAGCTGTTTAAGAGTGATTCGCAACGCGTGGCATTTTTACTATGCGTTGCGTTTAGTGTTTAAGGTGGTATGCGGAAGCTTCGGTATTGCGTTGCTCACACCTTAATAGGGCGTTAGGTTTTTCCGAGGACTACTCTGCACATGACTATTATCAAGTTACTAACTACTTCGTTAATACTTCTATCTTTTACTGCATATTCGCACGAAGAACCAATCCATATGGCGGTGGCTGAAGGTGAATTTGAAAAAGTAAAAGAATTACTAAAGCTTGGTACTGACGTTGAGCAACCAACTAAAAATCTTAGGAAAGACTCTCCTCTTCATTTTGCTGTTGAGCTAGAAAAAATAAAAATAGCAAAACTTCTTTTAGAGGAGGGGGCTAACCCCAACAGAATAAACGGTGTTGGGTACGCTCCTATTCATTATGCTTCGGATGTAGATATTAATATTTTAAAAGTTTTGGTTGAGTATGGTGGCAATGTAAATTTGAAAGCTACCAATGGCACAAGCATGCTTCAAACTGCTATGCAAAATGAAAATCTTCAGGCATTTAGGTATTTATTGAAAGAAGGGGCGGATACTAACGGTATTGCTACTTTTGACCAGCCTATCATTTGTATTGCTGTAGCATACGATAACCCAGAGTTTGTCTCTTTGCTCATCAAATACGGCGCTGAAATAAATCACCGAAATTGTGTACTAAACCCTTTTACTAAAAAAAGTAATTGGGAATTTGTTGCTCCTATACACCTGGAAAAGTGTGACGTTAGTCGAATTAAGCTTTTAGAGTCATTAGGAGCAAAGACAAATGCCACATCAAGCAAAGGAAAAACAATTATTCAACTTGCTAAAGAAGTTGGGGAACGTTGGGATAACGGTAAAGATTGTAACCAAGTGATAAGTTATTTATCTAAGTGAAGTTGAGGGTTAAAACCTAACAAATAAGGATATGTGTCGCGTACCCGACACCTATCCAAAGTGTTAGACAAGCCCAAGCCACCTTATATAAGTAAATATTGGAAATATCATGAAGGGTGATGATAAAAAGAAGTCGAGCGTTATCCTTGGTGTAAACCAATAATTTTAATACTATGATTTATAATAAAATCCTCTTTGCTTCTGAAGCGTTAACTCGATGACGCTATTTCTATTACGACCACACAGCAAACCATAATCACGTACTCGTCGAAATCCTTTCGGTAATACATAGTAAAACCGAATATTTTTAGTGTTCGATGACGAAAAGTTAACAATGCATGAAATAGATTATGATGAAATGAGTGTGGTTGGCTTAACGGTATTTGATTGACTGTTTAGATAACTAGCTTGTTGCTGGCTATTATTAAATAATGGCAATGCGGGTGTAAAATTAAATCAAAAGCGAATGAATCGCGGCTTACAGAATAAGGATATTGTTATACATGCCAATAAATAAAGTGATAGGTGCAAGTGTTATCTTTATCACTATTCTGACAGGGTGTTCCTCACTGCCTAAACAAGCAGAGCATCTTGATGCGCCACTAACACCGAAATTAACCAGTGCGTTATCGACATTAAACGATCGCCACAATCCATTTATAACGCCACAAACACCAAGCGCAGTTCTGGTGCAAAATACGGGCTGGGATGCATTGGCGCAACGTCTAGCTTTGGTTGAAGCTGCCGAGCATACAATAGATATTCAATACTATATTTGGAATTCAGATAGTTCTGGTCGTTATTTAGCGAGTCGTTTAGTCGCAGCCGCTGATCGTGGTGTTTATGTGCGTGTGTTGCTTGATGATATTAACCTAAACGATCGTGAAGCACTGCTAACAAAACTCGATGCACACCCTAATATCGATATCCGCATTTTTAATCCGATCCCTACCCGTAATGCTGGCAAATGGATAAGTTTTGTAGGGGACTTTTCACGTTTAAATCGTCGTATGCATAATAAATCTTTCACTGTTGATGGTGCTTTTACTGTTGTTGGTGGACGTAATATTGGTGATGAGTATTTTGACCTTTCCCATGAACTTAACTTGCGTGATCGTGATGTATTAGCAAGTGGAAAAGTTGTCGCGGATGTTCAACACAGCTTTAATGATTATTGGAATAGTGAGTGGGCATATTCAGTTGATTTATTAAGGGATAAAGCTAAACCACTACCACAGTTAATGCTTAACAGTATCCCTGTACCTGAATATAAAAACTATCCTGCATTGCCTCAAAGCCAAAATGCAGCCATGACGTACTTATCAACGCAGTTAAAGAAGATGACTGGAGCCAAAGCCACATATATTGCAGATAAGCCAATTCCAGATGATGTTGATAATAGTGATCAGCCAAAAGCAACGGCGCAGTATTTATCTACACTGGCGAAAAATACAAAAAATGACATCATTATTGAATCAGCATATTTAGTCTTTGATGATAAACAACTAGCAGGTTTACAGCAGCTCACGCAAAAGGGCGTGGAGATCAAAGCACTGACAAACTCAATGGCATCGAATGATCTTGTGACGAATCATTCTGGTTATGCTGGTAGACGGCAAGAGATGCTTGAAAGTGGCATGGATTTATATGAATTAAAGCCTGACGCTAAGTTATGCAAGATTGTTATTCAAGATAACGACAAATGTGCACCGAATGCGGTATACGGTTTACACGCTAAATCAGCGGTATTTGACCATCAAATAGCGACGATTGGCTCATTTAACTTCAATTTACGTTCTACCTATCTTAATACTGAGTCGCTATTGGTGATAGAAAACCCTAAGATTGCCACAGAGCTGGCTACGACCTTAGAGGGCGCAATGCAAGACACTAACAGTTGGCATTTAAGTCTGGATGATGGCGATGTGTATTGGCATTCGGGTAACGAAATATGGGACAGTGAACCGAACACTAAACAATGGGATCGTATGAAATCAGAATTATTACAGTTATTGCCAATAGAGAAGTATTTGTAAGCACTAATTTTAATAAGAGATTGTAAAGTCAGCCTCTGAGGCTGGCTTTTTGTTTTTAATGCAATAGTTGCTCTTTTTTCTATTGTTTCACGGTTGGTTTCTAAGTTTATTTGTTACTCACTTCAGTATTAATAACATATTTATTAGTATCTGCTATGGGTTAATTATATAAAGGAGCATTTATGAAGGTTATTATTGTCACCGATATTTTTGGTTTATGTGAAACCACAGATAAGATGGCCTCATTTATTGCTCAACATACTGACAGTGTAAAAATCGTTGACCCTTACCAAGGTGTTCGCTTTGAGTTTTCTAGTGAAAAAGCTGCGTATGAGCAATTTATTAAAGCTTGTGGGCATGATGATTACTTATCTTTAGTTTGTGAGTCAGTATTAAAAGATAAGCCTGATGTACTGATAGGTTTTAGCGCAGGCGCAAATGCTGCTTGGCGAATATCCGAATTAGTCGCATCTGATTGTAAAAGTATTCTTTGCTTTTATCCTTCACAAATACGTCATCACGTGGATATTGAGCCGAAAGTACCAACAGCGGTTATTTTTCCGAAAAAAGAAGCCTCTTTTGACGTTTTAACCATGAATACAGTACTTCTTCATCGAGTAAATGTAACGACTCAAATCATGCCTTATAAACACGGCTTTATGAATTGTTTATCTGATGCTTATGATAAACAAGGTGAGACGATGGGGTTAGAGTATATTTTGAATGAAATTAGGTGATCTCATCGGCAGATAATAGGATGTACTTTGTATCTCAACGGATAGCCAACTAGTTTGTTTTAAACTTGGCGCGATCTCTAGTATTGAATACTTAATATGAAGGTGACTATTTTGGGTAAACAATTTTCTGAATTATCAGATAAACATGTAGAGTTTATCGAAAAGCAAAAAATCTATTTTGTTGGTACTGCCGCTGATAGCGGTAATGTGAATTTGTCACCTAAAGGTGGTGATTCATTGAGAGTCATCAATTCAAAGCAAATAGCGTGGTTAAATTTAACAGGTAGCGGTAATGAGTCTGCATCGCATGTTATTAAAAACGCACGAATGACACTCATGTTCTGTGCATTTGAAGGAGCTCCGCTCATTTTTCGAGTATATGGGAAGGCAAAAGTCTTACATACTAAAGATGAGGAATGGGATCAGTTTGTGCAGCTATTTCCAGAAAGTGTCGCTTCTAGACAAATATTTATCTTAGATATTGATTTTGTTCAGTCGTCTTGTGGCATGTCGGTTCCGTATTTTAGCTATGAGGGGGATCGTGATGACTTGGCGAATTGGTCAAAAAAGCAAGGTGTCGAAGGAATAGAGCAATACTGGCTCAAAAAGAATCAAAAAAGTATCGATGGCTTTGAAACTGAAATAGCGAAAAGATCTGGCTTGGACGTAGAGTAATGAATTAAGCGGTTATTTCGCGCCTAATACTTCATCATACTACTCACGATATAACGTATTCATGGCCTGTTACGCTAGTATTTTGCTAGAAAACGCTCATAATCTTGCAAAACAACATTTAAAGAAGAAATTATCTATGACTGACTTTCAATATTACTTTCAGAAACTGCCATGTTTTAACTGTAAAAAAAATACAGTAAGCATTGATCTTGGTTGGTTAACCGCAGCGATGAAAGAAGATGTTATTGCACAAGCGTCTGCGATTATTGCGCAAGATAACGTTGAGCCTGAAGTGTCGGTGAACGTAACTTGTACAAAAGATGAAGCTCGTGATTATTTATTGCTTAATTTCTACGGTTATTCTGAAGAAGAGTTAGCGCATCAAGTTAAAGCTGAAGATGAACAAGAAGTAGCAGAAGAAATTGCTGAGCTTTTTGCTGATGGTAGCGATGTCGGTGTATTTGAACACGAAATCGTACTGCTAAGTTGCACTGATTGCGGTATTGACGATTAGTTTAATTCAGCGTTGTAAGTATAAGGCAATGCTTTTGATAGCGTAATGCCAATGAAAAAGTCCGCAATTAACTTATTACTAGCGCCTAGTAGTAAAAGATTGCGGACTTTTTGTTATGTTTTTTAAGGTTGTTATTTGTCGACGTTTAACGCAATGGCGTTTTCAGTTGCAAATGCGGTTGCCACGTTACCTCCCGCAAGCGCTACATTGGTCGCTGTTAGCAATACATTGGTAGTCCCTGCTTCTGCCACGGCGAAATCGTAATTACCTTCACCCACGTTAAGTACAGCAGAGTCTTTGAAATTCACATTTTGTAATACCGCAGTATCGGCTGAGAATCCTGTACCGGTAGGGGCTGCGTGAATATCCACTGTGCCTGCTATTGGATTAGCATGAACGACTCTTAGTTTTGCATATGTCGCAACACTTCTTAAATCATCTTCAATAATAACAGGTTCTATAGATTGAGCGGCAAATTGTCCGACGGCAAAAATGGTTGTTTCAGAGCCTGCTGCAAAAGGGGTGCCTGGAGCTTTAATGGCTTCAGGTGTTGTTGATCCAGAAGGAGTAACCGTTAAATCGTAAGTGTTCGGCGCTAAATCAAGGCTTTTAATTGTTTCATAGCTTATCGAATCAAGTCCAGACACAACATTGCCACTGGCTCTTACATCGACATCACCTAAATCAGCGACGGCATGACCAACACGCACCGTTGAGTTTTCGCCAGTGTTTCTCAGTACATTAACGGTTGATCCGTCTGCAACAAGAAGGTTGACAGGAGAAACGGCACCACCGCTTACATTGGGTACTGCTGTGACCATTAAGTCGCTACCACCATCTAATGCGATGTTGCCACTGTCATATACTACATCGGCATCAGTACTGTTACCTGCTAACGTGATCCTTATTCGGTATTCACCAGCGGGAAGTGTAACGGGGAGATTTGCATCGTCTTCTTTAAAGGTGAGATCGGAAACCGCAATTGTATCTGCACTGATACTAGGATCGGTCGTTACGTGAATATCAACACCACCAACGTTGGGGTGTCCATGTAACACATCGACGCGAATAGATTGGTCATCAGGGGCTTCATTAGACCGAGAAAGAATCACAGGCTCTATAGCATTCACATTATTTACAGCAAAGACGTCATACTGCATATCTGGTGCAAGGTTTACTGCGTTTGCTGTGATCACATCAGCGGTCGCATCGTTTGCAAGAAGTCCACGCACAATCAGATCATGACTGCCTGAATTAACAGTAAGTAATGGGCTACCTTGCTGATAATCAACGTTAGATAAGCCACTGACTACATCACCATCCATTAAAATAGAAACAAGCGGAGCATCCGCACTTGCATGCGTGACCCTTAACTGTGAAGTAGGCATTTCAGCTTGTTTTGTCTCATTTTCATCATGCGAATCGCTGTCACAACCGTTTAAGATTAATGCCGCAGTTGTAAGTAATGTAAGTGTTGTTTTTTTCATATAAAACCTCTTCCTTGCTTGATTAAGGAAAAATTTCTACGGCAATATGAATATATTGGTTCACAAGCAAAAAATCGTCACTGTGCATCATTTGTCTTATTGTGAGGAATATCACTCAATAGCTATGAATTATTACTTTTTTCATATTAGAAACCTTGGATAAGTTGTTGTGAAAATTAAAAATAGATAAATATGCTTACGCTCTGTTTGTTATCATTTCTATTACATTGATCTAACTTGTTTGTATATGAAACTCATTTTTAAAAGCAACAAATTTATAAAATAGGTGATTTATTAATAAGGAAGTTAAATATTACTCTTATGAAGCGTTTTATTGCTCGCCTGTTAATTTAAATGTTCTGTATTTTATTATGGAGAGAGTCATTTATCAGGATGATTTATTGATGTGGGATTGTTACATTTATACTTTTATTTCATTAAAAATAACAATGCTTTATCACATGTTATTCTTAATTTATGTTTGTGCTTTTAAATTATTTATTAACAAATAATAAGAATAAAAATATATTATCATAATGTTGATTTATTGTTACGTTATAACATTAATAATGGGTAATGTTTGTTATTCATCCATTATTTTTAAGTAACCATATTAGTATGTGAATTTTATTGTTTTTTTTAAATAATGTCTAATTTTCTTTATTTAAATGTACAATTTTCATTTATATGCCTACACTATAAAAACATTAATAAAATGTTACGTAAATTCAAAATTACAAATAAATAAAATCTAATTTCACCGACTATTCATTGATTAATTAATAATAAGTGAAAAACTGAATTTTTATTGAATAAACAGTTGTTTTCATATTATTACCATAAGTTTGAGATTGCTTCTATTAAAGATGTTGACATAAGATTATTATTGATATGCAACTTGTTTTTATTCGCAAATATAGTATTTTCTAGGTGAGAGTTATATTAGTTCATAAATAAAAAGGATTATTATGAATAACTTGAAAATATATGGACCGATGATTTTATACTCATCTTTAATTTTATTTTTTCCTACTGCATTTGCTGATACCAATAATGTTTCTAATAATTGGTATGTAGGACTAGATATCGGCAAAGGAAGTTATACCAACGCTGGAGATGAACATGCTTTATCTGTTGATCAAGATCATTGGGCGTTTGGCACGCATGTTGGTTATCAATTTAATCGGTATTTATCAACTGAAGTTGCGTACCAATACTTTGGTGAGGGAAATGCATCATATCCATTAGGAAATATTAAAGGTAACTTTCAACAATTAGTTTTAAAAGGAATTATTGGCAATTATTTAAATGATTTCTACCCATTTTTGAGTGCAGGTGTTGCTGCATGGTCAGGTAAAAGTAAAGGTTTAAGAGAAGGTACTGCTACAGGTTTTTCACCCGTATATGGCGCAGGTATTCGCTATTATATAAATTCACGATTGAATATTAAGTTGGAATATCAACGTACGGAATCAATGGGAAATAATGATATAGGGCATACCGATCATCAATTAGTTTCTATGGGCGTAAGTTGGGTATTTTAAAAGTACAAGGAAGAGCGTACTATGAAAAAGTCGTGTATACCTTTAGTTATATTATTAACAGCGTGTGGTGGCGAAGATGATGGTTTTCTCGATCAGGAAAAACCTTCGAACAATGGCAACGATACTTCTGAGTTTTTACCACCAATTACTAAAGATTATGAAATTATTACCTTTAATCAAAAAGCGATAACACTAAATCTTAATAATTTATTTTCAGACCTTGATACAGAACAGAAGCATTTAATTGTTAGCATTGGAAAAAACTTTCAAATTAAAAGCCCTAGTACATATGAATTATCGAATCATAACTTAACTTATATTCCTAATGGATTTATTGGTGAGCAGGTTATACCTTACAATGTTTTTGATGGTACATCGTCGACGATAGGCTATATCAAAATAACTAATGAGCCTTCTTCTGGCTCACCAATTACACCTGATATTATTGAAGTTCATACGCGAGATCTCATTATTTATATGGCGTCGTCTGCAACTCAATCATTTAGTCTTGGAAGTAAAGGTACTGTTATTGATTCATTATCAGGGGGATCGCTAGGTCGTATATCTACAAATGGGAATCAAATTACCTATACACCCAATATTAATGCTGATGGTGAAGACATACTTTCTTATGTTACGACAGATAGTAACGGTAAGGTTGTATCAGGTACCATTTCCATTAATGTAATTAACGATAAACCTGAACCTTTGGTGCCAATTACAAAAGACTATTTTGTTTCTATGGTTACTGGAACCGAGAAAATAATCTCATTGAATTCTGGCCCATCTAATATTTCAATAGACACAATTTATGGTGAAAAATTAGGTACAATTAGCTTTTCTGGTAGTCGTTTTACCTATAAATCTATCGCCGGAAAATCAGGTGAAGATATTATATTTTACACAATGACGAATAATGATACGGGCCAGACATTCAAAGGAAAGGTTGTTATCGATCTCTCTTTACCTGCTCCCGTCACGAAAGATATTATTCTGTATGTTGATGCGGGTGAATCAAAAACATTTTCTTTGGGTGATGGTTCATCCATCAATAAGATCCAAGAAATTACTAACGAAAAGTTAGGCTCAGTTTCAATTAACGGAAGTGAATTTACCTATAATCCGTCTGAAAATAAGTACGGGCAAGATATTTTATCTTATACCATGGCTGATCCAAATAACCCGAATAAAAAACAAACAGGCAATATAATTGTTAATGTTGTACCACCTGAAAAGCCAACCTTAACATATATAGGTCTTGATTTAGGTGGGGCGAGTTATGAACCTGGTGCCGAACTAACTTCTTCTTTATATTGTGAAAGGCATTGCGATAGTTATGAATATCAATGGATCATTAATGGAAAAGTGGTCGGGACTGATGAATCTTATACATTACAACCAGAAGATATAAATCACGCAGTTAAATTAGAGGTTGTTGGTGTTGATGAGTATGGACAAAAATCTAGTTCTGAGTATTCAATTTACTCTATAGCCACTGTCAATCAGATCCATAGCAATCACTATTCATTCATAGCGTCTAAAAGCCCTTCTTTAGATCCTTTTATTTCTTCATCAGATTTTATTGGTTGGGGAGCTGAAACATTAGGCGCTAAAGACCAATATATGCCAAGACCAGGAGCCGAATACAAACTCGTTGCTACGCAAATGGCTTATGTTTATGTACCTGAATACGATGCTGATGGTTGGGTGAAAGCTCCTGTCAATGCATGGGGAGATATTCGGCATGGTGGCGAGATGGGGATATATGATCCAAATTTCGGTACTAATAAACTTTATTATATTAAAGATTGTGTCGCATCACGTTTTGCATTTGCTTGTGTAACGGGTTTAGATTTTTATGATGACACTGGTGAGATGCCATTTGGTAAAGTTTATACATGGTATGACCCTAATCATGACGGAAGCTATACCAAAGTCGTTGAAGAAGAGGTCCCTGAAGGTATTGACGTAATTTTTTCTGCTGAAAATGCTTTCGCTGCACTAAAAGGTGACGACCTTGTGTCTTGGGATGTTAGTGCAAACCCGACAGTATTAAAACTTAATGATGTTGTGAAAGTTTATGATTCAGGAAAGCAGGACTCAATTTGGAAAAGACGTCCTGGTTTTACCGCAGTGACTTCAACGGGGAGAATCTTCACTTGGTCAGGTGGAGAGACGTCAGCGAATGAGATTACTTTTAGTTCCGCAACTGGTACGCCTCTTAACGGTGATGATATTGTATCTGTTCATACAACCGACTCTGCATATGCTGCAGTAATGAAAGATGGCTCGGTGCAGGTATGGGGTAATACAGATGGGGGGGCGGATATTAATGGGCTCGAACATCATTTATCTTCTGGTGTTGTTGATATTTTCTCCACGTCATCTGCTTTTGCAGCCTTAAAACAAGATGGAAGCGTTATTGTTTGGGGTGATGAAAGCTGCGGCGGCAAAAATAATACAGGTGTAAACTTAACTGATATTAAAGCAATCTCTAGTACAACAGATGCATTTGCCGCAATTAAAAATGATGGTTCAGTCGTCACTTGGGGAGATGTATCTGCAGGTGGTGACTCAAGTAGTGTGAGTTCTGAATTGATTTCAGGTGTTAAAGATATTGTGGGTAATAGGGAAGCATTTGCCGCTATTAAAAGTGACGGTTCTGTCGTGGTATGGGGATATAATCATGGCGGCGGTTTAATTACATCAACTGATGGTGTAACTGAACCTACAGAAAATGCTAATTTAGTTTCACGCTTAAAGTCTGGCGTAATTCATATTCAAGCAACATTATTTGCTTTTGCTGCACTAAAAGATAATGGAGAAGTCGTAAGCTGGGGACGAGATTATTTTGGTGGTGATACGAGTACTGTTGATTCAGAATTTATGCCAGATCCTAATTCGTTTTCACTTAGAGAAACATCTATTTTTGAGTCATATTGAAATTAGTATACCTATGATAATGCCCATTAATGTAGCTAGTTCATCTATAAATAAGCCGTTTTATTTTCTATATTAAATAATAATTAATGGTCAAAATATTATATTTAAGTGTGATTTTAGTAAATCGTGAATATTAGATGATTGTTTTTACGTATGTATTAACTAAATATAATGAGTGTCGGAGGTATATATATTAAAAATCACATATTAACCTAACGCTATTGATTGCATTGTTATTTACATTGTTGCAAAAATATTGAGGTTGATATCATATTACAATGATGAATTATTCATTAAAGGTATGTTTGGTTGATTTATGATAGCTGGTTGTTATAATAAAGACCTACAAAAAATATGGTTTTTAATTATTCACTTTAAAAGGTAACTGATCTGATGTTAATTAATCGCTCTGGTGTTAATTAATCGCTCTGGTGTTAATTAATCGCTCTAGTGTTAATTAATCGCTCTGGTGTTAATTAATTGCTCTTATGTTAATTGATCGCTTTTATTTTAATTAAACACGCTGGTGTTAACTAATTTATTTTGTTGGAAATAAATTTAATGTGAAAAATGAAATATTTAAAGGTAATACTTTAAATGCATTTTTGAACAACGAATATTGATAAGGATATAATATGAAAATGGATAAAAAGACTACATTAGCTTCTACTATCTTACTATCTACTGCTTTTTTTTCAGTATCAGCTTTGGCAAATCAAGGTGATGTTATATTTCAAGGAGAAGTAACGAAAGCAACATGTAATTTTGTTATTCAAGACAGTGATGGTACAACGAATGCTTCTAACGTTGTGAATTTAAAGACAGCTACTGTTGATGAAGTAGAAGCTGGTAATGCCGAAGAAGTCGTTTTTGATATTGTTTCAGCAAAAAAAAATGATGGTTCTGATTGTTTCACTGCAGCTCATGATGTGACAGTTCTTTGGGTACCTGTTAATGGATGGGATGCTGATAATAACTTGGCTAATTTGGCGCCAAATGCATCAAAAGCACAAAAAGTTGCCGTAAGATTAATGAAAGGAGACGATGGCACTCAAATTACATCAACTGATTCACGTGTTCATTTTGAGAAAATAGCTCCAGGTACTGATGCTATTCACACACCTACAAGATATCAATTTAAAGCACAAATGGTAAAATCTACTGATGATGCGAGTACAGAACCAGCAGTAACAGCTGGTAACGTAAAATCGCAAGCTAAATTTGTTGTCGGCTATCGTTAATAAATTGGAGAAGTACTTTATAAGTGCTTCTCAATTACTCTTATTAATAGTAATTATATTATTAATAACTTATATGTGAACATTACAGTAAGCATAATATCACAAGAACTCTATTAATTATTAGAGACCAATGATTACAAATTAAGATGGATTTAATTCGTGGTTGAAATGCGATGGAGATACGCATGCATATAAAAAATGTGATTACTATTTTAGCTGTTATGAACTCTTCTTTGTGCTTGGCACAAACTGAGTTTGATACTTCATTTATGAATGGTGGCAAAAATGTAAGATCAGATTTTTTAGACTATTCAAGTAGCAATGTTCCTGGAAAATATTTGGTTGATTTTTATCTAAATAATAAAAGTTATGGTCGTCATGTTTTAGTGATAAAGGATGATGATAAAGAATCTATTTGTTTGCCATTAACTTTATTAGAAACGTTAGATCTACCTATTAATTATGAAAAAATGATCGACGCTTTCAATCCAACAGATCATTGCTATAATTTAGAAAAAATACCGAAAGCTTCAGCTATATTTGATTTTTCTACGCAATCTTTATCGCTTCAATTACCACAACTTATTTTATTAGAAGATAATGAGTATAGCTGGGACTATGGTGCTAATGGTTTTATTCTAAATTACAATGCAAATGCAAGTCATCACTATTATCGGGATCATGGTAAAGATACATCTTCAGCATTTGTGAATTTTGATTTACAGATGAACTATGATCGCTGGGTATTTACAACACAGGCGAGTGGTACTAATAAAACAGGTATAAGATCTTCAGAATATCTTGTGTCAACAGCGATAAAACCAATAAAAAGTGCTTTCTCTATTGGTAAAACATATACCCGATCATCTGTACTCAATGATTTTAGTTTTGTCGGCTTAACATTATACTCTGATAGCTCAATGGAACCTCATAAAACGAGAGGTTATGCACCGATTATCGAAGGATTTGCAGATTCCAGCTCAACAATTACCATTAAGCAAGGTAAATATATATTACTTTCTCGTGATATCCCTGCAGGTCATTACTCTTTTAGTAATATTAACCCTATTGGAAGTAAAGATATTGTTGTGGAGGTAGAAAGTGACACTGGAAAAATTACTAAAAAAATATATCCAATGTCAACGTTACCAAATCTGCTTGCTGAAGGTGACTACGATTATAATATAGCAACGGGACGCAAAGGTGATTTTGATAACTATATTAAAAATCCATTTATATTTGCTTCTTTAGATCGTGGGTTTAGGTATGCAACGTTAAATACAGCTGTGGTTTTACATGATAAGTACCAAAGCTTAGGTATAGGAGCTGGAGTTCCTTTAAGCTATTTCGGTGCAATTTCTTTTAATGTTAATGGCTCTAGAAGCGAATATAACAAAACGGATAAAAGTCAAAAAAGAAGTCTAGAAGGGATCAACACAAGTTTACGTTATGTGAAAGATATTACAGAACGTACACATGTTCAATTTGTAGCGTATGAATACCACAGTACTGGTTATGTTGATTTTAATGGCTTTGATCCTGATTCTTATGATGAGTATGGCAGTGAGTCATTAAGAAATCGATTTGAAACAATTCTTACGCATAGTTTTGATCATTCATATCTATCTGCTTCTGGCTGGTACAGTAATTATCGAGGGATAATCGCTAGCGAATATGGTGGCAACGTATCATTCTCAACAGCATTTGAGAATGGTGTGACTGCAAGTATTAGTGGTTCAATAACATCGTCTGAATCTCTTGGTGAGGACTATTCAACGACTCTAAGTTTAAGTATTCCATTATCTTATAAAGAACGAGATATATTCACTAATTCATCAGTGACTTATTCTAAAACATCTGGGACTACCGTTAGTACCAATACGTCATTCAACAGCAGTGATAATATTTCTCATTCTGTAAGTGCAAGTGCTTCGAAGTCTGAACGTTCTGCGTCATTTAGTACAAATGCCAACTTGAATCCTGTTGCTATCGGTTTTAATGCTTCAACGAGTAATAACTCAACGTCTGTTGGCGGATCTATCTCGGGCTCAGTTGCTGCTGCAGAAGGGGCTGGTATTGCTTATTCAAGCCGTCGCTCGCAAACTATAGCAATTGTGAATACAAAAGGGATAGATAAAGCTAAAGTTAACGGTCGTAAAGCTGATAACTTTGGAAACATTATTATTCCGCTTTCAACTTATACACAGAATCGTATTAATTTAAATAGTAAAGATATATCTCATGATATTGAGTTAAATAAAACGTCATATAATGTAATTCCGACTGATAAAGCAATAATTGTTCGTAAATTTGATTATAAGAAAGTGCAAAGATACTTACTTCGTGTGTTTGATAAGAATGGAACTGAATTACCATTAGGTTCACAGGTAACAACGGACGATAATGTTTATGTTGGTTTTATTGCAACACAAGGGGTGTTAATGGCAACGCTTGACTCACCTTCACATTACCTACATATCAAAACAAATACTCAAACTTGTAAAGTGGACATTTCGAAAATTAAGCCAGATCTTAATGAAGTTAAAGATATATATTGCCAATAATGTTGAGGTTTTAATGAAAAATTACTTAATATCATTTTGTTTAGTAAGTTGTATGCTACTTTCTAGCAGTGTATATGCTGGGCTTAAAATGAACAAAACGCGTTATATTTATAATGAAGGACAAGGTGATATTACCGTAAAAATTGTCAATGATAGTGATGTTAACTATGGCGGCCAAGTATGGATAGATAATCTGAATGAAATAAATACGAATAGTGTTAATTTTATTGTGCTTCCTTCAATGTTTAAAATAGTAAAAAATGGTCGACAAATTATAAGATTAAAAAAGATTGGAAATAATATAAGAAAGGATCAAGAGTCACTCTTTTTTATTAATGTTCTTGAAATGCCACCTCGGCCAAAAGATGCTCCTGATAGCTTTATGCAAATAGCGCTTCAAACAAAAGTGAAGTTGATATACAGACCAACATCATTACAAAAGACTCGTTTGGAAGCAGAAAAAGAAATAAAAATAGAAAAAGTGAATCATGGTTATAAGATAATTAACCCAACATCATATTATTTTGCTATTAGTAAAGTAATAGTGGATGGTAAATTGATTCATTTTAATAAATCCGTTGATAAAAAATTAGGATTATTTTCTCCAAAAAGTTCAATAGATCTATCTGGGATAAAGGTTAAATCTAGTTCAAAAATTACAATTTATGCACTCGATGATTTTGGCAGTAGTAGAGAATACATTATCAATGGGTAATTACTAAGACTTATTAAATGGTATTTATATGAGTGTGAATAAAATTGCTTTTGCAGTATTACTTTTATCATCTAATTACGTAATGGCACATATAGCTGAAGTAACTGTAAATATTAGCGGTAATATTATTAGTCCAGGTTGTACTGTTAATAGTAATAATGATGAAACCGTTGATTTTGAAACTGTTGATACGGGGCAGGTAATAACGGGTATTATAACAGAAACAGTGCCAGTTGTGATTCATTGCGCTAGGCCTGAAATTATTGACGGCATTAATATCAAATATGACCCTATTGATACATTAGGAAGTTCTGATGGAATACTTTCTACGAGTAAAGATGAACTTGGTATAAAACTCTTAGTTGAAGGCAGTAACTTGGTATTTGATCAAAACTACCCTGTTCCTATCGGTAATGAAACAGAATTTATCCATGATGTTACTGCTACACTGATTTACACGGGTAACGGTAATTATACAGATTTAAATGCAGGGGAGTTTACAAGCAAGTTAAGAATTACTTTAACTTATTATTAATCGTATTTTACTTAGGTTGATTCATGACATTCAAATATATTTTACATATTGGGCTATTTATACTTTTTTACAGTAGCAATTCGTTAGCTGCATTACAATTAAACGCAACAAGATATATTGTTAATGAAGGCGATAAAAGCGTTGAAATTAAGATAGAGAATATAGCAGATAAAACATACGCTGCTCAAATATGGATAGAGAACGAAAATAAAAAAGATAAAAACGTTAACTTTATCCCTATGCCTAACTTTTTTAAATTTAACAAAGGTGAAACACAAGTTGTTAGACTGCTAAATACACATAAATCGTCATCTCTTAATAATGAATCTCTGTACTGGCTCAATTTACAAGAAATACCACCTGTTGATAAGTCTAAAAAAAGTAGAATAACACTAGCTTTAAAAACAAGAGTAAAACTAATTTATAGACCTAAAGTTCTTTTAGGTAAAAGGGCTAATGCTGAGAAATTATTATCAATTGTTAAATCTAATGGAAATATAAAAATTACGAATCCAACACCTTTTTATCTAGCAGTAGTTAACGTTAAATTTAATGGTAAAGAAATAAAACTAAACAATGAGATGAAACAGCAGTTAGGTGTTTTTCCACCTGAAAGTTCAGTATTTATTAAAAACAATTATGTAGCAACAATCTCAAAATTTGAATTTGACGCTATTAATGATTACGGAACAGTCAGTCATTTTCAAGGGAAATTAGGATATTAAATACTAATTAAACGTTTTAATTTTAGAATACATATTAGGCTATCAGAATGATTAAAATTAAAGGAATCATGTTGTTCCTAATTGTTACCAGTACTTTTAATGTATATGCTAATGATATTGATGTTTTTGTTAATCCAGGTAGAGACGTTGTAGTTCCAGTTGTGCTAGATGGAATTACTTTAAATAATCAATTAGTTAACAGTGAGTTCTTTTGGGCTCATGAACGAGTCGGTACTAGTGACGAATACTCACGATCTGAAACTAGAGGTAATATAACTCTTAGTATGGTGGGAACTGCATCAACATTTAGCTTGTTATTTAATGGTGGTGGAACAAATTGGAATTGTAACCTTGGCGGTAACCCACTTCCTGGTGCGTTTCCTGGCCATAATTTAGCGGGTAATATATTGCATAGATTTTGTGGAGGAGGAAGTCAACGTTTGGGGTTTCACCTCAGAAATCGGGTTTTGCGCAATAATTGGAGAGTTAACCTTCGAACTAGAGTAAATCAGGTACGTATAGTTGTACCCGCTAATGCTACCACTCAACAAGAAAGATTTTCTATTTTCCATCGAGTGCAAAGAAATAATGCTGATAGACCTATTAATGTCGGCACTGCTGATAGAATCACTGTACATATTATACAAAATACCTGTACGTTTGGAGCTAATAACGCTGATATAGATATTAATGTTGGCGATATTACACCCGGTATCGATGGACCGAGAACTCCAGTGGACCTTGATTTAACCTGTATTTCTGAAAATAATGAAGTTGGAACCGCTGTTAATGCTGGCTTATCGAATACGGAAAATACAATGTTGGCAAATTATCGTATTGAAGAGAATATAGCGAGTAATTTTAATGACAAGGCTGTAAATGTGTTCTTATTTAGACCGAATAATGTTCGTGTTAATTTAGGTCAAGTATATGATGATATATTTGAATTAAACAACTTGGAATATCAAGTTATACCAAGTCCAATTGATGAATTTGATCCTCATGATAACACGGCTGCTCAGTTTGGTGCTTTTACTCGATCATATAATGTAAGAATTGATTATTTTTAATCATGATATTGGTTTTAAAAAGGCTTAAGCTATATTTTAATAGCTTAAGCCTTTTTTTATCAATAAGTAAAGTATTCATCTTTATAGTTATTTTAATGATAAAGATAGTCTGTTTCCTTTTTGGAATTGAATGGTATCTTGTTATTCTCTATATTAATTTTTTATTACAATATAAACTGTGGTTGTTGTATATCGAGATTGTTAAATTATCTTATATTTTCAATATTAGAATGTTTTAATAATATATAATCTTTAAATCGCTATGTTTATTTTGGTATTAATTAATGAATAAAAGGATTCTGTGTTTATCTTTAATTTCTTCTTTTTCACAGGCTAATGAGAAAAATATTTATGTAAATCCGGGACGTACTGTCATTGTTGATGTAAATCTTGATGGTTATAACGGTGAGTTTGATACTGGTAAGAATCATGTTTGGAATGGCCTATCTTTAGCTAGAGAGCATAACTATGGTGTGCCAACATATAAATTTAAAGATATCCAAGCAACAATTGTGAGTACATATAACCGTATGAGAATTAAGCGAAAGGGCAGAGTTGGGGAAATATAAATAATTGTGATTATGATTGGTCTAATAGGGGAGATCCTGTGCCAACCTGGTTTCCAAGAGGTTACAATTCAACTCCTCAACCTAAAAATAGTGATTATGATACAAAAAAATGTCGAAACAATGTTCGAGCTGGTTTTAGTTTTAAAACAGGTAATGGAAGGCTTGATGGTTATAAAGCAAGTTACGATATTAAATTAACCAAGATTCAATTTGAAGTTCCCATCAGTCCTGTAAGTACAATTTATAGTATTCCGATACATACCAAAAGAACGACAAATAATAATACCTCAATAATTGATACAGATTATATACAGTTACATATTGTTCAAAATACATGTGGATTTGTTGATAGTGAATTGAATAATGATGTTGGTGATATGACTCCCGGTGAGACTTCAAGTATGCGAGATCTAGATGCTGCTCTACAGTGTACACATAGTGATATTAGTACTGGACAAGCAGGAATTTCTCCTGAACCGAATACGATGTATGCGACATATACAATGACGCCAAATGAAGTATTTGATGAAATTAACCGTGATGCAGTTGATGTTCATTTTTATCGTAATGGGTTTGATCCAATTCAGTTTGGTCATATATATAATGATAATTTATATGAGCTTAATCATTTAAAGTATCAAATAATAGTAAAGCCGATTAAGGATTTTAATCCCCGTAATGATACCGGACCTCAGTTTGGACGGTTTTTAAGATCATATACAATAACAATAAATTATTATTAAAGTTATTATTTATCGAATTATTACTTATTTATTATTAGTCTGTGCAATAATTTATATGTTCGTTTTAAGTTAACAAAGCCAGCAATAAATGCTGGCTTTGCTGTTAACCTGATGTGTTAAGTTAAGCGTTTAAGCAAGTAACAACATCTTCTGTAAAGTAGGGTTCTTGGTATCCCCAGAACATGTATTTTACTTTTAGGAAGTGCTGACTAAATGAGTGCAGCATCGGTGCGATGTTGTTTCGTTTTTCAACTACTGCAGTTGTGTTTGTTTGCCCTATGTAATTACCGTCTTGAATGGCAATCCCTAAAGGGACGGAATACTTATTTTCATGCATCATAGCTAAAGCATGGTTTAATTGTCCTCGACGCTTAACCATGAGATCAGGTGCACCTAATCCCACACCCATTTTTTCGCCATATCGATAAATACTTTTCAGGTAACCTTTGTCTTCCCAAGGAAGCCATTCACCGTTAACAAAGTTGGCATATTGCATGGTTGTTGAGGAAGGAAACGTCTGTTTCAAGGTCAGCATGTTTGCTTTGATACCTGTTATATAGTCTTTTTCATTAAAGCTTGGATCGGTTTTTACTGATACACCAATAGCGGTTTTTTGTAAGTTTATCCCTTCCATTTTTCGTCAAACTGGCGTCCTAATGCTTGCACTAATAGTGAGAAGGTATTTAGGTACGGCTTTATTTTCAGAATAGAAGGTTGCATCTTGAAGTTGAATAAACAGTTTTTTACCGTGCTTTTTTAGGTATTCATAATCATCAAAAATGATAGAGAAATCTTAAACGTCTTTTTGAGGTTCTAAGTCAGACCATGAATACATGATTTGTGCGCCTACAAAACGAGGTTTGTTGAGTAAAGGATGAGATTTAATGGCTTGTCTGTCTTTAGCAAAATAGACGAAATGTTTCATGTTATCACTAGCAATAGGGCAGCTTGCGCTTAAGTGTTTTTCATATTCATTTTTATAGCGATCTGTTGGGTTACCCCATGCCGCATGGTGTTAATACTGAAACAAAGTGTGAAGAGAAATGGAAATATTGGCATAGTAGTTAGCGGTATATAGAACAAAAGCTAGCATGCTATATGCTAGCTTTTGTCGTTAGTTTTTCGTTGTTATAACGGTATGTTTAGAGTTTAAAGCGACTGATTTCTTGTTGCAGTTCATGAGATAAATTTGATAGCTCAGCTGCCTGTTTGGCGGCTTCATTGGCTTCTACAGCAAGTTCATTAGAAACATCACGAATTCCCTCTGTATTACGGGTGATCTCAGATGTTACGGAAGATTGCTCTTCAGCGGCGGAAGCAATTTGTGTTGCCATATCATTGATCGTGGTTACGGCAGTCGTAATTTGTGACAAGCTTACTGCTGCTGCATTGGCATCATCAACACTGGTTTCAGAGAGATGACGACTATCCTCCATGATATTCACAGCTTGACCTGTGGTTTTTTGTAGGGTCTCTATCATTTGTTGAATTTCTTGAGTTGATGCATGCGTCCGTTGGCTAAGTACACGTACCTCATCTGCAACAACAGCAAACCCTCGACCTTGCTCACCAGCTCGGGCTGCTTCAATCGCGGCATTTAATGCCAATAAGTTGGTTTGTTCAGCAATCCCTTGAATTGTAGATAGGATAGTTGTAATGCTTTGAGCATGGTGATTTAGCTCACTGATCACAGATGTTGCCGTATCCACTTCTTGCGCTAATGTGCTGATGGATTGTTGGCTTTGGTTGACCTGTGTTGCACCGTGATTAGAAGCGGTTACCGTTTGCTCTGATGTTCTTGCTGTGTTTTCTGCGTTGGCAGCAATCTCTTGTGTGGCGGCTGCCATTTCATTGATTGCTGTTGCGACCATATTAATTTCATCTTGCTGATGCTGAATACGAGTGCTGCGCTCTTCGGCTTGTGAAGCGGTTATATGAGATTGATGATTAAGTGATTCTGAAACATGACGTAATCGAGTCACCATTTGGTGCATGTTACCGACAAACTGGTTGAAATTTAGTGCAAGCTTACCCACTTCGTCTTGGCTTCTTGGTTCTAAACGTTGTGTTAAATCACCTTCACCATTTGCAATTTCAGCCAGTGCTTTAGATACACGGTTAAGATCGCGAAGAAGATAGTTTACTAACCACGCTACCGCCATAACCACGATCAAAGTGATCACAATAGCGGTGATGATTAACTCTGTTAATAGTGAATAGTAGCTGGCTTCTTCTGTCGATTTATCCATTTCAAGGCCAAATATCCAATCACTATTTGGGATATTTGCAAAGTAAAATAGCTTATCTACCCCTTTGATTGAGATCTGCTCTAAGCGGTTTGTATTGGCACTTTGTTCAATGTTACCCATGTTTAACTGATTGCTATAATTAGCAATCGGTTTCAATAACAGTGACTTATCAGAATGAGCAAGGAAAGTTCCATTCTTTTTATCGATTAACATAGCATGAGCATTATCACCAACGTTCAAACTGATCACATCGTTAATGAGTTGATCAATTAATACGTCGGCACCGATAACACCGGCAAGTGCGCCGCTATGTCGAATAGGCTCGGCAATCGTCACTAAAAGGGCGTTAGTAATAGCGTCTTGATAAGCGGTGGTGATCACTTGTTTATTGCTGTTAACGGCATCACCGTACCAAGGGCGAGTACGAGGATCGTAATCAGCACGGTTACGTTCTGGGTGTGAACGCAGCATTTGTCCTGCAACGGTGCCGTAGTAAATATCGTCAAAACCGCCAGCATCGCGTGCTTGTTGAAGGAAAGGCACAAGATCTGCTTTTTGATAGGGTTCTTTTACTGAAGAGGTAATACTGCGACGGATATTAATCCAATCTTCAATACCGCTGGTAGCTGTGGTTGCTACGCTTTGTACGCGATCTAAGATATTTTCATTTGTTTGTTGTTGTAAATTACTGGCAGCAAGCCAAGTTAATACTGTTGCCATAAGGACAACAGCAGACAAGCTCGCGCTGATCAGCTTTTGTTTCAGTGATAGTTGCATTGTTGTCTCAGAAAATGAGGTGTTAGAAAGTGCGGCGAGTGTAAATAGTGTTTTATATATATGCACGTAAATAAATACAAAAATTAGAGGTATCACTTAAAAGAATTAAAATTGTCATTTTTATGACTGTGTGTAGTCTGATTGATGGCGTTTTATTCTAAATGTTAGGCTTGTATTGATTTTAATTTTTTTGGGAATAATTGTTTTTTGTACTTAGTACAAGAACTAAAACTCTAGCGTATATTAATAAAGAGTTGCGGCTGAATATAGTCAACCGTGATGTTAAGTTATGGATGTCGTATTGGGCTCATTCCACTGATTTATCAAAAGATAAATAACCTAATAGAAAAGTAAGATCGTGATTGAGCATAGTGTTAAACATTTAGCTTAGCTGACGTCTATTAATCAATTGAACAGCTATTACAACGGGATTTTCCGGTTAATAAATAGGAAATATGATAACGGTTTCTGGCAAAAAATAAGTATGCTTTATCTGCAACGATACGTATCACAGGAAGCCTGAGTATCTTTAACCATTTCTTTTTACCAACCAGGTTCCATGCTTTATAAGTGACATCAAGACCAAGTAAAAGCTGTTGTTCTGCGCCTATTTGAGATGAGAGTAAACCGTGTAAAACAGTGCTGGCTTTTTCTTTTGATATATCAGGAAAGCGTTGGATAAAATCAGGCGCAAGAATATCTTCAAATTGTAATTTTTGATGTTTATTAAGTTGTCGAAGTTGTTTCATTTCAGCGACGCAAAGTGGGCAACTTCCATCATAAAAGATGATCATCTTTTCCATTTTTCATATTCCCTGGTTATGTGATTGCAAATACAACCGCATGTAATCCGCAAACAAAAGTAGTTAGACGATTACGTAATTGTTGATAATACTCATCTTGATGAGCGGAGTTAAATTTTATCTCGGCGATACGAATACAGATAAACCCCAGCATTAATGCAACAAGAGCCCAAGTGTAGTTACTCGTTGAGTATAAAAGTGAAAACCAAGCCAGTAGCGCAAAAAGATTACTTAAGAGTAGAGGATATATACAGGTTGAAGTTTCGTTATGATTAAGGCTGTTTCCCCACATAACACCAGAAAGAAAACTAAGAATAATGGCACTGTAACTGACGAAAATGAGCAAAGCGGAAGTGTTAAAAATACGTATCTCAAGGCTGATAGCGAGTGCACTTAGGGCAAAAGGAATAAGACCTAGATAGCCAAGTGTGTGGGAGGGTAATCGAGTGATAGTGTTCATATTACCTAGTCGTCATTGATTGATTAACTTAATACGCTTAAAAATAGGAATCTGATCAATGGGGGTTACATATTGATGAAAAGCGGGGATAATACTGCGCTCGCTGTAGGTATATGATTGGTATATACCTATGTGTAGCGATGCTGGTGTCACTTTCAACTTCTAGGATATTAACTATGCGTGCTTTCGTATTAAGAGCCCGTTCTGCACCCACCGACAGTAAAATGCTATTAGCATCTGTGGGTCAAGATGCTCACACTGAAATTTTGGCTCACGTTTTAATGAATGCTATTTTTGTGGCGCAGTCTCACCGCGAAGATATTATGGTGCATTTAGTGCTTGAAAGTACGCAAGACTTTTCTCGTACCATTAGCTTTAATTCAAATGATATTACTAATTTAACGGGTTTTCATGAGCAAGCATGGTTAGATAAGATTACTCATGCGCTTGATAAATCATTAGGCATGGGTAAAGAGCAATGTCGTAATGTAGAACCGGGGATCACAGTTCGTACGATCAGTTTTGAAAAGCTGATAGTTGAACTTGCTGAAGACTACCAATTATACATGTTAGATAAGAAAGGGGATTTTGTTCGCGATATTGAACTTGCTGCGAACCCTTGTTTCTTATTAACCGATCACATGCCAATGCCGAAGAAAAGTTATAATAGCTTAAAACGCTTAGGCGCGCAGAAGATTAGCTTAGGTCCTAAGATGTTATTTGCTTCTCAATGCATCGTATTAATTCATAATGAGTTAGATTTAACGCTATAACGTGTTCTAACTGTTTCTTTTATTAAAGCCGTAGCAGCGATTGTTACGGCTTTTTTGTTACATTAATGTTGTGATTTTTGTTATATAGCTCTACTGAAGATTTTAGTTTAGTGACGTGTTTTTAACATAACCTTATGAATACTTAGTTTTTTTCAAAATTGATGCTTTGTTAGAACTAAAAATGGAATGATGTTTGTTTACTGCTTGTAAATGGAATAATCTATTTCTAGTGAAGCAATGATTAAATGTCTAAAACTATGAAAAGTAAGATACTAAATATGGGGTAAGAATATGCTTGAGCTTAGAGAAGTTCAGTGTATTTTCATTCTTAAATACCCTAGGTATAAACACACCCATAAGAATGACAACCGTTAGCTAAACGGGCCTTTTTACAGGAATCAATATGCAATTATCCTCTCAGCCTAAAGGGCTTTTTCACCTCATCGCAATACAAATGTGGGAATTTTTTAGCTACTACGGCATGCGTTCGCTATTAATTCTATTTTTAACCCAAAAACTCTTAATGTCAGATGAACATGCTTATGCTCTATATGGTGCATATACATCTTTAGTTTATGTGACACCCATTTTAGGGGGTTATTTAGCAGACCGTTATTTGGGTAATTACTGGGCTGTTGTTATTGGTGGCTCACTGATGGTTGCTGGCCACATTGTATTAAGTATTCCGAGTAACGATCATACGACCTTGTATTCTGCGTTAGCATTAATTATTTGTGGTTATGGCTTTTTTAAAACTAACTCAAGCTGTTTATTGGGTGAGTTATATAAAGGTCATGAAAGCGCACGTGAATCAGGATTTTCTATATCCTATATAGGCGGTAACATTGGTTCTGCTTTAGCGCCAATTTTCTGTGGGTATGCTGCAAGCCGTTGGGGATGGCATGTGGGCTTTGCTCTTGCAGGTATTGGTATGTTTATTGGCTTAATCATTTTTAGTACGGGCCGTAAAAACTTTGCCCATGTACAAAAAGCCAATAAAGCGGCGTTAACACAAAAAACAGCAGGTATTAGTCACTGGTTCTTAATCATTCTCGGTGTCGTTGCTGCCGCGATAGGTCTTGTATTTGTACTTAAAGATTTATTAGCCGGTTACATTCTTGCCGTGATCCTTGCATTTTCAGCACTACAAATGCTGCGTTTATACCGTAAGAGTGATGCTGAAGATCGCAAGAAACTTCACTCAATTATGTACTTTATGATTTTTGGTATGGTGTTTTGGGCATTTGATCAGCAAGGTGGCAGTTCAATCAGCTTATTCATCGAGCGTAATATTGATACTGATATTTTTGGTTACCATATTCCAACAGCTTTCTTCCAATCGGTGAATCCTGTAGCCGTTATTGTGGGTGGTGCTGCGGTGACATGGTTGTGGAAAGTATTATCGACACGTCAGATCTCTGTTCGTACATTAACTAAATTAAACATGGGTTTGTTTCTCTTAACTGCGGGCTTTAGTTTGATTACGTTGTCTTCTAAGTTAGCAATGGCAACAGGTCATACAACATTCCTATGGCTATTTATTGGTTTGTTTTTCATTGGTATTGCTGAGCTATTTATTGACCCTGTCGCGTTAGCTGCAATTACGCGTATGAATCCGCAAGGAGCAACAGGTACGGTTGCGGGTATTTACATGTTAATGGGTGGTTCGGTAGCAAACTATTTAGCAGCAAACATTGCTGAGTTAACATCAACCAATACACCAAAAGGTGATGCCATTGATTTAATTACTTCTGCTGCGCAATATCACCACGTATTCCAGTCTATTTTAATAGTGACGGTTGTGGTACTGGTGATGGGATTATTGGTGAATTTTAAAAACCGTAATCAGCCAGAATTTGATTAACGACTAATTACATTTTCAGCCAGTATTATTACCTTTCTTGTTAATAATACTGGCTTTTTTATTGCCTAAATTTCTTGACAGCAAGAATAAAAATCGATCGTTATGCCTATTCGTATCGTAAATGAAGAGTCGATAAAAAATAAGGCATATAATTTATGGCGGTAAAAGCTCTTTATTGGTTTACCAATGATCTACGTTTACACGATAACCCTATACTTCATCAAGCTTACGAGTATTGTGACAACTTGCTGTGTATTTATTTTATGGAGCCACAAAAGCAGCAATTTAATCGTTATCAACTTGTCTCGGTGGGAGCCATTCGCCATCGCTTCCTGCTGCAATCGCTACAAGCACTGCAATCTAATTTAGCCACATTGGGTCAGCGTTTATTAGTGATGCAAGCCGATCCTATGGTTTTTATGCCTAAATTAATAGAACAATACGGTATTAACCTTATCTATCGGAGTCGTCACTGCGGCTGGTATGAACAACAGCAATGGCATTACCTAAAACAATGTTACCCCCATTTTCAATTTGTAGAAGTCGATACGCATACGTTGTATTCACAAAATCAACTGCCGTTTCCTCTTTCAGATATGCCAAATAGATTTTCAAAATTTCGTAAACAGATAGAGCAAAGCGTCACTGTTTTTTCGTCCCTACCTGTGCCTGATTATTTACCGCCACAACCCAATGTATATTGTTCTGGATATTTAGATATTCGAAATGTTCCCATTTTAGATAATGATCAGGTGGAGTGGCATGGTGGTGAAAATGCAGCACTGATGCATTTACAGCAATACTTTTCTTCTCGTTTACCGTCTAGTTATAAAGAGACGCGTAATGCCATAGAGGGTTGGGATAACTCAACCAAATTTTCACCGTGGTTAGCGTGTGGTGCACTATCCGCCAAAATGATTATGGCTACCTTGCTAGATTATGAAAAATACAAAGAGAAAAATTCATCAACCTACTGGATCTTCTTTGAGTTGTTATGGCGTGAGTTTTTTCAATGGCATGCCCATGCTGTTGGGCGAGATCTGTATCGTTTCAGTGGCGTGCAAAATAAACGTTTATTAAGCAGTTTTTATCCAACTCGTTTTAAACAATGGTGTGAGGGCTCAACACCATATCCTATTGTTAATGCGTTTATGAAACAGTTAAACCAAACGGGCTATATGTCTAATCGTGGGCGCCAAATAGTTGCAAGTTGTTTGGTTAATGAGCTATCTGTTGATTGGCGCTACGGTGCAGCTTATTTTGAACAACAGCTGATTGATCATGATGTCGCGGCAAACTGGGGCAATTGGCAATATATTGCAGGTGTTGGAACAGACAGTCGTGAAAAACGTTGGTTTGACTTAGAAAAACAAACACGAATATTTGATCCTAATCAGCATTTTATTCGCCATTGGCGAGGGGATGAAAATCTTAATACCTTAGACAGCGTAAATATTGATGATTGGCCAATGAGTGGTAGAGGATAATCATGCAATCGCGCTATACAACTCTTCGTTTTATTTTAGGCGATCAACTCAATGCGAGTCATCATTGGTATCAACAACCCAATGAACATGTGCTGTATGTTATTGCAGAGCTAAAGCAAGAAACCAACTATGTTACTCACCACCATCAAAAGATCTGTGCATTTTTTGCTGCGATGGAAAATTTTGCGATTGCGCTGCAACAAGCAGGACATGAGGTTTTACATTTAACATTAGACGATACTCATACCTATCATGATTTACCTGATTTAATTATTTCACTTTGTCAGCAATATCATTGCCAAGCATTTGAATATCAACAACCAGACGAATACCGATTATCGCAACAGTTAGCGACGTTAAAGATTCCTGATGTAACCGTTCAAGCATGTGATAGCGAGCATTTCTTACTGACATTGGCCGAACTTGAGCAGTATATAACACCAAACAAACATCACCGTATGGAGCATTTTTATCGCGCTATGCGGAAACGATTTGATGTATTAATGGTTGAAGGAAAGCCTCAAGGTGGTAAATGGAATTATGATGGCGCAAATCGAAATAAGTTAAAGGCTGTTGATATTGAAGCTATTCCTCAACCGTTAATGTTTAGTAATGATGTTAGTGCTATTTCTAAACGACTCGAAAAATACGGTATCAACACAATCGGTCAATCTTGTGAGCAGTTACTTTGGCCAACAAACCGTAAACAATCACAAGCGCTACTGATTTACTTTTGCCGTGATTTATTGCCTTTGTTTGGACGCTTTCAAGATGCGATGACCACGAGAAGTGAGTCAGCATGGAGCTTATACCATTCTCGTTTATCTTTTGCTTTGAATGCGAAAATGTTGCATCCCATGCAAGTGATCCAAGCGGCTATTGATGCTTACTCTCAGCCAGATTCAAAAATTGATATTGCCCAAGTTGAAGGGTTTGTTCGTCAGATACTAGGCTGGCGTGAATTTATTCGCGCTATTTATTGGGTAAATATGCCCCATTACGGAAAAGAGAACACGTTAGAAGCTAGCGGCTCGTTACCTGATTTTTTCTGGAATGCAAAAACCAATATGCAGTGTATGCATCATGCGATTAAGCAGTCGCTTGATTATAGCTACGCTCATCATATTCAGCGTTTAATGGTCACGGGTAATTTTTGTTTATTAACGGGGATTGCGCCGAGTGAAGTCGAACAGTGGTATTTAGGTATTTATATTGATGCGGTTGAGTGGGTAGAAAAGCCCAACACGCTAGGTATGGCGCTGTTTGCCGATGGTGGTGTGGTTGCAACAAAGCCTTATGCTTCAAGTGGGGCATACATTAATAAAATGAGCGATTATTGCTCATCATGCCAGTATGAGGTTAAAAAGAAAACAGGGCTGAATGCTTGTCCATTTAATAGTTTATATTGGCGTTTTATGGATAAACATAGAGGGTTATTAGCAAACAATCCTCGTGTAGGTATGCTATTTAGTCATTGGGATAAATTAGATGATAATGAGCAATCTGTTATTGTAGAGCAAGCCGAGTATTATTTACGCCATATTAATTCACTATAAAGAAAAGGCGTGTTTAATCGCCAGTAATGACGTTGTTACACATCATCGTAAGATAAGGTTTAAGCATGAAAGATCCACATCAGTATTCAAAAGTGCCTAAAGGGCGATTATCACGACTATCGAAATTAGGCTCACTGGCGTCAAGAGTCGCAACGGGCATGGTTGCTGAAGGGGTGAAACAGTTAGCGTCAGGACATCGTCCTAAAGCCAGTGAGTTGCTCTTAACGCCGAAAAATGCTCAACGTGTGGCTGATCAATTAGCACAGTTACGTGGTGCTGCGATGAAAGTAGGTCAACTTTTATCGATGGATGCTGGTGATTTACTCCCGAAAGAATTAACTGAACTGCTATCTCGTTTGCAAGCTGATGCTAAACCTATGCCTATTAGCCAATTGAATCATGTGCTCATTGCTAACTGGGGGGAAGATTGGCAAGACAAATTTGCTCAGTTTTCGTTTTACCCTGTTGCTGCAGCATCAATAGGACAAGTTCATAGAGCAAAAACCAAAGACGGTCGAGATATTGCTTTAAAGATACAGTATCCAGGTATTGGAGAAAGTATTGATAGCGATGTACATAATGTTTCAACCTTACTAAATGTATCAGGATTGATCCCTAAGTCTATTGATGTGTCAGAGTTATTAGACGAGGCGAAAAAACAGTTACATGCCGAAGCTAATTATCAGAAAGAAGCACAATATCTTAAACAGTTTCGCCAGTTACTTTCTGATGATGCCCGCTTTTTGATCCCTGATATATACGATGATTTAACATGTGAAACGATCCTTGCGATGAGTTTTGTCGAAGGCATAGAAATAGAGCAACTGGCTAAGCAATCCCAAGCGGTACGTGATGAGGTGATGGCATTAGCCTTTACCTTATTGTTCAAAGAAGTGTTTGAATTTCGATTGGTGCAAACCGACCCGAATTTTGCTAACTATCGTTATAACCTCACAACGAATCAGTTTATCTTGCTTGATTTCGGCGCCACGCGTGAATATCCCGAGCACGTCTCTGAAGGCTATCGCCAATTGATGACTGGTGCGGTGAAAAATGATCGGGGATCTATGCTTAACGCGTTAAAACAAATAGGCTTTTTCCATCAGCACATTGAAGATGTCGCACAACAAGCAGTCGTGAATTTGTGTGTAGAAGCTTGTGAGCCATTAGCCTTTGATGGTGTGTATGATTTTGGTGCAACAGAGATGGGGAAACGCATTCGCGATGCCGGTAGTGCCTTGAGTATGAATAGTGGTTATTGGCATACACCGCCCGCAGATGCTATTTTTTTACACCGTAAATTGGGTGGTTTATATTTGTTGGCAGCCAAGCTTAAAGCAAGAGTGAATGTTCATGCGTTATTTAAGCCTTATATGAGGTAATGTTGAATAACGAGTTAAATATTCTCTGATAATATTAACTTGTATAATCACATAAAACCTAAAGTTCAAGCTGTTAATGTTTAGAAATTAGAGCGTATATTTTTACAATCAAATATTGATCGTTTTTTATTAGACATTAGACCCCTATTTGATAGTATGCCTTGCGATATTTGTATGATGAATATGCATCAAAGTATGCAGTAATCTTGAGAGAGTAACATGACAGGTAAGCATGTATCTTATGCGGTACAAAATTATGACGCATTGTCCCATAAGCCTCAGGACGTATCTAAGATAGCACTTGTCACGGAAGGTGGAGGCCAAAGAGGGATTTTCACCGCAGGGGTATTGGATTCATTTTTAGATCAGGATTTTAATCCGTTCTCACTAATGATTGGTACGTCTGCAGGATCGCTTAATTTAGCGTCTTATATCTGTGGTCAAAAGAAACATGCTTTTAAGGTGATCACAGAAGCAACAACGAATCACCATTTCTTTGACGTATATCGTTTTTTGTTTGGTCGTGAAGGGCTTGATCTTGATTGGTTAATGCAGCAAACCCAGACACGCTTTGAGCTTGATTGGCATCAAGGCCGACAGAATATGCGTAATCGAACTGTACTCGCATCAGCAAGTAATACGGTGAGTCATCAAGCGGCGTATTTTAATTTAAATACGGATAATTGGTCTTTGGCATTAAAAGCTTCATGCGCGATCCCTGTTTTAAATCGACAACCCATTTACTCACAAAATGAATATTGGGTTGATGGTGGCTTATCTGCCCCCATTCCTGTTCAAGAAGCTTATGAGCGCGGTTATCGTCATATTGTGGTGATCCGCACTGTGCCTATTGATACATCATTTGATCATTGTTGGATGAGTAATATTCGTCGTGCGTTAGGCCAATCAAAAGCCGCAGGTATGATTGAGATGTTGTTAGAGCACGAAGATAACTATAGAAAAACACAAGAGTTTCTTAGTAATCCACCTGATGATGTTACTATTTATGAGATTCATCCGCAAAAAGCACTAAAATCAAAAATGATTGGTAGTGATATGCCATCTTTAGAAGAAGATTATAGGCTTGGTTATCAATCAGGTAAGTATTTTTTAAACACTGTGGGTCGTTATATTGATATTGATGAACCTCATTGTAATGCATCCCATTTAGTGGGAGAAGAAGTCAGCGATTTATGTAAGTTTGTATAATAATTATAAGAAGTTGTCATGGTTAAACAAAATTGTGAGAGGGATTTTGTTACCAAGGAGTCGGTTTTTACACAATTAATGGCGAGTGAAGTCCATTATATGTGGCAGAAGAGGGAGCAAGGCGAATTTAAAGGTGTTGATGGAATACCGATCCGATGGATAAGTATTCGACATCCTCAAAATGAACGTTGTGTGGTCATTGTTAATGGGCGTAATGAGAGCTTCTGGAAATATCAGGAGTTATGTTATGAGTTATCTCGTAAAGGTTATGACGTGTATGCCTACGATCATCGCGGTCAAGGCGCATCAGGACGATTAACTAACGATAGTGAACTTGGACATGTGATTTGTTTTGATGATTATGTGTCAGATCTTCATTCATTTATTACAAATGTCGTTGGAAAACAAACATACAGACAACGGTTTTTATTAGCTCATTCAATGGGTGGTGCGGTAGCAACCTTATATTTAGAGCATTATCAGACTCATTTTAATGCCGTTGTTCTTAATGCACCTATGTTTGGTATCAATCTTCCTGTCCCCCTTAAATTAGTCGCATCTTCAATCGCTAAAATTATCGAGCATTATCAAACACAGCCGTCTTATGTGTTTGGATATAAGCCGTATCACGAAGCACCTTTTGAAAAAAATGATCAATGCCAAAGTCAAATACGTTACGTTTGGGCGAAGCATTTGTATCAGTGCCACCCAGAACTGCGTGTTGGTGGTCCTAGTGCACGATGGGTATGGCAAGCATTAGCTGCCGCGAAAAGCTGTATTCGGGATGTGGAACATATCCATACGCCCATTTTATTGTTGCAGGCAGGCGACGATACCGTTGTAGATAATAATTCTCATCATCTTTTTTACGCAAAATGTGCAGAGTGTGAAATGAAAGTGATCCCACATGCTCGACATGAATTGTTAATGGAAAAAGATTGCTTACGTAATCAGGCATTAGACGATACGTTAGATTTTTTTGAGACTTACAGTTAATGATTTTATGCTATTCATGCGTAAGATAAATAAAGAGCCCAGCATAACGATGAGATTATGCTGGGCTTTGTTATTTTTTAAAGAGAGTAATACTATTTACTGACAAATAAACCAAGAACGTGCATCTGCTTCAATTACCGCTTCTTTATACCAAGGTAGTGGATCAATTTCAGGTGCAATACGAATATCGCCTTTTAACTTTTCAGTCGCTAATACACTAACGCGGTTGTCATTTACACTTTGGATTTTACCTTTGTAGGTCACACCATAAGCTTCGTCTTTGGTCTTCTTATACATACACACAGTTTCACCTACGTGTGTCGCAATAAAGCCGGTTTCTTCAGTCCAAGGTTCTTGTTCCGGTGCAGGTGTTTCTTTCTCATTAAACAGTGCTGCTTGAGATTGGTTTGATGGGACAATTTTTCTATGTACAGAATAGGGTTGATAACCAAGAAGTTTAGCGCCATCAATCCAAGCGGCTTCATTGACGTCTTTATTTTCAATGACACGCATTGTAACAAATGGCCCTGTAGGACAAACATCAGCCCATAGATCTGTTGACGTAATTCGTGCTGAGAAAATAGGTGTTTCATCAGGCGTATTAGGGTGACTCACACACCAGGCATCAGTATCTTGGTTGATCATGGTGCCAGAGTTAGCTTTACATGTTTTTTTTGCTAATTGATAAAATTGATCAATATCTTGTTTCGCTTGTTCGGCACTTGCAGAGCAATAACGATAACTTAGAGAGAAGGTTTCTTTAGGGTAAAACATACCTTTATCAACAACTGTACCTTGGCTACGTGTTGCATCAGAAGTCATAAATTGGCTAGCTATCGTTTTGAAACTTTTTTCAACTTTTGGAGCTGGCGGCGGTGGTGTTGATGAACAACCCGCAACGGTAGCAATAAGACTTGCTAGTGATACTCGGGTTAAAAGGGTTTTGCGCATTCTTGCCCCCAGAAATACTCTTCGTATATATAAATAAAAAGATAGAATTAATTATTAAGTGTATAGGGGACAACAGAACGTGTGAGGAATCAAGAAAATATTCTGTAAAATAAAATGTATTTGTTATTTTTCAATTGGTTAAGTTAAAAATAAATTACATTTTTATTTCTTTATGATTTTTAACAAAAAAATGCCCACAAATTTTCATTTGTAGGCACATTGCTGAGGCGATAGATTAACCGGCGAAAGTATTCATTAGTGTTTGTGAAGGTACAAAGTAGTGAGTACCTGTTTTTGCTTCCACAAAATCCAGTAAGCGATCGTAGTTACCATTTTCATCAGCATAAATCATTTGCTTCAATGAGATATCTAGAATTTCAGGTGAGGCGGCAAACCCGACAAACATAGTGCCATGTTCCATAGCATTACCAAATGGACGGTTCTGACGTAGCATTTTAATTTCTTGGTCATCAATAATAACTTTACTCTTATTATTGTGCGCCCAAGCGGGTTTTTGATCATCATCAAGTTCAATATCATCAAGCTTGGTACGACCAATAACTTGCTCTTGGTATTCTGTGGTTTGTTTATCCCATAAGCCTTGACGATCTACATAGCGTTGTACGGTTAAGTAAGTCCCGCCTTGATGGATATCACGGTCATTATCAACTAATACGGCATTAAAACGAGCTTCATTTTTTGGGTTTTCAGTTCCATCAACAAAGTCGATCATGTCGCGGTTGTCTAGATATTTAAAGCCTTGAATATCTTCAATTAAATTAGCGACAGGTTGAAGCGCTGCGGCAATGTATTTCGCAGCTTGAAAATTAATATCCATACGTTCAGATTTTATCATGATGAAAATATCTCCCGGTGTACTTGGGAAACTACGTTCGCCGTCAGTCATAGCAATGAAATCATGCAATAAAGATGGCGCTTGAACATCAGGAAAAACGGTAGGCCAACCTTTATTTGAAATACCAATGGTTAAAGAAAGGTTAGCTGAAGGATCTTTTTGCGCGATGGATTTTTCAATAATTTGAATTTTGGCAAAGATTTTTGTTACGTCATCATTTTCAATATTTTCTTTGAAAATAAAGGTGAGGTATTCAGCGAAAGTATTAGGGTTAGAAATAGCACCAGGTTGTGCAAGTTCAGATAATTGAGTATTCATAATAAAAACCTTTAAATTTTTTTATTACGCTACGCTTTTTATACTCATAACTATAGTATGAATAATGTAATGTTAAATTACTAAATGTGAGTGTGTAAAGTGCGACATAACATACTGACAGAAAACAGTTATTTTTTTTATCATAAGCTTAAATCAAAAATGTTGACGCATTTTATTGATAAATAGATATACACAAAATGTTGTTATATTCATGCCTTATTAATTAAAGCTTATATATAAATAGCTTGGGTCAAATATGTCTAAATATTAAACGTTTTTTATTTGCCAAGAACTTCTATTACTACGCTTGTTATTCGTTATTGACTAGTCATTTTCAGTTGTTTTTGTAATTTTATTACATGAACATCGATTTGATCACAAAGTTAAATTTATCAGCTTAACTCCTCTAATTACCTCTGATACTAAGTAAATCATAATGACACAGGTTACTTTAGGAGGTTGTTGTGTCTATTAACTCTATCGATTTTTCAGAAATTTCTTCCGTATCATCTAAGTGGGATCACAAGGATGAGTCGGCAACCAATATTGCTGAGAGTAAAAAACAACAAGCGGCAGCAAGACGACGTATAGAGCTTCTCCGTGATATTCAAGCGAGCGGGCTTACCATTGCCGAAGCCCGTGAGTTAGGGTTATTACATTAATTACCAGTTAAGTTATTAACGCTAATCGTATTGTGACATTGTCACTGTAGTTGTGGGAGTTCCAGAATAAGCAGTGTAATCATAATTAACTAATAATAAGTGACACTGAATGGGATGCGATGTTTGCATCCCATTTGTATGCGTTCGATATAATAGTTTTTTATCAATCTTTTTTGCGACATTCGGCTTTTGATAGTTTTAGGCTATTGCTCTAATAAGTTGAATCATATTGCTTTTTTATCTGTAAGCGTTACAGTAAATACAGATAAAGTTTAAAGATGGATGATAACAATGACTACAATCACAACACGCTGTCCACACTGTAAAGCACTGAACCGTTTACCTTCTGAGCGCGTAAATGATGAAGCAAGCTGCGGCTCATGTAAGGAAAAATTATTCGACGGCATGCCAATTGAAGGTACTAGCGATAATTTCTCTACACTATTAGAAAGTGATAAGCCTGTCGTTGTTGATTTCTGGGCACCGTGGTGTAATCCATGCGTAGGATTTGCTCCTGTATTTTCAGACGTATCTCAAGAGCGTGATGGCCAAATACGTTGTGTGAAGATTGATACTGAAGCACAACAAGCACTCGCTGCTCAATATCGTATCCGTAGTATTCCAACAATCATGGTGTTTAAAGAAGGCAAGATGGTTGATATGCTAAATGGCGCAATGCCGAAATCGCATTTCGACCAATGGCTAAATGAAGCACTTACAAAGTAAACATTGCTCACTAATAATATATTCCCAAAAGCCGAACATTTATCGTGTTCGGCTTTTTTGTTATCAATTGAGTGCGCTGTACGATAAATCAACAGTTATGCGTTAAAGGATTTATATAAGGTATTATTTGCTTATATAGTATTCACTTGGCCTTGAAGTATGCTAATTATGAAAAATGATATTGTTATTGTGAGCAAGATCTCTATATACTCTCGCCTCGGTCAGAACAGTTAAGTTCAGCCACCTTATTTTACAAGCTGTCACCAGGGATAAGTGAACGACCCACGGAGTTGGACCGGCGTTATTTGTAGCTTGTTAATTTAGGTGACTCGTATGTTGTATTATTGGGCGAACATATTCATATTTTTAGCGTTGTATTACGTTAATCCTACCTTTTTTACTTTTTCCCCAAAAGTAATTGTTACTCAATGGCAGCAAACAGCAATACCTTCATTATTCGACACCCATTTAAAAAACAGCAGGACGAAATAATGCAGTTGTTAATTACATTAGCCGGTATCGTAGTACTGGTTCTATGCGCAGTGGCGCTTTCTGATAATAGAAAGGCGATCAATTGGAGAACCGTTGGCGGTGCTTTATTCTTACAAGCGAGCTTTGCCGCTCTTGTACTATATGTGCCCATTGGTCAGAAGATGCTAGGTGCAATGAGTGACGGTGTAGCTGGTCTTCTTAGTTTCGCTGATGTTGGTATCAATTTCGTCTTCGGTGATTTAGCTAATATCCAAAAAAGCGGTTTTGTTTTTGCTATTCGTGTTCTTCCTCTTGTTATATTCATCAGTGCTTTAATTTCTCTCCTTTATTACTTCGGTATTATGCAATGGGTAATTAAAGTTTTAGGTGGTGGTATCCAAAAACTATTAGGCACCAGTCGCGCAGAGTCTTTGGTTGCGACAGGTAATATCTTCCTTTCTCAAGGTGAGTCTCCTCTTCTTATTCGTCCATTCCTTGCAAAAATGACACGCTCTGAACTTTTCGTGGTAATGACATGTGGTATGGCGTCAGTTGCGGGTTCTGTATTAGGTGGCTATGCAGGATTAGGTGTTGAACTTAAGTATCTGATTGCAGCAAGTTTTATGGCGGCACCCGGTGGTTTACTAATGGCTAAAATTCTTGTACCAGAACAAGAAACGCCAATGGAACAAACTGAGGTCGAAATGGCAAAAAGTGAGCACAGTAATGCTATTGATGCATTAGCTGCTGGTGCAATGAACGGTATGAAAGTAGCTGTTGCGATTGGTACTATGCTTATTGCTTTTGTTAGTGTGATCGCAATGGCGAATGCTGGCCTTGAAGGGGTAGGGCATTGGTTAGCAAGCATTACGGCAACGATTGGTCTTGATTCGGTATCGCATTGGTTCGCTACAACGCCACTAACTATGCAAGCTATTTTGGGATATATTTTCTCGCCACTTGCTTTTGTTATCGGTGTACCGGCGACAGAAATGATGAAAGCAGGTACTTTTATTGGTGAGAAGCTAATTCTAAATGAATTTGTTGCCTTTATGGACTTCGCAGCGGTTAAACAAACGTTATCTGAACATACCCAAGTGATCATCACTTTCGCATTATGTGGTTTTGCGAATATTGGTTCTATTGCTATTCAAATTGGTTCAATTGGTGTTATGGCACCTGAGCGTCGTGGTGATGTTGCAAAATTAGGTATTAAAGCCGTTTTAGCGGCAACATTAGCTAACTTAATGAGTGCGGCGCTTGCTGGTATTTTTATCGGATTATAAGCGTTATTAACAGCATAAAAATTTATAGCCGTAGAGTTTGCTTTGCGGTTTTTTAATACGTGCTTTTCAATAAATATCCATATCTTATTGTTATTTAATACTTATTAGTATCAGTAACAAAGAAGGAAACTATTTGATTTTAGCGCTAGAAATTAAAATATAACAAGATTTTGTGAATAATTTCCTTGTCACCATGAGTATCGACGCTTATCATTGCAATGACCTTATTTTTGTTCACTATTTTTAGGTATTATGTTTCTGACCTTTGTTCGTTTTTTGATATTAAGTATTTGCTTAGGGGCTGCGTCATTAGCTTCGGCATCTACACATATCAACGAAAATGTTCAAAAGTATGTCGTGCAAAATACGATTAAGCAATGTAATGAAATGGTTGTTCAATCGCACTCTGTTAACCTTAATTCAGATGTTGCGAAATTTAACTGTAATAAAAATCAAACGGTTAAGCATTCTTCTGATAATAAACACCCATTAACACAAACACAAAGCAATAACAGTATTGGTTTACCTGTTTCTGTTAATAATTCAAAATTTGTCTGGAATTTCCCAATTTCTAAGCCAAATAAAAGCAGTGATAAGAATAAGCAACATCGTATTGAATTTAGCGATTACAATATTGCTTTAGGGACATCGAGCCGTTTATTAAATGCGCTTCATCTTAACCCTGAAGAAGTCTCGCCTGAATATCGATTAGCATTTGAGCTTCCTATCCTTGTTGCTGTACCACTTACCCTCGGTTATCAAGAGCCTCTGTCACCAACGGTTGAGTGGATACTCAAAATTAAATCATCTTCATCACGTATTTCAGGTTGGAAAGATACAAATCTGATCTACTCTCAATATGGCGAACAACTACAAGTTGTCTAAAATATTATTTATTAGTTGAAAATTACGATTCAGCTAATAGTAATAGCCTTTCAAAATATATTAATAATTGTCTGATTATTAAGTTCTATTTATCGTATCTGTAATTATATTGATCCTTTAAAAGTGGTCATATTTATGAGTATCTTTAACAAACTCTTGTGATAAAGGTATAATTATAGGTGTTCTATCGACTGCGACAGGCTGTCTGTTGCAAGGTACATGGCTAAATATAATGAGAAAAAAGAATACTAAACAGATTCTGAATCATTACGCAGCATGGAAATATGTTGTGTTAATTGTGACAGTTTTAATAATGTTATTAAGCGCTATTCCAACGTGGTATGGCGACAATGAAGCTGTACAAATCAGCAATAAAGGCGGTCCAATGCCGACACCTTTTGAAATTCAAAAGGTGTTAAAAGAACATGATATTGTACCGCTAAAAATTGAACAAAAGCCTGATAAAACAATTGTTGTATTAGATAACACTAAACAGCAAACGGATACTAAAGCGGCGTTAGATACACTGTTGAAAAGTGAAAAACGTTTAACGTTAGCATTAGAACCAGCAGCTCCAATGTGGCTACAAGACATGGGCTTTGAACCAATTAAGCTAGGTCTTGACCTTCGCGGTGGTGTTCAATTTCTTTTAGATGTTGATGTTAAGCAAGTTTACAAAAACCATGCTCAGCAATTAATGGATGACTTACGCGTTAATTTCCGTAAGGAAGATATTCGTGGCGGTCGTGCTGAATTAAAAGGTATGGATGAAGTGATTGTTCGTTTGCCTAGTGAGGCGGCAAATAATAAGGTTCGCCAGTTTATTCGGGAACAGTACCCACAATGGCAAGCTACCAATGGTTCTGCTGATAATCTTCTTCTTACAATTAGTGAGAAAGAGAAAACAGATTTGCGTAACCTAACCGTTCAGCAGAACTTACAAACAATGCGTAGTCGTATTGAAGAGCTTGGTATCACGGAAGCATCTGTTCAGCGTCAAGGTGAAAACCGTATTCGTATTGAACTTCCTGGTGTTCAAGATCCAGCGGCAGCGAAAAATGTTATCGGTGCAACAGCAAGCCTTGCTTTCTATGCTGTGAAAGAAGAAGGCACAGGTAGCACAATGATTCTACCTGATAAGAATGGTAATCCTATTCGTGTTAGCCGTAAGCCTGTACTTACAGGTGATCACATTGTTGATGCGCGTGCAAGTTTCGGTGAAAACGGTACGCCTGAAGTAAATATTACGCTGGACAGTGCTGGCGGTAAGATCATGTCTGATTTCTCACGTATGAATGTGGGTAAACCAATGGCGACGTCTTACAGTGAATATAGCCGTAATGCGCAAGGTCAGACGGTACAAACTAATAAGATCATCAGTGTTGCAACGATTCAAACACAATTAGGTAGTCGCTTCCGTATTACGGGGGCAGGTTCACTAGAAGATGCACAGCAACTTGCTTTACTTCTACGTGCAGGTTCGCTTACTGCGCCTGTAACAATTGTTGAAGAGCGTACTATTGGTCCAACATTGGGTGCTGAAAACATCAAAAATGGTTTCGCTGCACTTGCTCTAGGTATGGGTGTAACACTGCTATTTATGGCTGTGTGGTACCGTCGTCTTGGTTGGGTTGCTAACATTGCACTTATTACAAATATGATCATGCTATTTGGTCTATTGGCGTTGATTCCAGGTGCGGTATTAACTTTACCTGGTATCGCTGGTTTAGTGTTAACCGTCGGTATGGCGGTAGATACCAACGTACTTATATTTGAACGTATTCGCGATATGATCCGTGATGGTCGAAGCATGGCTCAAGCCATTGACCGTGGTTTTAGCAGTGCATTTGGTACTATTTTCGATGCTAACTTCACAACAATGATCACAGCTGTTGTGCTTTACTCTATTGGTAATGGTCCAATTCAAGGCTTCGCATTGACGTTAGGTCTTGGTCTATTAACAAGTATGTTTACTGGTATTTTCGCTTCTCGAGCCATTATTAACTTGGTTTGGGGTCGTGATTCGCGTCGAAATGTAAGGGTTTAACGCAATGAAAAATTGGATTATTAAAAACTTAACCAAATTGCGTTACATGACAGGTATTGTCTCTATCGCCTTAATGGTTATCTCTATTACTTTTATTTGTGTAAGAGGTCTTAACTGGGGTTTAGATTTTACTGGCGGTGTTGTTAGTGAAATTCAAATGGACAGCCAAATCACAAACAGTGAAATTGAGCCATTAATGGATGCAGGCTTTAATCAAGATGTTGTTGTTATTGCTGCAGATGAACCGGGCCGTTGGATTTTACGTTATGCAGCGCCAGCTAAAGGTGTTGACTATCCAGAAATTACAAAAGTTCTTGCGCCGCTCCATGCCAATATACAGGTGTTAAATACCAGTATTGTTGGTCCCCAAGTTGGTGCTGAGTTGGCCGAGCAAGGTGGTTTAGCGCTATTAGTAACAATGCTATGTATTTTAGGTTATCTAAGTTACCGTTTTGAATGGCGTCTTGCTGCAGGTGCATTACTAGCGTTATTACACGACGTTATTCTTGCTGTTGGTTTCTTTGCTATGACGCAAATGGAATTTAATTTAACAGTACTTGCTGCGATCCTAGCGATCCTAGGTTACTCGCTAAATGACTCAATTGTTATTGCTGACCGCATTCGTGAATTATTGATTGCGAAACCTAAGCAAGATATTGAAACGACAAACAATGAAGCGATTGTTGCAACGTTCTCTCGTACTATGGTGACATCTGGTACCACATTGATGACTATAAGCTCACTATGGTTATTAGGCGGTTCGTCACTACAAGGATTTTCTATTGCGATGTTTATCGGTATCTTAACGGGTACTTGGTCTTCAATCTCTGTCGGTACATTATTACCAGAGTATTTAGGCTTAAAACCTGAACATTACCAACCGAAACCAATAGCTGAAGAGCCTTAATCGGAAAATGTAGAGTTGTAAAGCTGTCCTTAAGCGAGTCTTAAGGGCAGCTTTTTTTTGCGTTAAATGTGATGTGACATGTGAAAATACCAACAATCGATTAACAATTTATTGGATAGTGAGCCAAACTTGATTTACTGAAGTATTATTTAACAGGAGACGTTCAATGAAAAATAATATCACTGTAGTATTTGTCGCACTTATGATGCTCGGTTGTACTCATACTGCTAATAACGGAGTACGTTTCTTACCTGAACAGTATGTCAGTAATGTTCAACACGATAGCATTTATTATTATGGTTATAACCAAGGTTGCAAGTCTGTATTGGCTCAGAGAGGTCATTCGAATGCTGGTTTTAAGAAAGACTCGACATTAGATGGTTCAGACTCTCGCTTTAATATGGGATGGGATGATGGGATGCAAGCGTGTGCTACGGGAGAAATGAAAGTTATTGATGATATTAATGCTAAGAATTTATCTATTTAAAGTTGTAAATGCTGAAAATTCTAATTAATGGATAAGATGAGACCAATCTCAAATAACGCAATAAATAATTTGGTAAAAGAATATAGATGTAATAATCTTCTTACAATAAGATGAAAAATGTTCAGGTAAAAAAAAACAGATCAAATGATCTGTTTTTTAGAGTGAATAATAAGAAAGCCTAGCCGTAGTATTTCTTAATCGTTCGTGTTTAATTTGTTTCTGTGTTTATGCTGCTTTTGCATCGATAATAGAGATAACATCTCCGTTATCGAAGTTGATAGTGGTTGCAACGTTGATTTCAGGTAACAGTAAATAGGCGCAATTGGTGCCATCGTCTGTGATAATTTCAACAATAACATTAAGTTGATTTTCTAAAAAATCACTTAAGCTTATATTTTTGCAATCAATATCAGAAATATGCAGTTTTTTATAGTGTCCTCTTGAATCGTGTACCCAAGTAGTGAAATTTTGCAATTCACTTTCCATTTGATATATAAAATCTGCCAGATTTCTCATAAAACGTCCTTTATGTTGATCAATATAAAATATTGACTCACATGTTCATTATGTACAAAAAACTAAATTATGAAATATAGTCCTGAAATTTTTTATAGATAGTGTGATCTGAAATGATATTTAAGGTAATTATTACTTTTATCAACATTTTTTATCATATGATTTATAAAATATAACAAAGAATAGTTTCATTAATATTTCAAAAAGGCATGGTAAATAGGTTGTTTTTTGTCAAAATATATGTTTATGGAATGTTTGTGGGCGAATTATTCGGTGTGTTACATGTATAATTTTGTTAATTAGGCATAGTGAAAACAATACTTTAAGAGAATCAATTGATAACTAATATTTAATTTATTTTTACGCTGATTAATTGTCATTATCTAAATCAAAGTAAGTGAACAATTGAGTGTTTAACTTAGTATGATTAAAGAAAATTTGTCTCATTCATGAACAAAATTCGCTATTATGTGTTGGTTTATAATAGTTACTTAATTGGTTAATTATGCCTAAAACAGCAGTAAAAGTTATACAAAAAGTTACATGGATAGGATCGATCGCCAATATTAGCCTCGCATTTATCAAAATTACTATTGGTAAAATGACGGGAAGTCAGGCACTTATTGCTGATGGTGTACATAGTTTTTCTGATCTAGTCACAGATACTGCAATACTTATTGGATCGCGTTATTGGACGGCGCCTGCCGATAAAGAACACCCTTATGGTCATGGGCGTTTTGAAACGTTAACCAATATATTTATTGGTATATTACTCGCTCTTGTTGGTATTGGTATTGGCTGGGAATCACTGACGTCTATTAGTGAACAATCACATAGTCATCCTGGTATGCTGGCGTTTGCAGCTGCAGTTACCTCAATTGTCGTCAAAGAAGTGCTGTATCGCTGGACTGCAGTGAAAGCAAAAGAAATTAATAGTCGGGCATTATATGCCAATGCATGGCACCACCGCTCTGATGCTCTTAGCTCTCTTCCTGTCGCTATTGCTGTTATTGCTAATTATTTTGTACCTGAACTGCATTATTTAGATCAAATTGCCGCGCTAATTGTTACGGCTATGATTTTAAAAGCAGCGGCTGAAATTTTATGGCCTGCGGTACTTGAAATTACAGAAGCGAAAGCTGACGCTGAAATTGAAAATAAAATTCAAGCATACGCGGCAGAGGAAAGGGATATCAAAGAAGTACATGCCATTCGTAGTCGTCGTACTGGCAGTACAATTTTGTTAGATTTTCATTTACTTGTCGATCCTGAAATGAGTGTAGATAAAGCGCATACGATTGCAGAAAATTTTAAAATGCATTTACTCGAAGTGTTAGATGAAGTGGTTGATATCATTATTCACATTGAACCTTTTAACTGCCAAGAACGAATATTAAATCCTTGTTGTGATAGCTGTGATGACAATAACTAGTTAATTTTGAGGCGATAAATTTAAAAAATTAAAGAGGCGATGTTGTTGCTGCACATTACCTCTTTATTTTTTAATATATCTATTATTAGCAATATCAGCTATACACCTTCTTATAGTAGGGGATATATAATCAAGGCTACTTGGTTAATTGGGAAGATAATTAATAAGCGGCAAATATCTAAATTTAATGAAAGAATAAAGCCGCTATTAATGACTAGATAATAACCTGTTTAAGCCATGTATTAATATCGAACAGCTCGTTTTTATATTGCTCCTGCTCTACTGTTAATTCTGATATGGCGTTACTTATAGTGGCTGCATTATATTCAAGACCAAAGAGTGTTTTTTCAACTAGCTCAATAGGTGTAGGATCTAAGCTATCTGTGAACATTTTTACAGAAATGATATGACCTTTTTTAACATCTAAATGAAGTTCAACGCCTCCCCAAGAAAAGCGCTCATCAAGAGAATGCATAAACTGGGGCGTATTGCCAAAGTTCCAGTTCCAACTTGCTTGTTGTTGGTATTTTTCTTTAAATCCAGGTAAGTCTGGCAGGTTTTCTGGTGAGATATACTCAATATCTACACATTCACCATAGTGGGCAAAAAAAGAGGCTGTAATCGCTTTACATACACTTTTATGGTCTATATTTGGAAGAAGTTCATTTAGGTTGATAACGCGAGATCTGACGGATGTGATCCCTTTAGCCTCTAGTTTCTTTTTATCAGGATTTAGATAGTTAGCTAAACGTGTCAGATCTGCACTTAGAAGAAGAGTGCCATGATGAAACCCACGATCCATTGTCTCTCTATATGCAGAACCTGAAAACTTTCGATCACCGTCTTTTGTTGATACAACGAGATCGTTTCGACCTGTTGCTGCTGCGTTTATTCCAAGTTGTTTTAAGGCTGATAAAACGATCTCTGTTGAGACGTTTTTATCATATTTTGGTTTTCCTGCCATAAAAGTGAAATTAGTATTACCCAAATCATGAAAGACTGCACCGCCACCACTTTGACGACGAGCGAGGGTGATCTCATCCTGCTCCATTTTCCTAGTGTTACATTCTTTCCATGGATTTTGAGCTCGACCAATCACAACTGTATCCGCATTGCGCCATAAAAAGAGAACCTGCTGATTGGCTGGCATATTTCGGAAAATAGCGTCTTCAACAGCAAGGTTAAACCAAGGTTGTGTTGATTGAGAAATAAAAACACGTGTTGTTACGGACATTTAACAGACCTGACAATGACTAGACAATATAGTGAATTTACAGGGTAACGTTATTGAGGTAAAGCAGAGGAAGATTCTGTTTCTATTGTACAAGGAGGTGAGGTTTGGCTTAAATCGCTAAATGTAATAAAAGTAATAGTTAAAAAAAAACCAAATCACATATTATAAACTGGAAGAATATATGATTTGGGAATGATATTTATGTTTCTCTATAGAGAATTTTAATGCGTTTTATTGCTTAAAATTAGGATAACATTGCAGGTTGTCAGAACATATAGCTATTGTTGAAAGGTAAGGTTGATAACATAAATGTTAATTTTCTAACCTGTCCCTATAAAGCGTAGTTAAAGAATACTGACCTGAAAAGCAAATAATTAAAAAAGTTGAAATGAGTGCATGGCTGAAACCATGCCTCTAATCGTGATGAAAATTTATTGCTGGCTGGTTTGTGCAGAGGGCGTTGTACTTTCAACTTGTGTAACAACATCATAAGTGATGAAGTAACCCACAAGTAGAATAAGAGGAAGAAATTTAAACCACTTTTTCATTTTAATATACCGATAGTAGAGATAGCTTCTCACCATACCATGCAAAAATTTACGATAAAGAGCCATTAATGGAAAGTTAGGTTGCTTATGGAGTTCATATTATGACCGTTATTCCGAGGCTAATTTTTATATAAAAAAGCCGAACATTATGTTCGGCTTTGCGACTTATTATTCTTATTTGTTAGAAATAGAGGCGAACAACTGATTCAGCAACACAGCCAGGACGACGACATCCTTCAATTTCAACTGTAATTTCTTGCACAATTTCCAAGCCGCGTTTAATTGGCGTGACGGATTGAATTTTAGTACGAGCACGCACATTTACGCCTGATTTTACAGGATATGGAAAGCGCACTTGGTTTAATCCATAATTCACGGTCATTTTGGCTGTAGGAAATTTTTGATCTTTAGGATCGACACTATCTGTTAATACTGATAATAATGACAGTGTTAAAAATCCATGAGCAATAGTTGTTTTAAAAGGTGATTCTGTTTGTGCGCGCTCTGGATCAGTATGTATCCATTGGTGATCTTCAGTGACATCAGCAAAATGGTTAATACGTGACTGCTCGACTGTTAACCATTCCCCAACATGAATTTCTTCACCTAATGTTGCAGTTAAGGTATTCATTAGCTTTTGAGCTTCAGGGTGCATCTCAATAGGTTCTGGCTTTTCAACTTCTATAGCATTGTCATTGGCGACAGAAACCAAGCTATGATCTTTAACCCATGAAGCAATTTGGCTATTGTTTGCTTTGTTTAAGAACTCAACCCAGTAATCTCGGATTGTTGGTGATAGCCAGTCTTTAAACTCAAACTGGTGATGCGCTAAGTCTTCACGCTTACGTTTGATAAAATCGACTACTTTTTCTTTCATAGAGCATAACCTTCGTTGATATAACCCACTTGTAGGGGGGCACGTATTTTAGCGAGATATTACATCTTCACAAACTTTTTCGTGCTTTGTGTCGCATAAATTAACTCATCCGATGAGTGAATTTTAGTTAAATCAATGAAATAGCGCAATGTATTAATGATAATTCCTTTATTAAGTTACATGCTAGTCAGAAAATTAATAACTAAATTAATGACTTAATAGTATAAGTATTATGTTAGAGAATATTGCACCTTTACTCTTCGTCATAAAAACATCCTTCCATTGTAGTAAAATTTTCATTTTTGTTTGCCAAAGTGTAGTGGTTTTTTATTAATGTTAAGGATCAACTGTGAAAAAACCATTATTTGCTGGGCTATTGATTTCGTCTTTATCTATACCTTTTTCTAACGCTCAGGCTGAAAGTCAATTTGATATACATTTAATTGGACGTGCATTGCTTAATGCTGAATCGCCAGAAGGTGCAGCTGAAATTGTTGCGTACCAGAATAACAAAAAACGAATATTTGCAATTAATGGATCTGGTTCGACATCGACGGTAGAAATTGTTGATATTGCTAATACCCCCTTAAAAAAACTCAAACGAACATCTGAAGGGGTGGTTAATGGTAGTAATTTAAAATCTAGCTATACGATTGATTTAAATAAATATACAGCAGGAAATGCGAATAGTATTGCGATTGCTGAAAAATCAGGATTAGCTGCTGTTGCTATGGCTGCTAATAAAACAGGTGAAAAAGGCGTCATTGCTTTTTATGACATAAGTAAAGACATACCTGCATTTATTAAGAATGTCGAAGTGGGTTATCTACCAGATATGGTGACATTTACACCGGATGAAACCAAAGTTGTCGTCGCCAATGAGGGTGAACCATCAGGGGATTACTTAACCGATCCTGAAGGCTCTATTGGTATTATTAGTATTAATAATGGCAAAGTGGCAGATAAAGCAGAATTACTCGACTTTACTTCTTTTAATGGCAGACAATCAGAACTAGAAAAACAAGGGATGGTTTTTTCTAATCCTAGCGGTCAAACCATTAAGGGCTCGAAAATTATAACAACAGTCGCCCAAGACATAGAGCCTGAATATGTCGCTATATCGAAAGACAGTAAAACTGCTTATGTGTCGTTGCAGGAAAATAACGGTATCGCTATTGTTGATTTAGCGACAAATAAACTCACTTTAAAAGGCCTAGGTTTCAAAGATTGGTCTAAATATAAAATGGATGCATCTGATAAAGATGGCGGCATTAATATGAAGACTTATTCCGGACTCTATGGCATGTTCCAGCCTGACACTCTCGCAAGTTATAGTGTAGATGGAAACAACTATGTCGTTATTGCAAATGAAGGTGATGGTCGCGAATATTTCTTTGATGCGAAAGATAAGGAATCATGTAAAGCACAAGGCGGAGTAGATTTTGACAAGAAAAAGGGCTGTGTGTCTTTTGTTAATGATATTCGCGCAAAAAAATTAATGCTTGCTGATAATTTTAATTATTTAAAAAATGATGAATCGGATATAGGTCGTCTTAAAGTTAATCCTCAGTTAGGTGATAAAGATGGCGATGGTAAGTATGAAGAGCTATATACCTTTGGCGGACGTTCTTTTTCTATTTTAGATAGTCAAGGCAAGATGATTTTTGATTCGGGCGATGAGATTGGACAACTCACCGCTAAAATTCACGGTAAAGCATTTAATAATGATGAAGATGAAAATGCAGGTGATGCGCGTTCTGACGCTAAAGGTGCTGAACCTGAAGCGTTAACCGTCGGAAAAGTGGGTGACAAGACATATGCTTTTGTTGGTTTAGAGCGCATGGGTGGGGTAGTTGTTTATGATATTACAGAACCACGTAAAGCGCATTATGTCGATTATTTCATTAATCGTGGTGTTGTAGAAGGTGAAGCGATCACGGGTGATTTGGCACCTGAAGGCATGACATTTGTGGAAGCAAAAAACAGCCCAACTCAAAAGCCGTTAGTGATTATTGGTAATGAAATTTCTGGCAGTATTGCGGTATGGGAAATTTCAACTAAGTAATTGTTAATAAATAAAAACGCCGATATCTTTTTTATTATATTAAGATATCGGCGTTGATGTGTAACTTAATTAAACAAGATGACGGTTATTATTGCTCTGATTTTGGCTGGCTTACATTACCTTCACGGAGTGACTTCAACACGGCATCTTTTGGACCATCGGCGACAATGCGTCCTTGCTCCATAACAATAAGTCGATCAACAATATCAAGCATACTGGTTTTATGAGTGATTAAAATCAGTGTTTCTTCTGGGGTCATATTAGTCAGTTGACGTTTTATATACATTTCAGAGCGGTTATCCATACTACTCGTTGGTTCATCCATAATCATAACGGGTGGGTTAGATAAGAATGCACGCGCAATCGCAATTGCTTGTCGTTGACCACCGGAAATAGCATGACCACCTTCACCAATTTGTTTTTCTAAACCTGCGGCATCGTGTTGTGTAAAGGCTGTCACGCCAGCACGCTCTGCTGCTAATAATATTTCATTATCACTGGCTAACGGGCGCCCCAATGTAATATTGTCACGAATCGAGCCAAAGAATAATGTGATATCTTGTGGAACACAGCCAATATTCCTACGGATATCAATATGATGAAGTTGATTAATATCAGTATCATCAATTAAAACAGAACCTTCTGTTGGTCTATATAGCCCCATTAACAAACGTTCTAAGCTTGTTTTACCAGAACCAATACGACCAATAATTGCCACTTTTTCACCAGGATTAATGGTGAGGTTAATATTTTTTAGCGCGGCATGTGTTGCATTGGGGTAAGCAAAGGATACATTATCAAATTCAATTTTTCCGCGAATAACAGGGCGATGAATGTAACGTTTGCCGTCTTCTTGCTCTAGTGGCATAGCCATCAATTGTTCAATGACCGTCATTGCTGATTTTGCTTGGTTATAACGGGTAGAAAGCAGGGCAAGTTGTACCATTGGACCAACCGCACGTCCACTTAACATGGTTGAGGCTATCAAACCACCCATAGTGAGGTCGCCATTGGCAATTAAATACACGCCTACCACAATCATTGCGACAGAAACGAACTGCTGTAAGAAACCTGCGGTATTTTGTACAGAGTCTGTTAAACGACGTGATTTTAAACTCCAGTTAGACATATGCGCGACAGCTTCTTCCCAACGGTATTGGAATTGGCTTTGTGCGCCAAACATTTTAACTGTTTCTAAACCTGATAGGCTTTCGATGAGGTTGGCATGTTTTTGCGAAGAAAGACGTGAGCCTTCTTCAATACTTTTTCGAAGTGGGCGTTGGATAAAGAAGCTATACGCCACTAATATGAGTACAGCAATCAAAGGTACTAATGCTAAAGGCCCTGCCATTATGTAGATGATCAGTAGGAATAGCAGAGCAAAAGGTAAATCGATTAATGAAGATACGGTTGCCGAGGTAAAGAACTCTCGAATAGATTCAAACTCTTGTAAGTGGCGAGCAAACGCACCAACAGAAGCTGGTTTTGCTTCCATACGAATACCCATCACACGGCTAAATATTTTTGCTGATATTAATATATCTGATTTTTTACCAGCAAGATCGATGAAATAGCTTCTCAGCAATTTTAATATCAAATCGAAGACAAAAATAACCGTAATACCAATGGCTAGCACCCATAATGAATCAAACGCTAAATTAGGTACAATTTTGTCATACACTAAGCGAGTGAAAAGGGGAGCGGCGATGGCAAATATATTGATAAGAATTGAGGCTATCAATACATCACGGTAAATATTACGAGATTCCCATAAGGTACTCCAAAACCAGTGGCCATCACGCGTTTTTAAAATTTCAGGCGAGCGTTCATCGTAGCGGAAGCGCTTTTTGACTAAAAATAACCGGCCCGTGTATTGCGCATTTAATTCATTCAATTTGATCCATTGTTCACTACCTTCATTTTGTGGCAGGACAACTTCGGCTTCACCTTTTTCTTTATCAATACTTAAAACGACACATGCGTCTCCACCTTTAAGTAGAGCGATGACAGGAAATAGAAGAGAAGAGATACTCTTCAATTCCATTTTTGTTTCTTTGGCTTGCAGTCCTGCTTTTTCTGCTGCGCGAGGAAGAAGAAAAGGAGAAAGTAAACCATCAGTTAATGGTAAATCTGCCACGAGAGCATCTGGTGAATTTGCTTGACCATAAAAACGGCTGACATATACGAGTGACTGAAGTAAAGGATCTTTCATTTTAATTCTCGTGATTCAATTGATCAGTAACAAAACCTTGGAACCCGAGGATATCCATCGCAGCTAATTTATCTTTTTGCTCAGCCGTTTCTACGCGTGTTGCAATTGTGGTGACAGAAAGGTTATTGGCCGTACGTGTGATAGATTGAAGTACATCCGTTTTTATCTGATCATCGAGTTGTGAAGTATAAGCAAAATCTAATTTAACGTAGTTTGGGCGGAGACGATTTAAATAACCAGCTGAGCTAAAGTTATGCCCGTAATTATCAATACCAAAGCGGAAGCCATTTTGATGAATGATTTCACACAGTAAAGATACATTGTCAATTTGCTTAATAAAGCAAATTTCAGGTAATTCGAATAAAACACGATCTTTAATTTGCTGTGAACTTTGGAGCTTGCTGTTTAACCAACGAATGAAACCCGTATCGTTAATACTGCTTTGTGTAATGTTAATCGCAATAGGAACAGAGGTTGGATTTCTCTCTATATCGCTAAATAATGCATCAACGATGTAGCGGTCAAAATTAGCACCTTCATTGAGTTGTTCTATCGCAGATAAAAATTGACCGGCATTAAAGCGCTGGTTGTCTTTTTGAATGTAAGCGAAAGCTTCTTTATGCAGTATTTTATTGCCAACATTGATCGCTTTTTGGAATGTGAAGTGGATAAGCTTATTGGCGATAGCTTCATCAACCAGTGCTTTCCATTGTTGCTTACCTAATGATGCCGTTTCTTTCTTCTCATGAGATTCAATCAGCGCGAGTGGTTCTTTAGGCTCTTGTCGTGCTTTGTTTAACGCATTATCAGCACTGGCTAATAATGTAGAGATTGTTTCATTGTCTGAACAAATCACAATGCCGACAGCAGCATGTAATGGTGCTATGCCTAATGGATCTGAATTAAGTTCTGAAGTCATGTTAAGCATTTTTCGACCAGTTTCGATAAGTTCTTCTTTGGTCGCGTTAGGAGATATTAAAGCAAACTCTGATTGGTTTAGACGTGCAATGGTTACATCGTCATTCGACAGTTCTTTTAAGCGAGAAGAAACTTTTTGAACTAATTGGTCACCAGCTTCATAGCCGGATTGAGTATAGCTATCTTCAATATCATCTGCTTTCAATAACGCCATACCGCCACTTGGTTTATGAGATAGCCAGGTGTTAATTTTTGATAGGAGATAACTACGGTTAGCCAAACCTGATACAGGGTCTTGATAAGCACGAATACGAAGGTTGTCTGCCTCTTGTGCTTGCTGTTCAAAGTGACTTTGAAGTTGTTGGTTCATTGAGTTAAAAGCGGTAACCACATCAGCTAGATCGCGGGTGAGAGGCATTGGAAGAGAAGATGTGAAATGCTGTGATGCCATCTCTTTTGCACTATTTTGGATCTGTTTTAACGGTTGTAATACTTTATTGAGAACAAGCGATAAAACGATTGCACCTAAAACTGAACATATAACGAAACCTAGCATGAGCTGCACGGTAGCTTTCCACAATTGTTGGTAAGCTGTAGCTGGGCTACTTGTTACTGTAAGGTTTGCAAGTTGCATCCAACCACTTGCAAGTGTTGTTGATTGCGTGATCGGTTCAATATTAATGAGGCTTTGGAACCAGCTAGGTACACCAGCAACCTTCTGAGGATACTGACGAACGATTTTCTTGTCGGAATCTAAGAGCTCAAGTTTAACTTCACTGTAAAAACTTGAGTCAAACGTTGCGCTTATCACTGATTCTGCAGCAACCATGTCTTTATTTTCAAGGTAAGGAGACAGGGCAAAACCAACAGAGCTTATTGCATTCGTTAACTCTGTTGATTGCTGGTGAACAAGATAGTCTTTTGTAGTACTGAATTGGATTGCAAAGACCGCACTGATAAATGCGAAAAATACAACCAGCATCCATAGTAAAAGCTGTCGATAAAGTGTCATTGATGTTCACTCGTTAATAAGTATTTTTAGGGCGGTGTAGTATTATTTTATTGGAACGATCACGGAGGTCGTTCCATAGGCTAAGACGTGACGCTTTTCCTGCGATTTGACTTTGCCCTCTATTTTTCATTAGCCACAACTTGCTACCATTAAAGCTGTAAATCGGTAGTAAATCTTTTCGTTGTGTTGCAGGTGAAATTTCACCTTTTAAGTTATCTAAAATTAGAGGTACAGAGGAGGGAGTAGGGTAGTAAGCGACAACCATGTGGAATTGATTCAGTTCTAAAGCTTTTACGTAAATTAATCGCAGCTTTTTATCTGGAATACCCAGTTCTCTTAATGCTTGGTATTTGGCGATACTAAAATCTTCACAATCACCGGCACCTGCACCTACAAATTCATAAGGTGTGGCCCAGTAATCTTCTTTACCCCATAACTTCTCATCACTTATAAAAACAAATTGATTGAAAAAGTTATTAACAGCTTTCAGTTTTTGCTGTTCACTTAAGTGTTGTGAATTTTGGATGAGTGCTCGCCACGCAGTCGCTCGTTTCCCAGCTCTTTCTCCGTAAAAGTGTTCTATTTTTGCGATCTGTTGCTTGTTCGTGGCAGCGAATACATTCACTGCCACGACTAAACACAGAGCCCAGAAGATTATTTTTTTCAACGTGGATTCTATTTATTAATTTTCACGAACAGTATAGATACTCCATTCTTTCACAACGTTACCTTGAGATCCAACAACTTGAGCGACAACGCGACGGCTAAGTGCGTTACTTTCTTCAACATCTGACGCTTTCACAGGATCGCTATCACCAAAACCAATAGTTTTAATGCGAGACGGTGCAACCCCTTCAGTGATCAGTGCTTGTCGAATAGCTGCAGCACGGCGCTTTGATAACGCAACATTGTATGCCGCGTTACCAACTGGACTCGCATACCCTTTTAGTTCAATGTGTGTTTTTGGGTATTTGGCTAAAAATTCACTCATATTGCTAATGTTTTCCATATAGCTTTCAGGGATTTCTGCAGAGTCATTAGCAAATAATACGTGAATATTATTCTCTTCTGAATTTTTAACATATGTAGGACAGCCATCGTTATCTACGACGGCATCTATAGGCGTATCAGCACAGCGGTCACGCTGATTGATCACACCATCACTATCTGCGTCAAACAGATCTTTTGTTTGCTTTGCAATAGGAGGCTGCGGTACAGAGAGTGAACAACCAAATAAAGAAAAAGACAGTAAAACCGTGATTACGTATTTCATTTTTAATCCTTTTATTTAACAGACTTTGCCCAAGTTTCTGGGATCTCAACGCGCATCTCATCAAGGATTAGACCGGTTGCATTAAGAACACGGTATTTTGCTAAAATACCATCATATTCAGCTGCTAAATAAGCTTTACGTGCTTCAAATAATTCGTTTTCGGTGTTGAGTACATCCAGTAATGTACGCTGACCAATTTTAAACTGTTTTTCATATGCGATAACGGTACGTGCAGAGGCATCAACGTGCTCTTGCAAGAACAGTTTTTGTTTTTTCGCTAAATCTAGTGCGCTCCAAGATAGGCGAGTACCTTCTTCTAACATGTGGTGAGCACGATCACGAATGTCTTTAGATTTGTTAATTTGGTATGCAGCACGACGAGATTTTGCTACATCACTGCCACCGTTATACAGGTTATAGCGCATTTTTAGCATGGCTTTTAGCTCATCAGTTTTACCTTCAGAGCCATTTAAGTCATCTCCCCATTCTTGTGATGCTTCTATACTAAATGATGGGTAGAACGTACCTTTTGCTTGCTTGTACTGATATTCAGCAGCGTCAATGTCATTTGAGGCAACGTGTACCACAGGGTTATTTTTCTTCGCTTTTTCTAATGCATCATCTAATGATTTTGGTAGGTAGTTCACGTCAACTTCAGGCTTTACAAGATCTTTAGGATACTGGCCAACGATACGCACAAACTGGGTGATCTTGTCTTGCAAATTGCTTTGTGCTGCCAGTAGATTTGTATTAGAACTGGCTAAACGGCCTTCGACTTGTGCTAAGTCAGCTGTTGATCCAATACCTGAGTCTGCACGTTTTTTAATGTCTGAATACATTTTTTGATGAACTTTAAGGTTTGATTCAGACAAAGCGAGTACATCTTGAGCATGAAGCACATTTAGATATGCTTCTGTGCTTTTTAATGCTTTGTCTTGTGCATCAGACAGTAATTGATAACGCTCTGCTTCTGTTTCTGACTTATTACGTTGAATATCGTTGTACGTAATCGAGCCATCCCAGATTAGCTGTCGAATGTTGATTTTCGCATTACGAGGTTTATATTCACCAGAAGGGCTTTTCGCTTTATAATCGTCATAGCCAACACCCGCTTCAAGATCGACACTTGGTAGGTAGTCACCTTTTGAAGCATTGATCAATTGATGCTTACTTTGGAACTCATTGTAGGCACTTTTAATCTCTGGATTACTTGAGAGCGTTTCAGCTACAGCTTGTTCCAATGATTGCGCCATTACAGGCGCAGCCATACATTGAAGACCGATGAGAAGAGTAATTTTTTTTAATTTATATTTCATAGTCACTTCATTATTCTCTTAACGCGGTATGTCGCGCTTTGAGTATTGGTTTAAGAAGGTAGTCAAGTACAGAGCGTTTTCCTGTAATGATATCAACGGTGGCTGTCATACCGGGTATAATCGGTAAAGCTTCGCCATTAGGTCCCTTTAAACTACTCGCATCAGTACGAATTCTGACTTGATAGAAACTATTGCCTTCTTTATCTTGGATTGTATCTGCACTGATTGTTTCCAATGTTCCATGCAAACCACCATAGCTAGTAAAATCATAGGCACTAAACTTAATAATTGCAGGTAGATTTGGTCGTAGAAAGCCAATATCTTGCGGTGCTATTTTAGCTTCTATTAGCAAGGTATCTTCCGTAGGAACAATTTCCACAAGTGGCATGCCTGGTTGAATAACACCACCTACAGTATTGACATATATTTTTTGAATTGTGCCAGTTACCGGTGAAACCACGGTTGTTCGTTTAACACGATCTTCTAAACCAATTTGGGTTTCACTTAAGCTCCCTAATTTGTCACTGGTTTCATTTAGTTGTGCTTGAATATCTGAACGGAACTGTAATGCAATATCAATGTACTTAAAGCCAGCTTCTTGAATCGCTGCTTGCGTGACAGGGATTTGCATTTTTGCAGAGTTTAAATCACGTTTCGTATCGTTGAGTGACCGTTGTAACTTCAGTAATTCTATCCGTGGTACAACACCTTCCTCAGCTAATGGTTTCGTAATATTGTATTCTTTTAGAGCAATATTGTAGCTGTTACGTAAGTTGCTGACTCGAGATTGTGTTTCAGCCAACTCTCTTTCTTTTTGCGATGCTTGCTCAGAAGCAACAGAAAGCTGGTTTTGTAGGTTATTTAATTTGTCTGTAAATTGATTGAGCTGCCGACGAACTAATGCTGAATGTGCTTTTTTAAATGTATCATCAAAAACAGGTGGTTTACGTTCAATCGTGACACTATTTCGCCAATGCGTATTATCGGCTTTGTTGCTCACTGTAACGCTCGCAAGTAACGCATTTAAACGTTGGGAGTCTGCTTGCATAGAAGCTAAGCTTTGTGTTTTTTCTTTAAAATCGGATTTAAATTGCGTGTCATCAATTAATAATAGTGTTTGACCTTTCTTTACTTGTTCACCTTCTTTAACAAGCACTTTTTTGACAATACCACCTTCCAGGTTTTGAACGACTTGAAGTTGAGATGACGGAATAACTTTTCCGCTACCGGTGGTCACTTTATCTAACTTGGCAAAGTAAGCCCAAATGAAAGCCGTGACAAAGAATAAGATCATTACCCACAGAATAACACGAGCGCTTTTAGGGGTATTAAGCAACAATGCTGCTGATTTATCATCCACATACTCTAGGTTGTCTGCTGAAATAGAAGTGTTTTTCTTGTTCATTAGTTGTCCGCGTTAGATGCTCACTAAAGGGAAATGCTGACCGACGTCCATGTATTTTGTTATTTAAAATGATCGTTCGCATTACAGTTTTTATACTATTTACTGTATGCTATCAACACTAGTATCATTAAGTTTGCAGGGCATTTTTTCGCTCTTACTTGTTCTTAATTGGTATTTATTATTGATATTTCTATGAAGTATGTTACAAAAGCTTGCAAAATCATAGTTGAATAATAAGAATTTTTAGCTAAATATGTCGTCAAATTATTGACGATATGTTTTTTTAAATCAATTAAAAAAATACCGTTTTTAATAGAAAACCTCTATCGATGATAAAAACATCAATTGGTGGTGCGTAACATGTTCTGTATGACTGGGATCGTTACTATCAAATTGAATAAACAAAAAAGGTTAAGAGAGTATGACTACCATTGATAATAAGAATTTAGGCATGATCAAGCTTGTGAATGGAGACGGCTTTATTCTTAAGGCTGGTGATAAAGTTCAGCCAATTATTGATGAGCATACTCTTCAACCTGATGAAATCGTTGTTACTAATGGTAACGCTAAATTTATTATTAACAATAATGGCGTTGAGCAAGTCATTAATCAGACATGCCCAACTTGCGTAGTAACAACGCCTGTAGGTGTTAAAGCAACGGATCTTAATAACAAAATCGCGTTTAATCATGAGGGAGCGGAACATACAACTTTCGCTTCTGACGACATTGATGCAATTCAAGCTGCGATTTTAAACGGTCTGGATCCTACTCAACTTTTTGAAGCACCTGCGGCTGGTAATGAATCTGCAGGTAATGTAGGCCTTAATGGATCATCTTCTGCTGCAAGTTTTATAACGATTAATTACGATAACGATGCACTTTTAGCTGAAGCTGGCTTCGATACGGCTTATGATCCAAGTCGAAATATAGATAACCTAGATCCACGGGCTATTTTAGTTCCTGATGGTGGCGAACTAGGCTCATTACTTATTACTGAGGGTGATCTCAGTGATAATACCTATCCTGTTGTTTCTTCGACATCTATTTTTGTAGAAGCGGCAACGCTTCCTCTTGAGACTTCATCGTTTGTATTTGATCCTCTCACCATCAATAATGTTTTAAATGAATTAAACAGTGAGATCACATCAGGCGGTCAGGCTGTTACTTTTGTCTACGATAAAGTAACGAATATGATCATCGGTACTCTCGATGGTCAACCTGTTATGTCTATTGCATTAGAAGCAACGTCAGAAAATGGGCGTGATGTAACGGTGACAGTAACCACAACGATTAATCAGCCACTTGACCACTCTGGTGATAATGTTTCTGGCTTAGTCAATCGTGATGGCGATCAAATCAATATTGATGTTGCTATTCAAGCCACAGATAGCAGTGGTAATGCATTAGATAAGCCAATTAATGTTGAGATTGGTGTTATCGACGGTGCAAATCCCGAATTTGGTACTGATACCGGCGTGACAATTAATGAAGGTACTCAAGCTGATCAGGTTATTGACGGAAAGGTTCCACTTGATGTTGGTTCTGATGCAATCGCAACCATTCATTTTAATGCTGAACAAGCAGGCTTAACGGCAATTACAAGTAATGGTCGAGAAACAACGTTTACCGTTGATGGTAATGTTTTAACTGTTTTAGATTCATCTTCGCAACCTGTGATGGTGGTGACCATTGCGAATGATGGTACCTACACTGTAAAAGTGACTGGGCCTATTGACCAAAACAGTGACGATATCGCGAATATTAAATTAGATGTTACTGCGACAGATAAAGACGGTGATACAGCTCAAGGTGAGTTAAATATCACCATAAATGATGGCACTGATGCTGCGGGTGGGGAACGCGTTTCTATTACATTAACGGAAGGTGATATTGACGTTGATGGGAGCGGTACAAGCACGGGTGGCGCAGATACCACTTACCCAGTAGAAAAAACCGGTGAGCTTACGCTGGTTGCGGGGGAAGATCGCCTCGATCCAACCACCGTTGCCATTGATGCGACGCAGCAAACGGATTTAATTAAAGAGCTAAACGCAGAGCTTACATCTGGTGGCAAACCATTAACCTTTACGATTGACGCTAATGGTAACTTAGTCGGTACCATTGCGGGTACTGATACAGTTGCCGTACGAGTTGAATTAATCCCAACGCAAGTGGGTCAAAACGTTAACGTCGAAATTCAAATCATTCAAGAATTACCACTTGATCATAACCCTTCTGGAAATTCACAAGGTTTTGTTACTGTGAATGGCAGTAACATTTCAATCAATCTTCCTATTCAAGCAAAAGACACTGATGGTGATTTTCTTGAAAAACCTGCGCAAGTAGATATCACGATCAATGATGGTGATAATCCTGTTTTTGGTATTGATCTTGGAACAGAAAATCCAATTAATGAGACCGATGATCTAGGTAAAGTTGTCGATGGGAAAATCCCCCTTAATATTGGCTCAGACGAAATATCTCACATTCACTTTGATGCTGAACAACCAGGCTTAGCGAATATTACGAGTGATGGCAAACCTGTTACTTTTTCTGTTTCAGGTAATACCATTAACGTCGTTGATGCTGAAGGCAAGCCTGTAATGACTGTTACTATCGCTAATGATGGTAGCTACAAAGTTATTGTAGAAGGCGAGCTGGACCAAGATAGTCTTAATATTGCGAAAATAGAATTAAACGTCACAGCAACAGATAAAGACGGCGATACCGCACAAGGCCAATTAAATATTCAAGTAGAAGACGGTGCAATTGCCGGTGGCGGTGAGTCTGCAAGTATTACGATTACAGAAGGGGATTTAACCCCAGAAGGTAATGAAGTCGGGTATCCCGTTTCAGCAAGTACTTCTTTAACGATTACCGCTGGTGCTGACCGATTAGACCCAAGCTCGATTACGATTGATGAGAAACAACTCGAGGCTTTAAAAAATGAGCTTACAACAGAGCTTAGTTCTGACGGTAAGCCATTAACATTTACTTATGATGTAGCAACGGGCGTATTAACCGGAAGCGCAAATGGTGCAACTGTTGTTAGCGTAACATTGACAGCCCTTCAAGCAGCGAATGGTAAAGATGTTGATGTAAAAGTTACCATGACTCAGTACGGACCATTAGATCACAATGGTAATGAGATCGATGGTCTAGTCGCTAACCATAATGATCAAGTTGTTATCGATTTACCTATTCAGGTGAAAGATACCGATGGTGATTGGTTAAAAGATCCTGCAACCGTTGATATTACCGTTGTCGATGGCGAAATCCCTGCTTTTGGTGTGGATAGCAAAGCGACCTTAAATGAAGGTAAGGATGGCATTGCAACCGGTATGGGGAATATTGCGGTTGATAGCGGTAGTGATCAGGTCGTTAAGGTTACGTTTGAGGCGAACCAAGACTCCCTTAATGGTTTAACCAGTAATGGTCATGCTACAACTTATTCACTGAGTGCTGATGGCACTACGGTGACGGTGGTATTAGCGAGTGATCCATCGCAAGTGGTAATGGAAGTGACTATTGATATCAATGGTCATTACGTTGTAACGCAAAAACAACCTATCGATCAGGTCGATGATACTGCAGCTGATAATGAGAACATTGCTTTATCTGTTGTGGCAGAAGATAGAGATGGTGACGTAAGCAAGCCAGGTAATATTGAGATTACTATTCATGATGGTGCCAATGCATCAGGTAATGAGCAAGGAGCTATTACTATTACAGAAGGTGATTTAACACCTGAAGGTAATGAGCAAGGTTACCCAGTAAGTGGTAATACAACAATAGCTATTGCTGCGGGGGTTGATCGTCTTGATCCGACAACAGTGACCGTTGACCAGACACAAGTTAATGCGTTAATCCATGAGTTAACTACTGAACTTACAACAGCAAATGGTACGGCAATTAACTTTAGCTATGATGCTAAAACGGGATTAATTACAGGTACTGCGGGTGGTGAAACGGTATTAACGGTAACTGTGAGCGCGGTTCAAGCGGTAAATGGGCATGATGTTGATATTAACGTGTCTATTACGCAATTTAAGCCACTTGATCATAATGACAATGGCACCGATGGCTTAATTAAAAGCGTTGATGACAAAATTGTTATTGATGTTCCAGTCCAAGTTAAAGATACCGATGGTGATTGGTTAGACAAACCTGCCAATGTGGATATCACGATTGTTGATGGGGCGAACCCTGAATTTGGTACCGATAAAGGTATCATCATCAATGAAACCACCGACGCTGATAAAGTGATGCAGGGTCAGATCCCGTTAAATGTCGGCTCTGATGATATTCAGACCATCCACTTTAATGCGACCCAAGAGGGCCTAGCCAACATTACTAGCAACGGTCAGCAAACCACGTTTACTGTTAATGGCAATGTATTAACCGTGGTTGATGCAGACTCTAATCCTGTGATGGTAGTGACGATCGCTAATGACGGTACCTATACCGTTAAAGTAACCGGGCCTGTTGACCAAAACAGTGTCGATATTGCTGATATTAAGCTTGATGTTACCGCGACAGATAAAGATGGTGATACGGCTAGTGGTGAACTCAACATCACGATAAAAGATGGTACAGATGCGGCAGGTGGTGAAAACATTGATATCACAATCACCGAAGGTGACCGTGATGTGGATGGTAGCGGCACAAGCACAGGTGGCGCAGATACCACTTATCCGGTAGAGAAAACCGGTGAGTTAACGCTGGTTGCGGGTGAAGATCGCCTCGATCCAACTACCGTTGCCATTGATGCGACGCAGCAAGCGGATTTAATTAAAGAGCTCAACGCTGAGCTTACATCCGGCGGCAAACCATTAACCTTTACGATTGATGCCAATGGTAATTTGGTCGGTACCATCGCAGGTACTGATACGGTTGCCGTACGTGTTGAATTAACCCCAACGCAAGCGGGTCAAAACGTTAACGTCGAAGTTAAAATCATCCAAGAACAACCACTGGATCATCAGGCTTCAGGTAACAGTTCAGGTTTTGTGACTGTCGATGGTGATGACATCTCGATTAAAGTCCCCGTACAGGCGAAAGATACCGATGGCGATTGGTTAGACAAACCTGCCAATGTGGATATCACAATTGTTGATGGTGCGAACCCTGAATTTGGTACCGATAAAGGTATCATCATCAATGAAACCACCGACGCTGATAAAGTGATGCAGGGTCAGATCCCGTTAAATGTCGGCTCTGATGATATTCAGACCATCCACTTTAATGCGACCCAAGAGGGCCTAGCCAACATTACTAGCAACGGTCAGCAAACCACGTTTACTGTTAATGGCAATGTATTAACCGTGGTTGATGCAGATTCTAATCCTGTGATGGTAGTGACGATCGCTAATGACGGTACCTATACCGTTAAAGTAACCGGGCCAGTTGACCAAAACAGTGTCGATATTGCTGATATTAAGCTTGATGTTACCGCGACAGATAAAGACGGTGATACGGCTAGTGGTGAACTCAACATCACGATAAAAGATGGTACAGATGCGGCAGGTGGTGAAAACATTGATATCACTATCACCGAAGGTGACCGTGATGTGGATGGCAGCGGCACAAGCACAGGTGGCGCAGATACCACTTATCCGGTAGAGAAAACCGGTGAGCTTACGCTGGTTGCGGGTGAAGATCGCCTCGATCCAACCACCGTTGCCATTGATGCGACGCAGCAAGCGGATTTAATTAAAGAGCTCAACGCTGAGCTTACATCCGGCGGCAAACCATTAACCTTTACGATTGATGCCAATGGTAACTTGGTCGGTACTATCGCAGGTACTGATACGGTTGCCGTACGTGTTGAATTAACCCCAACGCAAGCGGGTCAAAACGTTAACGTCGAAGTTAAAATCATCCAAGAACAACCACTGGATCATCAGGCTTCAGGTAACAGTTCAGGTTTTGTCACTGTCGATGGTGATGACATCTCGATTAAAGTCCCCGTACAGGCGAAAGATACCGATGGCGATTGGTTAGACAAACCAGCCAATGTGGATATCACGATTGTTGATGGGGCGAACCCTGAATTTGGTACCGATAAAGGTATCATCATCAATGAAACCACCGACGCTGATAAAGTGATGCAGGGTCAGATCCCGTTAAATGTCGGCTCTGATGATATTCAGACCATCCACTTTAATACGACCCAAGATAGCCTAGCCAACATTACTAGCAACGGTCAGCAAACCACGTTTACTGTTAATGGCAATGTATTAACCGTGGTTGATGCAGACTCTAATCCTGTGATGGTAGTGACGATCGCTAATGACGGTACCTATACCGTTAAAGTAACTGGGCCTGTTGACCAAAACAGTGTCGATATTGCTGATATTAAGCTTGATGTTACCGCGACAGATAAAGACGGTGATACGGCTAGTGGTGAACTCAACATCACGATAAAAGATGGTACAGATGCGGCAGGTGGTGAAAACATTGATATCACTATCACCGAAGGTGACCGTGATGTGGATGGCAGCGGCACAAGCACAGGTGGCGCAGATACCACTTATCCGGTAGAGAAAACCGGTGAGCTTACGCTGGTTGCGGGTGAAGATCGCCTCGATCCAACCACCGTTGCCATTGATGCGACGCAGCAAGCGGATTTAATTAAAGAGCTCAACGCAGAGCTTACATCCGGCGGCAAACCATTAACCTTTACGATTGATGCCAATGGTAACTTGGTCGGTACCATCGCAGGTACTGATACGGTTGCTGTACGTGTTGAATTAACCCCAACGCAAGCGGGTCAAAACGTTAATGTCGAAGTCAAAATCATCCAAGAACAACCACTGGATCATCAGGCTTCAGGTAACAGTTCAGGTTTTGTCACTGTCGATGGTGATGACATCTCGATTAAAGTCCCTGTACAGGCGAAAGATACCGATGGTGATTGGTTAGACAAACCTGCCAATGTGGATATCACGATTGTTGATGGTGCGAACCCTGAATTTGGTACCGATAAAGGTATCATCATCAATGAAACCACCGACGCTGATAAAGTGATGCAGGGTCAGATCCCGTTAAATGTCGGCTCTGATGATATTCAGACCATCCACTTTAATGCGACCCAAGAGGGCCTAGCCAACATTACTAGCAACGGTCAGCAAACCACGTTTACTGTTAATGGCAATGTATTAACCGTGGTTGATGCAGATTCTAATCCTGTGATGGTAGTGACGATCGCTAATGACGGTACCTATACCGTTAAAGTAACTGGGCCAGTTGACCAAAACAGTGTCGATATTGCTGATATTAAGCTTGATGTTACCGCGACAGATAAAGACGGTGATACGGCTAGTGGTGAACTCAACATCACGATAAAAGATGGTACAGATGCGGCAGGTGGTGAAAACATTGATATCACTATCACCGAAGGTGACCGTGATGTGGATGGCAGCGGCACAAGCACAGGTGGCGCAGATACCACTTATCCGGTAGAGAAAACCGGTGAGCTTACGCTGGTTGCGGGTGAAGATCGCCTCGATCCAACCACCGTTGCCATTGATGCGACGCAGCAAGCGGACTTAATTAAAGAGCTCAACGCAGAGCTTACATCCGGCGGCAAACCATTAACCTTTACGATTGATGCCAATGGTAACTTGGTCGGTACCATCGCAGGTACTGATACGGTTGCTGTACGTGTTGAATTAACCCCAACGCAAGCGGGTCAAAACGTTAATGTCGAAGTCAAAATCATCCAAGAACAACCACTGGATCATCAGGCTTCAGGTAACAGTTCAGGTTTTGTCACTGTCGATGGTGATGACATCTCGATTAAAGTCCCTGTACAGGCGAAAGATACCGATGGTGATTGGTTAGACAAACCTGCCAATGTGGATATCACGATTGTTGATGGTGCGAACCCTGAATTTGGTATCGATAAAGGTACAACGATCACTGAAACAGAAAATGGTGCAACCGCAACAGGTAAAATCCCGCTAAATGTGGGCTCTGATGATATTGCACATATTGATTTTGCGCAGTCTCAGCCATCACTTGAAGGGATTGTATCTAATAACCAAGCAACCCGTTATGTGGTTGATGGTAATGAAATTAAAGTTGTGATTGACGGTGGCGCGAATGATGGCGCAGCGGTAATGACGATTGAAATCAATGTCGATGGTAGTTACACGGTTCATCAACATCTGCCAATTGAGCAAGACAACAGCAAAGGCGATACCGTTGATATTAATCTGGCTGTTACTGCAACAGATAAAGACGGTGATATCAGTAATACGGGTCAATTAGAGATCCATATTAAAGATGGTCTAAACCCTACCGGTGAGGGTGTTGTAGCAAACATCACGATTACAGAAGGTGATCTTGAAGATCCTAAAGCTGGTAAGGGTTACCCTGTTTCAGCAGATACGTATTTTACAGTTAATGCCACAGATGATGCATTAGTTGCTAATAGCTTGAAGATTGCTGATAGCGCACAAGTAGATTTAGTAAAAGAGCTCAATAGCTTAACGTCAAATGGTGAAGCACTGACTTTCACTGTTCACACTGATGCTAATGGTGTAATCACTATTACGGGTGTGACAACAAGTGGTCAAGAAGCGGTAAGTATTAGCATGACGCCGTCTTCATCAGCGAATGGTGATGTGACTGTTGATTTGGCCATTCATCAGGCTTTGCCTCTTGATCACATAAAATCAAACGGCACCTATGTTGATGTTACCGGCGGTAAGATCACTATTGATGTACCTGTTCAAATGCAAGATACCGATGGTGACGCGTTAGACAAACCCGTTGATGTGAACATTACGATTAAAGATGGTCAGAAGCCTTCGTTTGGTCATGATTCAACAGCAACCTTGGAAGAAGGGGTATCAGGCACAGCAACAGCATCTGGCACTATTGATATTGATACGGGCAGTGACCAAGTCGCGAAAGTGTACTTTAAAGGTAACCAATCATCGTTGGATGGTTTAACCAGTAATGGTCATGAAACGACGTACTCATTAAGTGCTGATGGCTCTACAATCACCGTAGTATTAAAAGACAATCCATCTCAAGTTGTGATGGAAATCAAGATTGATGTTAATGGTCATTACGTTGTTGAACAAAAACAACCGATTGATCAGGTCGATGACAAGAATGCTGATAATGAAATTATTAAGCTAGATGTCGTTGCTCAAGACTATGACGGTGATAACAGCAAGCCGGGTCAGATCACGATCAATATTCATGATGGTGAGGATGCAAAAGGTGGCGAAACTGGCTCTATCGTTATTACTGAAGGCGATTTACAACCGACAGCAGGTGAACAAGGTTACCCTGTTTCAGGTGATGTTGACATTGCGGTGAAAGCTGGCGTTGACCGTTTAGATCCAACTAAGGTTTCAATCGATAGTACACATCTTTCGGCATTAATTGATGAGTTGCAGTCAGAGTTAACAGCATCTGGTTCAAAAATTAGCTTTAGCTATCACGATGGTCAGCTAATCGGTACTGCTAATGGTCAAGTCGTTCTAACGGTTGCGGTTTCAGCAGTACAGGCAGCTAATGGTCATGATGTAGACGTGAAAGTTTCCATTACTCAACATGCGCCTTTAGATCATCATGGTAGTGAAACCTCAGGTTTTGTAAGTGTTGATGGCGATAAGATTGTTATCGATGTGCCGGTCCAAGTCAAAGACACTGACGGTGATAACCTTGCCAATAATGTAAATGCGCAAATCACCATTAATGATGGTGCCGCACCTATCATTATTTCTGCTCCAGCTATCAGTGTTGATGAAGATGCATTAGCGGGTGGTTCACATACATCAAAAGATGGCGTAACAGCACTGGGTGATATTCAAGTCGATCAAGGCAGTGACTATGTGTCTAACTTTAAGGTCGATGTAGAAGCGTTTAATGCTCAAAATACCATTAAGTCAGAAGGCCACGACGTTGTTCTTGAGCAGACAGGTGTGGGTACTTATCAAGGGATAGCGAATGGACAAGTTGTCTTCACCTATGCCTTGTTACCTAATGGTCGTTATATATTTAAGCTGGAAGGGACAATAGATCATCCCACTCAAGGTGAAGATGAGTTTAAGATTGAATTTCCTGTTTATGCCGTTGATAAAGATGGTGATACCAGCGGTACAGTCAATATTGATGTATCAATTAAAGATGATATTCCATCTGTACATGATGTAACGCTAAATACGGTTGAGCACAGCACGACGACACTGGAAAATGTGATTGTGAGTACCGGTGCGGATGGTGCACAAGTCACAGCATTGATTGTTGATGGACAGCATATTGATTTATCAACATTGCCTGAGTCTGGCGGTTATCGTATTTATGAAGTAACAGAGAATGGTCAAAAGTTAGGTGATCTTATGATCAAACCTAATGGTGATACTTACTTTGCTGCGAACGATAATTTGGATCATAACCAAGAAGAGATCCTTAAAAATATTGGCTTTGAAGTAACCGATGGCGACGGTGATAAGGCACAAGGTACGATCACGCTTGAAGTGTCGGATAAAGATGCAACCTTAAGCTTGCAAAACAGCATTGGTCAGGAAGAAGACGGTCGTCACTCTACTGATCCCAACGATAATGTTGATGTAAATCGTGATGGTATTGCGATCAATATGAGCATCAATGTTGGTGATAATGATCGTGGTGAGCACATTGGCACTGTGACTATTCACCCGCAAGGCGAAGCGCATGGCGTCTTTATGTTTAACGGTCAGCCTTTAGCTGTTAATAGCGATGGTTCAATCACTATTCCTGCAAGTGCATTTACAGCAGATGCTAGCGGTGAGAATTACACCCTACAAGGCGTGACTTTTGTTCCTGCAGAAGATTTCTCGACCTCTGCAAACGGTATTAAATTTGATGTTAGTGCACAAGTGAATACCACTGATGGTGGTAACCACCCAGTAATGAATGGTGAGTTCTCGATTGATGTTCAGGGTATTGCAGATACGCCAACATGGAGTGCAAGCTCTGTTGAACATTATGTTGTTGATGAAGATGGTTCTAATGTTCAGCTAAGTGTTGTTGCTGATCTGCAAGATACCGATGGCTCTGAAGCATTGTTCTACTACATTACGGTACCAAAAGAGTACCAAGATAAATGTACATTAGAAATTGATGGTCAAACATTAGTTGAAACATCACCAGGGTCAGGTATTTACAAAGTAGATGCTGAGCAAATGAAGTCTGTTGAGGTGAACCCTGCTGATAACTTTAGTGGTGATATTAAACTGTCTATCACAGCTGAAAGTAAAGAGCTTGATAACTTTGTTAATGGCCATCAGACGGCAGAATCGACTGCGAAAGAAATTGTTATCAATGTAAATCCTCAAGCTGATGATGGCACGTTAAAAGTGACGCGTGTTGAATCGAAAGAAGATGAGCGCATTGATCTATCAACGCACATTAACTTTGTGTCGTTAGATGATAATACCGATAACTCTGAGCATTTATTCCTACAAATCTCAGCACTTCCTGAAGGTGCGGTATTGTACTTAAATGATCAACTTCTGACGCCAAATGCTGATGGTGTGTATGAAATTAAATATGAAGACTTGAACGGTCTATCACTTCAGCCGCCATTAGATAGTAACGTTGACTTTAGTATCTCAGTCAATGGTGTGATCCGAGATGTTGCAACCATTACTGATGCTAATGGTAATGTGACAACGGAAACTAGCGAGAAAGTTGTTGGTCCACAATCGATTGATATTGCATTAACCGGTGTGGTTGATCAGGCGAGAATTGAATCAGAAAATTCTGATTGGACCCGTTTAGATAACGGTAAAATTGGCTTACAAACCACGATCAAAGAAGACGGTAGCGCGAAGTTTGATTTTAAAGTGGTATCAGGTGAGCACACGGTTGATGGTAAAACTGATGGTTCTGAAACCTTAAGTATTGTGGTTTCTGGTATTCCAGAAGGGGCAAAACTGTACGATCAGAACGGTAACCTTCAAACACTGGTTTATGCTGGTGAAGATAAAAACGGTCAGCCTATTTATCAGGTTAATCTGACAACGTTAAATGATGTAAAAATCGTACCACCTGAAAATAGCACAGAAGACATTACGCTTGATGTACGAGTCGTGGTGACTGAAAACGATGGTGCGAGTAAGGCGTTTAATGGCGAATTGGTTATTCATGTTACGCCTGAGATTGATGCGACAGATTACGGTACGGTTTCTAAGGGTTTTGAAGATCAACCGATTCAAATTGATTGGTTACCACCTGAGTTTACCGATCCGAAAGAACATATTACGGCTGTTGCATTAAACGGTTTACCACAAGGTTACCAGTTGTTCTTGGGTGATACGTTATTAGTTGCCGATGCATCAGGAAAAATCACCTTTACTGATAGCCAATTACAACAGTTATTGAATGGCACTAAGTTAACACTGCATGCGCCAGAAGATTCGGATAAAGATATCACGTTAACTTCAACAGTAACGGTATCAGAGACGGATGTTGATGGTGATAAAGAGACGGTAACGAAAGATATTACAGGTACTTTAACCGTTGATATTGAAGCTGTTGTGGAAAGCGATGGTCAGTTAGTTGTAAGTGATGACGGCAAAACTGTTACCAATATTAGCTGTGACAGTGATGGTGTAATTGATCTCTCTAATGGTGCTGACTCAGATGGCAAAATCACTTGGGTTAATGACGATAATTCCAGCTCTGAAGTTATTCAGCAAGTCGTACTAGAACCTATTCCTGAAGGTTTTGTGATTGTTGGTGGTATTAACAATGGTGATGGTAGTTGGACGATTCCTCAGTCGCAATTAGGCAACTTGCAGATCAAAGCACCAGAAGGCTTTAAAGAGACTCTAGTGCTACAAATTAGCGCTATGGTTCAAGATTTAAGTGACGATGGTGATCCAAGTGCATTAGTGGTTAAGAAAGACACTATTACGCTTGATTTTAGTAAGAATACTGAAAGTCATGATGAAAAAGCTGCAGACATCATCATTGAAGATCACGTTGTAACGGGTACAGAAGATCACACGGTAGATTTAGGTAAACAAATTACCGATCACATCCTAAAAGTGAGTACCGCTGACGGTCATCAATTGAATGATGAGTTAACCATTGTTATTGATGCTAAAAATCTACCAGATGGGGCTTCGATTTCTGGAGCTGATTATAATCACGTAACAGGTGAGTATGTACTGAAAGTACCGGTATCTGCGAATGGTGAAGTGGACTTATCTAGCATTCACATTAACTTGCCGAAAGATTTTGCCGGTGACTTTAAGCTAGATGTGAAGTTTGTGACTACCGATACCGAAAGTGGTGATTACAAAACACAAACTGACACGATTTCAGTGCAAATTGCACCTGAAGTGGATGGACCTAAATCGGTTGAAATCAACGTGGTTGAAACTGAAGGCTTAAACGGTGATAAGCAGCCGATCTCGTCTTCTGATGATAAAACAGAGCAAGTTTATAAAGATGTTGCTTATGAAGATGGAGATATCAAGCTCGATCTATCTGTAGCACTAAAAGATGTCAGCACAGAGCTAACTGACGGTAAAGAGAGCGTTGAGTCTGTGACATTAACGCTTAAAGACAGCACTGACGGCGTGTTCATTGATGAACACGGTAACGTGTTAGGTTCATCTATCACCATTGATGCTAGCCTGATGGGGAATATTCATTTCCGTCCAGCGCCTGATTTTAGCGGCAAGGTTAATATTGATGTGAAAACCACGGTTGTTGATACCACTGTTTATGATGAAACGGCTGGTGGCAAAGAAGTATCAGCATCAAAGACATTTGATAACACAGTGAGTTTTGATGTCGTTGCTGTTAATGACGAAGTTAAATGGCATGGTACTGAGACACCGATTGTCGGTAATGAAGATACCGCTATTTCATTAAGTGGTGTTGGTGGAACACTACAAGACAGCGATGGCTCTGAGCATATTGTTTCTATTAAGTTAGAAAATGTACCGGATGGCTTTATTGTTCAAGGCGCAACCAATAATGGTAGTGGTGTTTGGACACTTAGCGGTTCGGGGGAATCATTTGATTTAAGTAGCGTGAAAATTGTGCCACCGAAAGATTTCAGCGGTACAGTTAATATCGATATTGTGGTGTATTCAAAAGAAGAAACCTTAGACAAGCCAGCTGAAAACCGTAAAACCATCACTATTGATGTTCAGCCAGTTGCTGATAAAGTCGATACAGATGTAAACCCAAATGCATCTGGTGATGAAAATGGTTCAATCACGTTGGATTTAGGCATTAAAGCTTATGATGACGAAAACACCGTTAAGAACCCAAATTCAAATGTGCATGAAAATGGGGCGGAATCACTACAAATCACCATTACTAATGTGCCTGATTCAAGTTCATTTACATTACCGGATGGTGTAAAAGGCAGCTGTGAAAAACAAGCAGATGGTTCATGGGTCATTAAAGTTGATGGCTCTGAGCTTGATACATTGACCTTCCACCCAGGTGATGCGAACAACCAAACTGTGATTGACGGTAAGGTTTGGACGGGTGATCTAGATTTCGATATTCGTGCGGTGGATAACGGTGTTGTTGGTACAGATAGCGTTGCGGTGGATAAAACAATCCACGTTGATGTGACGCCTGATAACGATGCACCTGTAAACCATATGCCAACGGATCCGCTAACAGTTGAAGAAGATGCAATACTCGTGATCAAGAACCTGCAAGTGACTGATGTAGATAGTCATGATCATGATGCAGTAATGAACATGACGGTGACGTTAAGTGTACAGCATGGTCAATTAAGTATTGCTGATGGTGTCGATACAACAGGTCTGGTGATCAAAGGTAATGGTGATGGCACATTAACCATTGAAGGTGATATTACTAAGATCAATCAGCTATTGGATAAAGGCATCAATTACGTTGGTGATAAAGACTTTAACGGTACTGATAGCTTAACCATGACAACCAACGATAACGGCAATTCTGGTGCAGGTGGTGCTCTAACCGATACTGATAGCGTGGATATCACGGTGACGCCTGTTAACGATGCGCCAGTGAACACGGTACCTGATGCATTTACTGTTGATGAAGACAGCAGCCATGTGATCAGTGGTCTTAAGATCAGTGATGTAGATGCGAAGGAAAATGGCGCATCAGGTGACATGACGGTGACGTTAGCAGTAGGTCATGGCCAGTTAGCGATTATTGCAACTGATACGCAAGGTTTGAATATTGTTGATAATGGTGACGGTAAGTTAGTTATCAGTGGTGATATCAATAAGATCAACACATTACTTGCTGACGGTATTAAATATACCGGTGATGAGAATTATGCAGGTAAAGATCAGTTAACCATGACTACCAGCGATAACGGTAACGCTGGTGCAGGTGGCGTATTAACGGATATCGATACGGTTGATATCACGGTGACACCGGTTAACGATGCGCCTGTTAACCATGTACCAACCAGTATTGCGGCAGATGAAGACGTTGCTACTGTTATCACTGGATTACAAGTATCAGACGTCGACTTTAATGAACTAGCCAATAATACTGGTATGTCGGTACAGCTAAGTGTGGCTCATGGTTCATTAACGATTACATTGCCAGATAACAGCCCAGTGAAAGTGGTTCAAAATGGAGTCGGTAATGTCACGCTTGAAGGTTCAATGGATGATATTAATGCCGTACTTAATAGTGGGGTAAGTTATACCGGCGATGAAAATTACAGTGGTAAAGATGAGTTAACCATTACGACTAACGATGGCGGCAATACAGGCTCTGGCGGTAACCAAGCTGCAACTAATAAAGTTGAAATTAATGTAGCTCCTAAAGCAGATGCGCCATCATTAAGTATCAGTCCGGAACATTTACAAACAGCAGCGATAAGAAGCTCTGTTGGTACCATGTTGCCACTGATTGGCTTAATTGCTGCGGCATCCGCAGATGCATCTGAAACCTTAACCGTTAAGTTAACGAATTTAGGTTCAGGTCAGGTTGTTGATAAAGACGGTAATGTTATTGGTAAAGATCTTGGTAATGGTCATTGGGAAGTGCCAGCTGACAAGGTTGATGGCTTGTATATCAAAGATCTTGACCAAGGTACGCACTCAATTAATGTTGTCGCGGTTTCGACTGAATCTGATGGCTCTTATGCAGAATCTGCACCTGTAAATATCAATATCGTTGTAGATGATTTATCGCAAACAAATAACGTTATTGGTCACAATTCAAATGTGAGTGGCGATAATCTGATCATCGACAGTACTGCAGCAGCAACGCTTTACGGTGGTGATGGTGATGATGTACTGGTTGGTGGTTTAGGCTCTGATATCCTTGTTGGTGGTGCTGGTGATGACATTCTATGGGGTGGGGAGCTAGGCGGTCATGGTGATGGGGTGAAAGATACCTTCCTATGGTCAGAAAGTGATTTCGGTACGGCAGATGCCCCTGCGACAGATAAGATCATGGACTTTGAAGTTGGTATCGATACTATCAGCCTAGGTGATGCATTAGACACGAAAGATATTCACTCATTAGCGGATTTGAATAATCGTCTGAATATCACTGAGCAAGATGGGAGTACCTTAATTCAGATCTCTAACGATCAAGATAAGGTAGTGCAGAATATCATTCTAGATGGTGTGTCTAACCATGACTTATTTGGTAGTACATCTAGTGAGATGACTGCAACGGATAAAGTGACAACGTTATTGAATAACGGCAGCCTTGAGCTTAGTAAGAACTTTGGTAATGAAGAGAGCAATGACTTAATCGCAGATAGCCAAGGTGAGTCTTTATTTGGTTTCGATGGTGACGACAATTTACTCGCGGGTACTGGAAATGACATCTTAACTGGCGGTGCTGGTGATGATCTCTTTACTTGGCATGAAACATCGCTATCTAATAGCAATAATACCGATACTATTGCTGATTTTGAGCTTGGTAAAGATAAGATTGATATCCGAGAATTGCTTGGCAATGATGATAGTGGTAAGTCAGATATGGATAACTTATTGGATCATGTAAGTGCAGGTGTTGATGATAAAGGTAATGTTAATCTTGATATCACAACAGATGACGGTAAGACGCAAAATATTGTCTTAGGTAATATTCATCCGGCCCATGATCTTGGGTTAGTGGATGGGGCTTCTTCTGTTGATATTATGAATTCACTGTTTGATCACAATGCATTTAAGATAGATAGCGGTCACTAAATAGAAAAATAGAATATAAAAGCAGCCCTTAGTGGCTGCTTTTTTTTACCTAAAACTGCGTAGTTATTCATTTAATTTACAATAAGTGCAGAAAACAAGCCTATATAAAGGAAACTTACGAACGATATAAAATAATAATCTATAAATAATGACTAATTAGACATAAACGTGTTTTGTTGCGGTAAATGTAAAAATTTTGTTATGTTAATTGCTATGTATTTAGCGGATGACATGGATGGAAAATGAAAGCATTTGAAGCGAATTTTGATGGTTTAGTGGGCCCGACGCATAATTACAGCGGTTTAGCTTACGGTAATCTTGCGTCAGCTAAGAACAGCGCCAAAGCGTCTAATCCTAAGCAAGCAGCGAAACAAGGGCTGGCAAAAATGAAAACCCTTGCTGATCTAGGCTTAGTACAAGGGATCATTGCACCACAAGAAAGACCAGATATTGCTACGCTCCGTAGTTTGGGCTTTTCTGGCTCAGATAAAAATATTATCCAGCAGGTAGCAAAACATAATCCCAAGTTACTAGCATCTTGCTATTCAGCTTCCAGTATGTGGACAGCCAATGCAGCCACAGTATCGCCATCTGCTGATACTGTTGATAAGCGAGTACATTTCACCCCAGCTAATTTAGTTAATCAGTTTCACCGTTCAATCGAGCATGTGACAACAGGTAAGATTTTAAAAGCGATGTTTTCGAGTGAACAACATTTCCATCACCATAGCGCTTTACCTTCAGTGAATCATTTTGGCGATGAAGGGGCGGCCAATCACACCCGCTTTTGTCGTGAATATGGTGAAGCTGGCGTTGAGTTTTTTGTTCACGGTCGTCATGCTTTTGATAGTCGTTTTATTCAACCAAAGAAATATCCAGCAAGGCAAACCTTTGAGGCTTGTGAAGCTATAGCACGGTTACACCAATTAGATGAGCAGCAAGTTGTGATTGCTCAGCAAAATCCTGCTGTGATTGACCAAGGTGTATTCCATAATGATGTGATTGCTGTTGGTAATAGAGATTTATTGTTTTGTCACGAGCAAGCGTATGTTGATCAAACGAAAGTGTATGCAGAGTTAAAACAAAAAATGGGTGAGGACTTTAAGATCATTGAAGTGCCTACTTCGAGTGTGTCGATTGATAGTGCGATCTCAAGCTATCTATTTAACTCACAATTATTATCGTTACCTAATGGAGAAACCGTACTGGTTTTACCGCAAGAGTGTGAAGAAAATAGCCAAGTTAAACGCTATGTTGAGCAATTAGTAACGAGTCAGCAAGGCATTGATAAAGTGATGATCTTTGATTTGAAGCAGAGTATGGCAAATGGTGGAGGACCAGCATGCTTACGACTACGTGTCGTGCTTAATGAACAAGAACTGCAAGCTGTAAATCCTGAGGTGTTAATGTCAGATGATAAATTTTCTGTTTTAAACCAGTGGGTTGATAAGCATTATCGTGATCGTTTAGTTGAAGCTGATTTAGCTGATCCCAATTTACTGGTGGAATCTCGCACCGCATTAGATGAACTGACTCAGATACTTAATTTAGGCTCGGTGTATAACTTTCAACAGTGATCTTTACATAAACAAAAGGCGATAAGTTGAGTGTAAGTATTTTTTATGATGAATGAAAAAATTGTAAGGCATCTTTAAACGACGCGAGACGAAATTTTGAGAATAACTCAATTAATTAGATGATGGTGAGGTATCGCGAGTTTAATGACTAAGGAAGAGACAAAGCGGGAAATAATGCTGAACTCTACTTTTTTATTAAATTGTTAACTGTGATTTGTTAGATGAATAATCGATTCTTTAGCCATTAAGAATGGATTTAAAGTCTGCAAGTAATTTTATTGTTTAAGCTTGACCTGTTTTAGCGCTAAACGTGATAATACGGCTATAAATTAGTGTGTCTACACTGATAAATAATAATGAATGTTACGGAGTTTCAATGGCAAAGCTAAGTCTACAAGAGCAGATGCTAAAAGCAGGGCTTATAGATAAGAAGAAGCTTAAAAAGGCGGGTAAAACCACTAAAAAATCTCGTACTCAAGCGAAAGAAGCAAAAGCTGCTGTTGAAGCAAATCGCATAGCACAGCTAGAAAAAGATAAAGAGCTTAATCGCGTTCGTGATGAAGAGATCAAAGCGAAAGAGCTGGCTGCTCAAATTAAACAGCTTATTGAAATGAATCGCTTGGATCGTCAGAGTGGTGATATCGGTTACAATTTTACTGATGGTTCAACGGTTAAAAAGATCTATGTTGATAAAGTAATGCAAAATCAGCTAGTAAATGGTCGTTTAGCGATTGCACGTTACCTTGATGGCTATGAAGTAATCCCCGCTTCTGTCGCAGATAAGATTGCACAACGTGATGAAGAATCTATTGTATTAAATAATACCGTGGCTGACAGTATTGCAGATGAAGATGATCCGTACGCAGACTTCGTTATTCCAGATGATTTGATGTGGTAAGAATATCTTACTGATTAAATAGGTTCAGAGATTAAAAACCGATATAGCTAAAGCAAGTAGGCTCTTAGCGTTATCGGTTTTTTTATACGCGTTTTTTAACCTTCGTAATTGCAGCGCATCAGCATATTATTTTTATCGCTAAATCATAGAGTACTGCGCAATATTCACGCTATCGTTTGCGTGTGCAATAATTAAACACACAGATGTAAATATGATAAAAATAGCATGGTATATAATGCGAATGTTTATCATTTGTGGTTTATTGATAGCATGATGTAGTACTTAATGATGCAAGTTCTTGCACATATCAATTCGATTGTGATTCAGAAAATCATCAACATAGCAGGACAATAATAATGAATAGTGATATCGCTCGTTGGTTGGAACGCGATCCTGACCCAAAAACACGAAATGAATTAGAACAGCTTATCCAAGACAATAATCAAGCAGAGTTAACGGATCGTTTTAACGGTCGATTAGCTTTTGGTACAGCAGGATTACGCGGAGTTGTTGGTGCTGGGCCTAATCGAATGAACCGCTTAGTCATTCAAGAAACAGCGGCAGGATTGGGGCAATATCTGTTACGTTCAGTCCCTGAAGCGGCCAGTAAAGGTGTTGTTATTGGTTATGATGGGCGTCCTGATTCACAACAATTTGCACATGACACAGCATCAGTATTAACCGCACAAGGCATTAAAGTCTATTTAACGGTAAAAGTGGCACCAACGCCAGTTGTTGCATTTGGCGTGAAACATCTTCATACCGCTGCTGCTGTTGTTGTTACTGCCAGCCATAATCCTCCGCAATACAATGGCTTTAAAGTTTACTGGGAAAATGGTGCACAGATTATTCCGCCGCAAGATGCTGGAATCGCCGATGAAATTGATAAAGCGACAAAACATGAATTGTCGTATTTACCGCTAGAAGAGGCTGAAGATAAAGGGCTACTCGTTTGGCTAGATGAAGACTACTACCAAGCTTATCGCCAAACGATGAATACCAATCCGTTACTGATAAATCACACCAATCCGCAATCAATTAACATCGCTTATACGGCAATGCATGGTGTTGGTGCCGAAATGGCAGAAACATTATTAGCTGATGCTGGGTTTGACCATGTTTACAGTGTTGCAGCGCAAAGAGAGCCTGATGGTACTTTCCCTACGGTCAAATTCCCTAACCCTGAAGAAACTGGCGCGATGGATCTTGTTATTGCGGAAGCAAAAAAACACGATGCAGTATTAGCTTGTGCCAATGATCCAGATGCAGATCGCTTTGCTGTTGCTGTACGTCGTGACGACGGTGAATACCAAATGCTAACAGGGGATCAGGTTGGTACATTATTCGGCTATTACTTATTAAGCCATGCACATGCTAATCAAAACCTAGTGGGGAATACAATTGTATCTTCAAGCTTACTTGGCAAGATTGCGACGACTCTTGGAGCGCGTTATTACCAAACGTTAACGGGCTTTAAGTGGCTAACTAATGTAGCGATGGCACAACAAACAGAAGAGCATCAATTCCTGTTCGCATACGAAGAAGCATTGGGCTACACCATTGGTAGTAAGGTGTGGGACAAAGATGGTTTATCTGCATTAGTTGCGTTTGCACAATTAACCGCAGAGTTGCATGCTAAAGGGCAGACTATTTGGGATCAATTAGAAGCTATCTATCGTGAGCATGGTTTGTATATTAATGCGCAACGTAGCATTGCATTGGATCCAACCGCTGCGCCTATCGGTGATACATTACGCCATCAACCACCAACAGAGATTGCAGGGTTACCGATTGTATGCACAGAAGATTATAAGCAATCGTTGAGAACATTTAGTGATGGTACAGTTGAAGGTATTGAATTACCCGTTAGCGATGTATTGATCTATCACTTACAAGGTGGGGCTCGCGTTATTGTTAGGCCTTCAGGGACGGAGCCAAAGATAAAATGTTACTACGAAGTAGTAGAGCCAATGTTACATGAAGATACCATGATTCATGCCCAGCAACGTGCTCAAGAAGCGATGGATATGTTGATTGAAAAGCACCAACAGTCATTGTAAGTAAATTGATTTAATAGAACGATGATGAGTGCGGCATTAATCGATCACCAATGATCTATTTTGCCGCATCTTTTATGCCGGTGACTGCGGCAAACAACGTGGAAGTAGTTATGCAGATTAAAGGTCATTTGGCTATGCATGTGAAACGGTAAACAAGATGCTATCGTGAAACATTTACGTGTATAATCAGCAAATAATATACTATTTAAAAGTTAGGGTTTTCCTATGCATGATTTAAATTTATCTATACCTGATGATTACGAAAAAGAGCCAGAGCTCCCTATTCCCGAGCTTGATGAGCAGAAGAAAATTGTTGCTGAATTAAAGCGATTAGAAGAGGCGGGTGAGCTAACACCAGAAATTCTTCATGCATTTATGACCGGTGAAAGAAAACCGGAATAAGTATCAACTGAGCCTCTGTATTAAGATGATTTTGTCAAATATATAGGGGCTTGATTATTTCTGTAATTATCGATACTAACAAATTGATAATATAAACAAAAAAGTAATTCAATATAGGTTCTAAGTAGTAACAAAATAGCATATGACATAAGCACCTGATTGCATTAATGTGTGCTTATTATTACGGCTGTGTGAGCATACCTATATATGTATTATGTGACCGCCAAGAATATATTTCTAAGTGGCTGGGGGCGTGCAGGTAAGTTTGATTGTTATGTTTGTATTATTTGTAAAACAAGGCATGAAGCAAGTATTGTTGCAGTGAATGCTCAATATCGTTCAGATCTGCAGCGAGTAAAAATACATTCAAAAATCCCATTATCGTTAACAGAAGATACGTTAAAGATTGGTCGGCATATCCTTACTGCTTACATTGTAAAAGTACTCGACAAAACCACAGAGCCTAAACTATTTATGCCTAATTATTTTCAATATAGATCTAAACCGAAAATACTAAAACGATAGTTAAGATGTCTTATGGTCAGTATTTAGGATCTAACGCAATAACAATATGATAAAGATCAGATCCTAAAGTATTTAATTAGTGATGTTTCACACCGTTACGAACAATATCTTTACCATTATCATAAACATCTTGGCTTAACCAGCGTCCATAAATCAACTGCTGATTCTTATCAAAAACAGCGATGAAAGGGCGACCATCAGCGTTATTTTTAGCTAAGCCAATGCCTTCTACATCTTTTAAGCCTAAACCACCATTTTCAATTGAGATAATAAAGGTTTTTAACTCTTCTAGCGTTTCAATAACGTCTTGTTCAATTTTCATTTGTTAATTACCACATAGTAAAAAAGCGTAAGCTGTTTATAAAATAACGTAGATCTAAATTTAACTCTACAGGGTAATACTCTACCTCTGATGCTTTATTTTTGAAATGGCTAGCTTTGTATCGTATAAGATTACGTTAAATAAATGAAAGTTTCACAAACGGACTGCATAGAAAATAGCCATATAAACATCATCATATGGCTGGATATTACTTAATATTAAAGGCTTTCATTGGCTATACATTGATTCGCAATATACTTTAATTCTGCCAATGGATAGCGCTTATAAAGCTCACTACAGCTGTATATCAACGTTATCGTGTGATCATTGTTACTTAAAGCTCCACGTGTGATCGTTTCAAGCCAACTAAGGTGAGGGGGAGGCGGTAATACATCACGAGATTGCGGAAGGTTTTTTCCTACCGTCGCAAAAGCGGCTGTATAACTTTGCCAAAACCATTGTAATGCTGTTTGTTGATCTGGAAAATATTGTAACAACTCGATAAAAGCGTGAAAGGCAGTAATACCATATAAGAAGGTGGAGTCACTTGTTTTACGGTAATACTCAACAACTAGCTGCAATACTTTTTCTATTGTTATATCAACAGGGACGGGAGCAAGCTTTAGATAGTTAGGATGCTGTGCCACCTCAAAAATACGCTGACTAGCATTATTGGTTTGGAATGAGCTATTTGAAAAAGCATACACCAGTTGCTCTAACTGCTGCTCTGCGTTGTATTTCTCTGTTATCGATAATGGAGTAATAAGTTGATAGCTTTGTTCCCAATAGGTTAATGCATAAGCGATCTCACGTTGCTGCTGGCTTTTTATCGCATAAGATAACCGTATCATGCATTGGAAAGCTTGTGCATTAAAACTAGCAATTAACCTTGGCATATAGGCGATGAGTGTTGCTTCAGCGCCATCATTTTTAATACGTTGCTCAATTTTATCCGCTTGTTTAATAAAGGGCTCATTACGAGCGACGTTTTCAAGCTGTGCTATATATTGATGATAAAAAAGTAATATACGCTCGTCGTTAGCACCCATTTGATCAAGTGCAACTAAAGTCATTGGTAAATGATTACTGATCCCATTTTTATAGGTCGGTTGAAATTGTAATCCCGCTACAATTAATTCGTTAGTTAATAATGATGTTTTCATCTATCGCTTCCATGCAATTTACAACATATTCAATATTAGACGTTCAAAGTAAGAGTGCCTACTTTAAATCGTTTAACTGATTGAAAAATAGTCATATAAAGGAAGTTTTTGATAAATAAAAAATGAGCTTATTGGCGAGGTTTTTAGCAAAATTGATGAAATCTTATAACTGAGTAATAGCACCATACATTTGCAAACTACATTGTTCTATTAAGAGATGATTAATAGGTTGTAGTTTATGGCTTGGCGAATATTTTTAACGTTGATAGCGTGTGGTTCAATGATGGCTTGTAACAGTGATAATGCAAATGCGGTAAAAGTTAATACAACGCCAGAACCAGTACAATCAGAATCAGTTGAAGTGCAAGCGGTAGATGATAACTTGTCTGAGTCTGAGTCTGAGTCTGAGTCTGAGTCTGAGTCTGAGTCTGAGTCTGAGATCTTGACTCAATCGGCTCCAGAACCTGAATGCGACTTAGAAAGTGTTAATTTACTCGATTTTGTTCCTTGGCAACGTGAAGAAGGCTGGTGGGTTGGCGAATATACCTTTTTAGGGGCAGATGGTGATCCCAATGTTTCTGCGAGTTGGCCATATCGTTACGATCACTATCGCGGATTTATCCATTTAGAAGTCATTGGCAACAGTATTAAACAGCGTAATGTGTTTTTGTATCCAGCTAAAAATTCATCTGAATGTGATTCTGTTGAAGATGTTGTTGGCTCTGGTATATGCGGTGATAACGGTAATGAAAAAGTCTTTAGTGCTGATCAAAGCGCGTCAGATTGTGATGGTAATTTATCTGGACCATTTGAAGCTTTTGGCATGACGCTAAGTACCACAACAACATTGATTGGTGATGATACTGTACTGTATCAAGTGCGTTTACCCGATGGGAGTTTTACCCAAAATCAGCTAACGACACTACCACCGAACGATACGCGAGTGCGTACTGCTCAAGGTTTCTTTATGGGATCATCAACATATGCGAGTTACTATCGAGAGCGTAAGGTAACAAAAGAAGAGTTTGTGCAGTTATTAGAAGAAACACGCCAAGAATACAATATATTAGAGCTTGATTATTGTGGTTATGATTCGGGTGGTAACCCAAGCAACGTATCCTGTGATGAACATTTTGGTGTGGCGTTGGGAGATTAAACATAAAGACCAACAAAACATGTTGGTCTTTATTTTTATAATTACTTAATACTGCGGCTCATTTCAACATTGCCATGAGCTTGAATCGATGTGCCTTCTGATAGTGAGTGAGCACAGCCGATAATGAATATGCTAAGAAAGGCTAATATAATCCAATTATTCATTATTTATCTCAGTTAGTCGTAGTAAGGGAGGCAACTTTACGCAGTTAAATAAAGAGATTCAAGTGGGCAGAATTTTGTGTGTATCATGAGGAAAGTCAGATGATTAATAATAATCAAAATATTAACGTTATAGATAAGAGAATCAGTTCGTTAAAATTAGAATGCAGGCCTTGATAAAGACTGGAGCGGATAACGGGAATCGAACCCGTGTCTTGAGCTTGGGAAGCTCAGGTAATACCATTATACGATATCCGCTCTGTTGTTTTACCATAAGTTTTGCTATGTGATGAGTCAATTAAAAAATGATGAAGAGAGTTAATTATTAACAAAATGACTTTAATAAAGAATGACTGTAACTTATAGCAATTTGTATCTGTATTATTTCGATTTCTGGTACCTATACCACATGTAATATTGGGTTATTATAAATCTCTACCAATTCCCATTACATATTTAATAATATGGAAAATCGCCTTTTAAACCGTTTAGATACTGCTTTTTTGACGTTTAAGCCGTATATAAGCAGAAAGTGAAGTAATCAATAACTGTCTTTTCTAAGCGTTAAATAGTTTACTCGGCTAATATGTGACCCATCCCCTGCAGTAGTGTGACATGCATCACATTTTAAAGTATTATTCAAGCTCAAATAAAGAAATGTCATTGTCCTAACAAACAAATATCGTTGGGGTGGACAATGTCTTTTACATATTACAATTGTATTATCTTACGTTGGACTTCAAGAAATGTCGTTAATTACTATTAGTAGAAATAAAATTAAAACTATTCGTGATAAAATTAAAATCTGTGTTAATAATGGTGATGTTGCAAATGTTTCATTATTGTTGTCAGAACTTGAATCAGAATTAAATATTTTTGAGTCATTATACTCATCACCTAAAGAAATATAACCAATAAAGGATTAATGGATTATTATATTTACGAGAGATATTTAAAGATAAATAACGTATTATAATCAGTCTGATGATTTATTGTTTATATATATGGAAAAGCAAAATATTGCCCCGCCATCAAGTGAAGATGCTTTATCTCGATTGAAAACGGCTTTTAAAGCAGGCGCTGCCGCGACACTAGCCAGTATTTCTATTGGTTTTTTATTCAAGATTTGGCTCGCTCAGTGGGTTAATAAAGACGACTTAGCGCTGTTTAATAGTGTGATAGATATTGTATCTCTATCATTAATATTAATGACGGGTTTTCGCTCTTCTATGGTTGTGACTTACAGCCAAACGAATAATGATCGTGACATTATCAATATCTTCCGGTTTTGCTTGATCACGATTGTTCTCTTAACTTGGGGAGTTGTACTTCCATACATTAAACACGAATTACACATCAACGTTGGCTATTTCGAAATGGTTGGTGTGATTTTTAGCATGGGAATGAAGGTTTATTTTACCAACTTGATAGCCATGTACCGTTTGTATGATGTGTCTAATAAAGTGACTTGGATAGAGCCTGTTACGAATGTAGCGGGCTTTGTTATTTGTTACTACGTATTGCACTTTACACCACTTGCCTCATTGTTTTATAGCATGGCATTTTCATCGCTTGTTGCTGCCCATTTTATGTATTGGAAGCGACGTAAACAAATTGCGACGAAACCAATAAAATCGGTTCAACTTGATCCTAATATGCGTAACTATGTTCGCAAAAGCTTCACTGCCTCATTAGAAGCAGGGGCGAGTATATTGATGATTTATATTACGGTTTTATTGACTATCACGCACTTTAGCTTAGATGAACTTGGCGATTTCCAAGTCGTTGTTCGTCCGATATTCACTTATATGACGATGTTATTTGTCTTTCCCATTTATCGTTTTGTTTTGCCTGAGTTAACCTTATGTATTAAGCACGGTGATCACCAACAAGTCAAAGCAATAAGGCGTTGGATTTTTCGTCTCGCAGCAATGGTGAGTGTGACATTTTTCCTCATCATGCTTATCGGTGGGCGTGAAATTATAGGTTTTGTTTTTCCCCCTCAGTATCATGGTGCCGTTATTGTATTATTTCATTTTTCTATGTTCTTTATTTTTATGATGCTAAATGCTTACCAATTAGCCTATATAAAAGCCCATGGGAAATTCACATTAAGCTTACTCATTCGTCTTAGTGGTATCATCACGCTAATAGCAAGTTATTATTTATTATCGATATTTACTGCAAATGTTGTCGCTATTATTGTCGCATTATGTTTAGGTTATGTAATGATGTTCATTCTATCAACGATTGCTGAACGTAAAATATTAAACGGGTATAAGCTGGCTTTATCCAATAGCTAGCTTGTACTTAATATTGTCTTGGATTGATTTTAGGGAAAAAGAAAAATGGCTGGTATCACTGATTTAACTGAGCTTCTGATGAATTTACAACCAGAATTAAGCCTTACGCGTTATATTTTTTGTTGCACAGAAAATACTAATCTAGATGCTATTGCTTCTATGTCACCATTAGCGACATTTTGTGAAGAAGAAGGAATGACATTCATTTTAAGTTATGAAAGTGCAGTCCAGCATAATATTGAAATCAATAATGTGTATCGCTGTATTACATTAAAAGTACATTCCAGTTTGGAAGCTGTTGGTTTAACGGCTACTGTAGCATCAGAGCTTGCGAAGCATGGAATTAGTGCCAATGTGATGGCAGGGTTTTATCATGATCATATTTTCGTCAATGAAAATCATGCCGAGCAAGCTATGCTAGCGTTAACTGAACTATCGCAACGCTAGCATAGAAAAGATTTATTTAGAGTACAGGCGACATCCCATAGCTTTGACTATTAAGTAGCAGTAAACCAAGGCCGATGAGCAATAAGCCCCCAAATAGCTTAAATACTAATGGGGCAAATGAATGCTGGTGATCAGAGTACGCAAGATATTTTGTTACCAGCTTTTTACCCGAAAGTGTCATTGTAGCGATCGTTGAAGTCGTCAGCGCCGTTCCCACAGCCATCAGTAAAGCGCTCACTACACCTAACCAGTACATATCAACCATATTGGCAAAAAGTAGTGCTAATATCGCACCTGTACATGGACGAATACCAATACTGGCGATAATTGCAATATATTCACGCGTATTGGTTGCTTGATTAATACTATCAGCATCAGCAAAGTGTTTATGCCCACAACCACAATCACTGCTATGGCTATGGCTATGGCTATGGCTATGGTTATGGTTATGATGAGTATGGTCATGTTTATGGGTTTTCTGTTTGTATAATTGCCAGCTTTGTTTTAAAGCTCGGTAAGCAACAATTACACCCAGTAATAACATGGCCACGAAGCTAAGTGTGATGAATCGGTCTGCTGCGCTATTAATTTCACGCATCGATGAATTAAAAAACACCAGTAGAACGGTAACTAGCACTATAGCAACTAAGGCTTGTAAAAAAGCAGAGATAACCGTCATGATTAAGCTTGCTTTTACTTTAGCTGGGTTTGTTGCTAGATAGGTCGTTACAATCATTTTGCCGTGTCCAGGGCCTAATGAATGAAATACACCATATAAAAAGCTGACGCCAGCCAGCGAATAGATAGCAGCGGGGTTTTCTTTTGCATCATAAAGCAAGTCACTCAATTGACCGTTTATTTCACGTTGCCATTTTATGGTGCTAAGCATTAACGTTGGCCAATTGTGCCAAAGTAAATAACCGACAATAATTAAAAAAGTGGCTACAAGGGTTGCGCCTAACCAATAGTTTCCTTTGTTCGTATGAGCATGTTGCTCGGAATGATGGTGCTCCATGGAAATCCTTTAATAAGAGTTAGTCGGCTGATTGGCAATGCAGTTTTACTGTTTGAGTAAATAGTTGACCAAGTGCATTATCGGGATCGGCATCAGGTGGTAATGATTGGGCATAAAGCATTTGCTCTGGACTTGGGTTAGGCTCAACGAGGTCAAAAGTACAGACTTTGCTTAACTCTGGCGATAAGATGATGTCGTTTTTTGCTTTCCAAGACATATCAACATAGTAACTTGGTTCAAAAATAAGTAGTCGTAATGAATCTTTGGTTAGTGGCTGAGGTTTAGACAGTGGAAGTTCAAATGTGAGTGTCGCTTTAGCGCGATCTTTTGTTAATACTCCATCGGTAGCAATTTTATATTTGATTGGTTCTTGGTCATTATAAAAGTAAGTAAAATAATGCTCATTCATCATATTTTTCATTACAGAATCACCAACACGAGCAAGTGTTTCTGTTTTGCTTTCCGGCGACATATCTTCACCGTCCAGCATATATGCTGTTGTCATAGCATCAAAAGTCCATACCATTTTAAATCCTGTGATTTGTTTTTTATCACCTTGGATATAGGTTTTCATATCAATCCATGAGTGTGGATGTGCTTGGCTAGCGGTTGAAAACAAGGTTAAAGACGAAAGTAATATTGCAGGAAAAGAAATCCAACGCATAGAAAATGCAATCTCCATATTTACAAGCTTGGCACTATGTTTAAGCATCAAAGAAGACTAAAGTAATGTTATATTATAACAGTGCCCTTTGTTTGCACAAAGTGAATTCAGTGCAAATAATCTTGAGGATATATGGTAATTAAGACTAGGGTTTTAATTCTGCGAGTAAAAAGGCAGAAGTCGCAATAATGATACCAGCAAAGATGGCGAGTGGTTGGTTATGGTCAAAGCCTGCAATCAGCGTTAACACTATGCCCAATGCGATATATAGCTTCTGTCTGATGATCATTTAGCACTCCAATACGATGTATTTCTTTATTAATAACACGCATCGCGGTAGGTGTGTTAACGACATGTCAAATCTTAGTTGTTAGAAGATACGTAGTTTAATTAACTGATTGATAAATGTTTTATATCGTTTAGAGTTTGAAGTTGTATAGTTCTTCAATATAAATATGTGCAGTAAGATAATCTATAAACTGGTATTTAGCCTGTAGATAGTACTAATTTTGAACTATGTGATACAGGTAAGGCTAAACTTGGTATTAGTGACCGTTTTGATGAAATAAAAAACGCCATTTCAAATTATTCATCGCTTTGCCGCTATTTGCTGATTTTCAAGGTATAATAAGCAAAGAAGACGTAAATAATAGAGTAGAAGAAACTAAGTATGAAATTAAAGCTATTTGTGGCTGGATGTATGTTGTTACTGAGTTCATCGACATGGGCTGAAAAAGCAGATACACAGCTCCCTATCCATTTGGCAGCAATTACACAAGATGTTGATGTTATCAATAATATCACAACCTTAACTGGAAAGGTTGATATCACACAGGGTGGCGTTCAGATTAAAGCGGACAAGGCCGTGATAAAGCTGGACAGCAAAACAAAAGCACTAAAGAGTGTGGAAGTTTATGGTAAACCCGCTTACTTTCATCGTGTAATGGAAGATGGAAAGGTGGTGGATGGAGAGTCGCTTTACGGCATTTATACACCAACAAATAACATGATGGTGTTAAAAGATAAGGCTAAAATAACTCAAAATGGCAGTACGATCCAAGCGGCTGAAATAAGCTATAACTTGGCTTCTCAGGTGATGCAAGCAAAAGGCTCTAAGTCACGCCAAGTGAATACTGTTTTACTGCCTGAAAATTTAAATAACCGATGAGCAAAATAAGCAGAAGTCTTTATTGCTTTTGCTTATATTTGGTCAAATTGACATAGATTTTGCACGTTGTTCAAAAACCGATCAATGATCTTATAGAAATATTAATAAAATAGATAAAGAAGGTCGCTGCAGTGGAATTAGTACAAGTTAATGCTTCAAACATAACCATTTATTTAAACTTAACTCAGGCATATGAAGCTGAGTTTTCACCACTGACGAAAAAAGTGCCTGATAATGATGGTAAATTTGCGCTTGATACGCCAATAGAAGGTAATGTACTTGGCTTTCTTTTATATTTTGATGGTGTGCCAGCGGGATTAGCAGCGATTGCTGACCATGGTAACAGTCATTATGAGGTATGTGATTTCTATGTTGTGCCTGTCTTTCGTAAAAATAAAGCAGGTCAACGTTTCGCACATAGCTTGTTTTCAATGATGCCAGGTGAATGGGAAAGTAAGCAAATTGAAGGCGCAGTTCATGCGATTGCTTTTTGGCGTCGTGCTATCGGTGCGTACACAAATGAACAGTATGTTGAAGATATTTATCACGATAGCTACTGGGGTGATGTTACTCGCCAGCGTTTTACTATTTCGGTTTAGTGATTACAAAAATAATAAAGGGAGCTAATGCTCCCTTTTTTCAAATTGTTAGCGTATTACAATATAAACTTATAATGCCGTCATTAAGATTTTACGACTTATCTCTGGCGTAATATCGTGATGTTCACTTAATGCGATCATGCCATGTTTTTTAAGGCTTTCGATAAGAACATCGATATCTTTTTCTCCTAAATCAACGTCAGTAAGTGTTGTTGGTACACCCATTTGTTTGAAAAAGGCGATGGTTTTTTCAATCGCAGCGTCAATACGTTGATCTGCTGTACCTGTTGTTAAACCAAAGATACGCTCAGCATATTGCAATAATTTTGCTTCTTTTTCTTTACGACGTACTTTCATAACAGCAGGTAATACAATGCTTAGCGTACGAGCATGATCAATACCGTAATTACCTGTTAATTCATGGCCAATCATATGTGTTGTCCAATCTGATGGAACGCCAACACCAATTAAACCATTGAGTGCTTGAGTGGCAGACCACATAATATTGGCTCGAACGGCAAGATCATCGGGTGTGGCTAATGCTTTTGGCCCTTCTTCAACTAAGGTATGCAGTAAACCTTCAGCAAAACGATCTTGGACTTTTGCATTCACCGGATAAGTTAAGTACTGCTCCATTGTATGAACAAAGGCATCAACAACCCCGTTTGCTACTTGGCGAGAAGATAAACTCAATGTTGTTTGTGGATCTAAAATAGCAAATGCAGGTTTTACGAGTGGCGAGCCAAAGAATAACTTGTCTTTACCACGCGAAACTACAGAACCACCATTACTTTCAGAACCCGTTGCAGGTAAGGTTAATACACAACCAAGAGGAACAACCTTAGTGACAGGCTCTTGCTTAAGTAAAATGTTCCAAGGATCTTCTCCCTGATAACAGGCAGCAGCGGCAACAAATTTAGTACCATCAACAACTGAACCACCACCTACCGCTAATAGGTAATCATAACCTTCTGTTTTAACTAGTTCGACGGCCTTCATCAGTGTGTCATATTGTGGATTAGGCTCAACGCCTGAGAATTCTCCCCAGTTAAATCCGTCCAACGCTGCTGTTACTTGGTCATAAACACCATTTGATTTGATAGAACCGCCACCGTAAATAACCAATACTTTTTTATCTTTAGGAATAGCTTGGCTAATTGCCGCGATTTGACCTTGACCAAAATGAATGCTTGTAGGGTTTTGGTAGGTAAACTTATCCATTGTAGGCTCCGTTATATCGTTGTGATATTGATATTCTAATTATTGTGTTGAGATCTCTAGTGTAGAAGCGAACGTAGGATAAACTAAATACATAATTCTCTTTATTTCTTGCCTATTTCTATTTTAGCCACCTTGCTTGATATGTTAGTTATAAGGTAAATAGGTGTAGAATGGCAAAACAATGACTGTTATGTCGATCGTTAATGAACAGGTTTGATGGATGTACAATGAGAGCTGAGCTTAAAAGAGAGCTAGCTATAGTTGCTAGTCAATTATGTGAATATTACAAAATATCAGACCAAACTAATCGGGTGCATACGTTGCTAACTGGTGTGCGATTATTTCGCATTGATCGTTACCATAAGCTGACGCCACAAATGTATGAACAAGGAATAGTTGTTATTTTTCAGGGAAGTAAAATAGGGCATTTAAATCAACATCAGTTTGGTTATGACGTTGAACAATGTCTTATTGTGTCGACATCTTATCCTATAACATGTGAAACATTTGCCTCTCAGCAAGAACCATTAATGGGGATCAATATTGATATTGATATTAATGTGATCAGCCAGTTAGTTTCTGATATGGAATTAGAATCTAAAAATTGGGGAGAGTTAGACACACGCTGTGGTGTTTCCCCTGCACCAATGACTGAGTCAATGTATCTTTGTATGTTGGAGTTGCTTAATGTTTTGCATAATCCTCTTGATGCTAAGGTACTTGGCCCCTCAATTCTCCGCCAGTTTTTCTATTACTTATTGCAAAGTGAGAAAGGCTATTTATTGGCACACTACTGCGAGCAAGACAGTTCTTTAGCTAAAATTTCGGCCGTGATCGGCCATGTGCAAAAGAATTTTGCGCAAAAATTACATGTTAATGAACTAGCTGCAATGGCTGGGATGAGCGTCTCAGTTTTTCACAAAGTTTTTAAACAAGTTGTCACGGATCCTCCTTTACAGTACATCAAAAAAATTCGGCTGAATCATGCTAAAAACTATATTTTACAAGAAGGTCTTTCAGCCAGCCTTGCGTCTCAACGAGTAGGATATGAAAGTGCTGCTCAATTTAGCCGAGAATTTAAGCGATATTTTGGTGTACCACCTAGCCGTATTGATGAAATTTCAGATTATTCACGAAAATAATCTATAGATATCAATAAATATTTAACTAAAGTTGATTGTGTAATTTCAGGTATAATCGTTATTCTTTTTAGGGATGTAACTTGTTGTTTGTATACATAGTGCGGAACTTTAGAAGCGGTTAGTTGTCACATCGTCGTCGTGGAACGAAATATTATTAAAACAGGAAAATCATGCCTGAGTCTCAACCTAAAATTCTGATCCTATTTGCCCATCCTTCGCCAAATCGTTCAGAGATCAATGTACCCTTATTTAATGCATCTAAAACTATAGCCAATGTAACGTGCGTTGACTTATATGCCGAATATCCAACCTATCGTATTGATATAGATAAAGAACAACAGCGCCTTCGTGAACATGACGTTGTTGTGTTTATGTTTCCACTCTATTGGTATTCCACCCCATCGTTATTAAAAGAATGGCAAGATTTAGTGCTTGAGTACGGGTTTGCATATGGCAGTGAAGGGAATGAACTGGTTGGTAAAAAATTTGTTTGTGCTTTGACAGCCGGAGGCCCTGAATCAAGTTATCGTAAAGAAGGTTTTAACCATTATACCATTCGTGAGTTATTACAACCTCTAGAGCAAATGGCAGAGCTAACGGGTATGGATTTTCTAGCGCCATTTGCACTTTTTGGTGCGGGCATGGCGAATGAAGAAAACCGTATTGAACAGCACATTAAAGATTGGAAACGTGTTCTGATTGCGATTCAAGATAATAAATTCAACTATGAGGTTGCGAGTAAATTATCAAAAATGAATCACAGCCTAGAATTAGTCATTAAATAGAAGAGACGACTATGACTGGATATTTTTTGCAGGCTTTCATCTATTTGGTGGCCGCCGTTATTGCTGTTCCGCTTGCTAAGCGATTAGGGCTAGGTTCAGTACTGGGTTATTTAATCGCAGGTGTGGTTATTGGCCCCGTTATTGGTTTAGTTGGTAGCGAAACCACGACGATTCAGCATTTTGCTGAGTTTGGTGTCGTTATGATGCTGTTTGTTGTCGGTTTAGAACTTGAGCCTAAAATGTTGTGGGGTATGCGTCATCGCTTATTAGGCTTAGGTGGTCTACAAGTGGTTGTTACCGCTTTAACCGTGATGGGTATTGCACATTTATTTGATATTGCTTGGTCTTACGCCCTTGCTATTGGTCTTATCTTTTCACTTTCTTCTACTGCGATTGTACTGCAAACATTCAGTGAAAAAGGGCTAAGTAAAACAGAAGGTGGAAAAAGCGCATTTTCAGTATTGCTGTTTCAAGATATTGCCGTCATCCCAATGTTAGCTTTGATCCCTTTACTGGCAGTACCTGAATTAGTGGCAAAGTCACAAGCCGTTGTGACAAAAGCTGCTGAACATCATGATGATCTTAGCCTAGTAGCGAGTCTTCCCGGTTGGGCTTATGCGATTGTAATTATTTTAGCGATCGCTGGTGTTGTAGTTGGTGGTCATTATTTAAGCCGTCCGTTATTCCGTTTTGTTGCTTCATCGGGCTTGCGTGAAATTTTTACCGCAACAGCATTGATGTTAGTTATTGGTATTGCAGCCTTAATGAGTCTAATTGGTTTATCGCCAGCACTCGGTACTTTCCTTGCTGGCGTGGTACTTGCCAATAGTGAATTTAGACATGAACTTGAATCTAATATCGAGCCTTTCAAAGGGTTACTATTAGGGCTTTTCTTTATTACTGTTGGTGCGGGTATTGATTTCAACGTACTGTTTGATCAATTTGGCACAGTAATTGGCTTAACCATTGGTGCGATGTTGGTTAAGTTTATTGTTCTGTTGGTACTTTCTTTTATTTTCAAGGTAAAAGGCAGCGACCGTTGGCTCTTTGCGTTAAGTTTGGCGCAAGCGGGTGAATTTGGTTTTGTATTATTAAGCTATACCGTACAAAACAACGTTCTACCTGAGTCAATGAGCCAAACACTCTCACTGGTGGTTGCGCTATCTATGTTTTTAACACCAGGTCTATTTATTTTATATGATCGTGTGATTTTACCCCGTTTCTGCGAGGCTAAAAACGAGCGTGAAGCTGATGAAATAGATGAGCAAGGGAAAGTCATCATTGCGGGTATTGGCCGTTTTGGTCAGATTGTAAACCGACTATTGGCATCTAATGGGGTGCAAACAGTCGTGCTTGACCACTCTGTAACGCAAATTGACAACATGCGCCAAATTAATATTAAGAGTTTCTTTGGTGATGCGACGCGACATGATTTGCTTCATACCGCAGGTATTGAAGATGCAAAACTGTTTATTGTTGCCATTGATGATAAAGAACGAGCCACAGAGCTTGTTCATTATATTAAGCAAACATATCCTCAAGTACGGGTATTAGCACGTGCTTATGATCGAGGTCATCATTATTCGTTACGTTGCGCTGGTGCTGATTACGTGATCAGTGAAACATACCGCTCTGCACTAGCCTTGGGCACAGAAGCGTTGAAAAATTTAGGGGTGCATCCATTCAGAGCTGAGCAGCAAAAGGCTACATTTGTTGAAACTGAAGCCCGAAGTAAAGAGAAGCTTTATCAAACATGGTTAGAAAGTACAGAAGAAGATCGTTTTAATACCTCTTATGTGGAATTGTTTAACCAATTAGAGTCAACATTAAGTGATGTAATGAAACAAGAGCGGACTGACAAGCATACGAAGTCAGAACGTGGTTGGACGCCACCACCTAAAGTGTTTAATGATGAAGTAGAACAAGATTTAGTTGAAAAGCATGATCACTAATAGCTGATGACTATCATTTCTAAGCCATAGAAAAGGAGCTGCAAAGCTCCTTTTTAATTGAGTGAATTATTAATTATAATATTCAATCAGTGTCGAATTTCTAGATATCACCTTTATTTATTGCGGATAATGGCTAATAAAAAATAATCTTAGAGATAATCCGGTTTCACCAATGTTAGTAATGTTAATAAATCATGAACTTAGTGTTAACTTGATCGGATTATTTACATTTCGTTAAGAAAAAAATAATTCCTTTTTGGAATCAAATTAATAGTGAATTATTAATTGTTATGATAATAAATGTATATTTAACTTCTTGGATATCGCTATGTTAGCTATATATTTATCTAATTGTTACATTATAAATGAAAAAGAATATTTTTTACCATCAATTATTCCATTAGGGTATTTTGCTGGCTATTTGAAGTTTATAAATTGTAATTATTAAAAAACAGAACTACTTTGCTAGAATTAGTTTGAGATTTTTACTTTCTAATAATTATGAAAAATTACTTAATCAAACCATCTATTTTATTTTCAGTACTTTGTTTTTCTAGCTACGGCAATGTTTCATTAGCATCTGAAATTGATGACTTGATGTCGATGGATTTAGATGACCTCACAACGCAAAGTGTGACAGTTACTACGGCTGCAAAGAAAGAGCAATCGTTAAGTGATGTGCCTGCTGCTATTTATGTTATTACCAATGAGCAAATTAAGCGCAGTGGTGTTCGTTCTATAGCTGAAGCCTTAACTTTAGCGCCAGGAGTACAGGTAACTAAAATCAGTGAATTTAATTGGCAAGTATCCTTACGTGGTTTAAACGAGGCATTATTTAACAAATTATTAGTCATGGTTGATGGTCGTAGTGTATTTAGTCCTTTAATGTCAGGGACTTTTTGGCACACTATTGATGCTATTTTAGATGACATTGATCGCATTGAAATATTACGCGGTTCTGCCGGGACAATGTGGGGGGGGAATGCAACTAACGGCGTCATTAATATCATTACTAAAAATAGTAATGAAACGTTGGGACAATTTCTTGAAGTCGCTGTAGGTGAATATAATTATAAAGAAGTTAGTTATCGTAACGGTTTTCAAATTAATGATGTGACAACAGCAAGATTATCAATGAAAGGTGTTCAATCTGACTATTACACTTTCAATGATGATGAATGGAATAGTTATGATATTTCATTTCGTACGGATTATGTTGAAGATGATCGATTTTTAACATTTCAGTTAGGCGGTTATCATACCAAGTCTGAACATTCTGATTGGTATCGTTATGAAATTTTAGAGACCCCCTTTTACCCTAATGATCCAATGAGTGCTGTCGTTGGCTATAAAGTAGGGCTAGAAGATTATTCTCGTGGTTTTTATACTAATTTAAACCTAGGTAAAACGGTTGATGATACGCAGTATGAAGCAACATTGTGGGTTGATAGTAACTCAAGAACAGAACCCTCCGCGAATGGTGAATACGATACATTTAATACAGATGTGTTAGCAATCAAGCAAATAAATCAAAATAATGAGCTGACATTAGGCTTAGGTGCGCGTTATACCAAAATAAAAGTTCCTGAGAAAAAAGCAGACTTTTACCTTGGTATGGAGCCATATCGTCGTACTAGTTCGAAGCAAATAGAACGCGAGCAAATTTATAATGTTTTCTCGCAATTAGAAACTCGGCTAACAGATAAGTTCACCTCTAGCATAGGAGGAAAAGTTGAACATTTCACTCGAAATAATACGACTGAGATTCAGCCTCAAGCGAGATTGTTGTATCGCGCTTCTGATGATCATCAATTCTGGGCGGGCGTTGGTCGAGCTGTTGTAACACCTTCCTCGGTTGATTCGACGACTGATTTATATCGATTAGGATTTGTAGTTGCACCCTTGCCTAATTGTGATGTTTCACAGCAAAATTGTTATGCCCAATATCCTATGCTTGCGTTGACGGCGGGTAATTCTGATATGGATAATGAATCGGTTGTTACATGGGATGCAGGATATAGAGGGAAACTCTCAGATACATTATCGTTCGATACAACGATTTTCCTAAGTCACTATGAAAATTTGCGGATGCTTGATAATGGGTCATGGTATTGTCGCTACGGTGAATGTGTTGATGGTTCGACACAACCTGGTCAATTAGCCGTTCACGAGTTTAAATTAGTTGATGCTATTGATGCACAAAGTTACGGTGCTGAATTGTCACTGTTTTGGCAGCCAGCAAATGATATAAATATCAATACATCATACAGTTATATTGATACTCAGGCTGAATGCAGTACAGAATATATGACATGTAATAGCTATGATAATGGCGGTTACAAAGTTTTGTATAATCTTCAGCCAAAACATTACGTTTCGTTACAAATGATGTGGACGATTAACTCACAATGGCAAATAGATGGCTGGCTAAAACATAAGAGCTCGGTATCATCATCTCTTGATTTTTATCAGCCGCCTGCAATAACGACAATGGATGTGCGTGTTGCGTGGCAATACAATCAAGATTGGCCACTGGTTGAGTTTGTGGTTGATGGTTTAGGTAGTTCAACATATGAAGATTTACCGAATAAAGTACCATTAGAAGAAACAGCGTTTTTACGTTTTTCATGGACAAAATTGTAATGAGGCGGAATGCAGAGTAACTATTTCACTCCAGGTAAAGTTGTGTTGAATAAGATGGTAGGGCTGCTTGCAAAGCCTTACCATTTCTGCCGTTTGTACTTTCTGTGTTTTACTGCTGTTGTACTTATTTGTATCTATACTTTTGCAAATAAAGCCAATGCAGATAGCGTTGCTGACTATGAAATATCTGCTGTCTATATTTACCGTTTTTCTCAGTTTGTTACTTGGCCTCAAGACGACAGAACATTAACTTATTGCACTTTAGGTACTGATAATATCGCGTTAACATTAAGCCGATTGCTGAAAGCTAAAAATAACAAGATTGTTACGTTAACGAGCATTAGTCAGCTTGCGCAGTGCCAAATTGCTTATATTTCTAGGCAAAAAGAACTGGGTTTAACTCAAATACCAATTAAAGAAGGGGTGCTGACGATTGGTACTGGTAATTCCTTTTTAGCAAAAGGAGGGATGATTGAATTACGTTCAGTCAATAATAAAATCCGCCCTGTTATTGCTATATCGAGTGCCAAAAAAGCTGAGTTAACAATAAGTTCAAAATTATTGAAAATAGCTATACTTCCTTCTCTCAATAGCCAGCAGCAGGGAGGGGAAAATCATGCGCAATAATTGGATGAATTCTCTCTCTCTTAATCAACGTCTATATTTGCCGTTAGTCTTTTTTGTTGTTGTACTTTTTATCTTATTTCAAACGTTAAGCTCTTATAAATATATAGAGAGTGAAAAGCAAAATTTAGTAAATCGAATTACGATATTAAGTACGGGTATTGGTACGAATTTAACTGCCGCTATTCAGTTTGACGACGCGACAACCGGGCAAGAGATTTTATCGGCATTTTCAGCCGATCCAATGATCGTATCTGTTTCTGTGTTAACTGCGAACGATGTCGTTTTTGCTGGATTTAACAATACCGATAATAGGCATTTACCAGCAAATGATGCAGAAGAGGTCATAGTTAAAGCGCAAGGGCATGTTTTTAGTAAACAGTATTTATATATGCAGATCCCTATCTATATAGAGAACACAGAGCTTGCAAAAATGCGCATTGTTGTGTCTCTTGATAGATTACATGCCCTTAAATCATCTCAGATAGAAATTAGCTTGTATTTATTAGTGATTTTAATTTTATTTAGTAGTTTCGTTATCCGTCGATTACGGCATTGGATGATCAGTCCTATCCGTCAATTAAATGATGCGATGATTAATGTGATTCACTTTAATCAAACTGAAGTTGTACAGCATCCTACAAGTTCGAAAGATGAGCTAAGTGAATTGATCGATTGTTTTAATACGATGATCATAAAACTGAATCAGCGTGAATTAAAAATTAAACAGACTATTTCTCAATTAGAATATGAGAAAGAATTTGCCGACGATGTGATTAGTACAGTACAGCATGCGCTGTTAGTTGTTGATCATTCTGGACATATAATATTAGCCAATGATAGCAGCTCGAAACTATTTCACGATTCACCACAAGTTCTGCAATCCCAACATATTTGTGATGTGATTAAACCGGTTGATCTTGAAAAATTTCAAGATCAATTAGATCAAACACTACAGGGCAATAAGCAGTTTAGTCATGATTTAGTTAAAACGGTTGGCATAAAGGGAACGGCAATATATCAAGTAGTGAGTCATCCGCTACAGCATAAAAACCAGACTTTATTTGCGCTAGAAGATGTGACGGAACGGAGTGTTGCAGAGCGGCAACAACAGTTAGCGGCTAAGATTTTTGAAAATAGCCGTGAAGCGATTTTATTACTCAATGGCCAAGGTTATATTGAGATGGTGAATCTCGCTTTTTGTGAATTGATTGGTCAAGAGCACGGAACCATTATTGGTAAATATTACCGTTCGGTATTAATTGAAACCGAAACACTACTGATGAGAAAAGAAATTCTAATGTCGTTGTCTTTAGATCAGCAATGGCAAGGAGAATGTTCGTTCTTTAATCGTAAGAGAGGTGTTACGACATCTTTACATTTAAAAATAAATCAACTGATTGATACTGAAAGTAATGAGAGCCAAATTGTTGTGTTGGCTTCCGATATCAGCTCAGTAAAAGAAGCACAACGTTTAGCGTATATTGCTCAGCATGATGCATTAACACATTTACCTAATCGTGAATTCTTACACCATTATCTAGTAGAAGCGCTTACTTTACCTCGTAGCGATGTAATGGCTGTACTGTTTATTGATTTAGACGGCTTTAAATTTGTAAATGACTCTTACGGCCATGATATTGGCGATAAAGTACTTCAAATTGTCGCGAAGAAATTAATGATGAGTGTTCGTCAAAACGATATTGTTACGCGCTTAGCTGGAGATGAATTTGTAGCTGTACTCAATCCGGTTAATAGTCGTGAACCTATTTTAAATATAGGAGAGCGTATTATTAACAATATTTCCCAGTCAATTAATATCAAAGGCTATAGTATTAATATTGGTGCGAGTATCGGCTGTTACTATATTGAACCTCAAGATGTGACGGGGATTGATAGTGTCTTACATTGTGCGGATATGGCGATGTATCAATCAAAGATGCAAGGAAAAGGGCGTATCACTGAGTTTAATCAGCTCAACATAGACACACTTGCCGAATAGTGGTTTAGGCAGCATTATTTTACATAGTATTAAAAAAGAGAGGGCGCAACTTTCGTTGCGCCCTTAGGTCTTACTTGCAGCCATCCTGCTACTATCTTGCTCCTTGCATCATTCCTTTGATTGCTGTAATCCTTCAGCATAATCCTTTTTTCTTCTTCCTGAAGTTGTTCCTATGGCTTCCATAACCCGTCATAACATCCTGTTATAACTCTCATCTCTTTCCTTAGAGGTGTCCTTTACTTCTTCTTGAAGTGTCCTTGTGTCATCCTGACCGGTAAATATCCTATTTACCTTTACTACTTCCAGTAGTCTCCATCACAGTCCTTGTTTGATAAACCATCCTAGTTCATCACATCTCATCCTGAGATCACCAACGTCCTTGGTTCCAATCCTGTTCCTGTCGCCAGTTCCCTCTGACACCATTAATAATAGGTAAAAGTAGGAATAGAATATAGATATAGAGAGGGAAATTTTCTTTGTTGTATCGATTAATTATTTGTATGTATTGATCTTATTTGTTTAAAAACAAATGATTATAAAAATCACATGGACACTATATTCAAATTTAAGTGTGATTGTCTTAGTTGTTTGTAAGAGATCTCTTACAAACAACTAAGCAAAAGTGAACATGAGTTTAGCGATAAATGTTTGAGTAGTGTTAAATTTTACTGGATATAAAGTTTCGCTTTTTTGATGTGGTAAAGTTAACCCACATTAAAAGAGGAAAGATACATGAGAAAAACTCTGTTGCTGGTGGGGTTATTAGTTAGTTCACATGCAATGGCAAATGATCAGGCTTTGTTTAACGTATTGGCGAAAATCGTATATGTAGAGCATGGCATGGGTAAAGCGTGGGTTATTGTTGATGATATACATTGCGATACTCATCAGCACGAAATGCAGTGTGATTATAAAGAAGTGACAGAGCAACGCACAATTAAAGAAGAATTAGCCCAACAGTTAGTGGATACGTTACAGCCTTTCATTAGTCTCGATGATATTGATAATAAAAAACTAAAACAGCTTTCTATTAAAAATGCTAAATGTTTAAAGAAATCAGTACAAAACAGTTCAGGTGAAACAAATGGTGATTATCAATATCAATGTACTATTGAAAAATAAGAAAATACGGTTTAGAACGAAAATTATAAAATAGCGAGCAAAATGCCCGCTATTTTATATTTAAGATTAAATAACTGCCGATGCTAAAGGCGGTTTATAGCCTGTCTTTTTATCAGAAACTATTTGTCCATCTTTGATAGTGATAATGCGTGGCGTTCTTTCCGCTAGGCTGACATCGTGAGTGACGACAATTAAGGTTCTTCCTTGTTGGTGCAAGTCATTAAAAAGTGCTTCAATCTCTGCGCCTGATTTAGAGTCCAATGCCCCCGTTGGTTCATCCGCAAGGATAATTTGTGGATCGTTAACTAAAGCTCTCGCAATTGCCACACGCTGCTTTTGACCACCCGATAATTGATTCGGTTTATGGTGAATACGATCAGCGAGTCCTACTTGGGCTAATAAATCTGCCGCTTTTGCTCGACGTTCTTTTGTTTTTACGCCTCGGTACACGAGAGGTAGCGCAACATTATCTAATGCAGTGGCATATTCTAATAAGTTAAAACTTTGAAAAACAAAACCAATTTTGTGGTTTCTGATTTTTGCAAGTTGGTGGCTTGTCATTGATGATACATCGTTATTATCCAGCAAATATTCGCCAGATGTCGGTTTATCTAAACAACCTAGCATGTTCATCAGGGTCGATTTACCAGAGCCTGAAGGGCCAAGTATTGATAAAAACTCACCAGAATGAATAGTGAGAGAGACATTATCTAATGCTTTAACTAAATTATTTTCTTCGCCATAGAACTTACAAATATGATTAAGCTCAACTAAAGCTGTGTGTGCCGGAGAGGTACCCAATGTATTTGTCATTTTATTCACTTTGTAATGCCTCTAATGGCGTAATACTTGCGGCTTTATTCGCTGGGAACCAAGCTGCAAGAATACCAACCAGAATTAATGCAGAAATTACGATTAACATAACGGACAGTGACAACTCAGGTTTAGGGCTGCCCAAACGAGCATAAAAACCCGAATCTGAAATAGGGATTGCGTCAATGATGCTGACAAGGCCAAGCGTCATTAATAACCCGATAAAACCACCCATAGCCATCGTCATCATAGCTTGCACAATATAATGTAAACGAATATGGCTAGGCGTTGCTCCTACTGCCATCCGAACTCCAATATCACGTGTTGCGCGTTTTACACTGGCGTACATGACATTTGCAATACCTATTCCCGCAACGCCTAATGTTACAAAGCCAATAATGCCTAAGAAACTCTGTAGCCCGAGTAAAAATGAACGCATGGTTTCTTGCTGTAGCAGCATGTCATCCGTTTGAATTAACTGTTCATCAGCAATATCCGCGTTGTATTTTCGTGCAATTACTTGCCGTATAGTTTTGGCCAATTGTTCACGGTTGGCGTTGGGTTGAGGTTCTACATTAATACCTTGGATTGGAGAATTGGGATAAAAGCGTTGCCATGTCGCCAACGGCACCAATATGCTGTATTCAGAGGAAGACCCCGACTCAATGTTACGATCATCTTTTAGTACACCAATTACGGTGAAATCTTCATCACCAATTTTAAATTGTTTACCAACAGGATCGCTGTCGAGTTTTACGTCTTTATCCCAGCTAAACGCAGCTTTGTTAAATAATAGCGCTGCTGTTGTTTTCCCTAAAATAGCGACTTTTCGCTGTTCTTTTGTATCAAGAGGGTTAAACCAGCGGCTACCTGCCATTAATGTTAAATCATTGAGTTTTTTATAATTGTTTTCAACCGCAAGCGGAAACATAAAGGCTTGGCGATCTTTGTAATGCGCACTTTCTTCCCATGTTGCGGTTGCTGAAACCATTTTTACTGTTGGTAATGCTTTAATAAGCTTTTGATCTTCAATGGCTAAATCAAGTGATTTTCCTTTGTAAAAATTACCATAATTAATGGATGCGACACCGGTTGATACATAAATGAGATTGCCGTTTCCACTGGTTGAACTGCGAATTAACCCTTGGCGTAAACCCTCACCAGCTGCGAGCATGGTACTAATACAGACTGTCGACCAAACAATGGCAAGAATAGTAAGACTTAAGCGAAGTTTCTCGGCTGACATTTCATGGAAAATTTGTTTAACAGGAAACATTGTTAGGCCCTCGCACTTAATGCTATCACTGGCGTTAAGTGTGCAGCCCTACGTGCTGGAAAAAATGCAGCTAATAAGGCAAGTACTGCTGTGATCATGAGTGTTAAAACGATAGATGTTGACGTCATTACTGGGTGACCGAGCCAATCGGGTAATGAGAGAAGATTTAAGCATTGAATGATGATGGCAGAAACGGCAATACCGGTGAGAGCTCCCACTGTCACCAATACAGCACCTTCTACCATAAACTGCATCAAAATATGAGTAGGGGTCGCACCAATGGCAAGCCTTACGCCTATTTCGCGGGTTCTTTCTGCTACAGATAAAAACATGATATTAGCAACACCTAATGCACCTACCGCGAGTGTCATTGCACCGCTAGCGCCTAAAAATAGCTGGATACCTCGTAACAGACTGGTGTAGAAATCGGCAAAGCGGCTGTAATCTGGCATTCGTATAGCCTGTTTGTCTTTAGGATCAAATTGGTACTGTTTAGCGAAAAAGCTTTGCATTGCTGTACGTAATGCCATGCCTGAAATACCTTTCGCTGGTTGCACTAACAGATCGGTAGGATTACTTAGCCATAAGTCATTAAATGTTGTACTTGGAATTAAGGCGGCACGTTTAATTCTGGTAAGCCCGCTACTTTCTGTCTTTTTTGAAATACCGATCACTTGAAACGGCACACCATTGATGTTGATGTTGTCGTTCAAACGAATGTTTCCGCGTTTCGCGAGACGCCAGCCTATAATGGCAACACGAGTATGGTTGGCTAAATCACTCGGTGATATTTTACGAGAGCCTAGCACTAAACGTGTGTTATTAAGCGCCAAGAAGTGATTATCAATACCAAAAACATTTCCTTTTAATTGAGTGCCGTCAATATCGGTGACTTGTGCTTTGGCATTCGAATATAAAATAGAGACTTGTTTTATTTGAGGCACCTCAGACAACGCACTTAGCTGCTTTTCCGTTGTCGTGATCTTTCTTCTCGCAGGGTATCCTTGCCACGGTTTGCTCGTTTGTGCAAAAGAGACTTTCTGTGTATCGCTCATCAGCATAGAAAAAGATTTTAAGTTTTCACGATAAAACCCTTCGCCTAATGCGACTAAGACTAAAACTGAAACAATCCCCCAGACTATCGCAATAATGGCCAATGCACTTCTCAACCTATGGGTAAGCAGTGTTTGAACGGTTTGGCTAAGCAGTGTGATCATGGCATTAAGGCCTGAGAAAGCTGAGTAATTGTTTGGTCATTGAGTTGACCTGTTAGCTTTAGCAATTCAATTCGGTTTAACCAGTATTGATAGAGAAGTTGCTGTAAGTCTTCTTTACTTTGATATACCGTATCTTGAACGTTGATAACGTCTAATGCTGTTGTCCCATCAGCGCCAGAATTAAATAAAATTTCTTTAGTTTTAAGTGCCTTTTCATCGGACTTGACTTTTTCTACGCCCATTTCAACGCGTTTCCAATCCAGATCAAGTTGGTTAAAGCGTGTTTTCACATTATTTTCGAGATTAAGTTCGACTTTTCTTAATTGCTGTTTAGCTATTTGTAACTCGAGCTTAGATTGTGAAACTTTGGTTTTAATCGCGCCATTAAGATCAATCGGCACTGAAACACCAAGGTTTGCACTCATCCCTTCGCTATTATTGTCAAAGTTATTACTGTAGCCAACAGAGCCGTTAACAGTAGGGTAGTATCCCGCTTGTGCTTGATCTACCGCGAGTTGCTGACGTTTTACATTTTGTTTCGCAATCAATAATTCAGGGCTGTTATCTTTTGCTTTGTTTAACCATGCTTTTTCATCATTGACGGCCAGTGCTGGTTGGTGAAGATTTTGGCTGTCGATTTCATTGACACGATCAGGTGTTTGGTTGATCACGATAGCGAGTTCAGACTGTTTTTCAACGAGATCTGATTGTCGTTGCAATACAGTAGTCTCAGTGCCAATGACATGCGCTTTAGCATCGTCAATTCCTGTTGACATGATCAAACCGGATTTGTAGCGCTGTTCTGTCAGTGAGAGAAGTTGTTGACTATCTTTACGTTGTTGCTCTGCAATGGTTAGCGAACGTTGAGCTTGTGCTAAAGCGAAATAAGCTTGGATAAGCTCTTCTGCCAGTGTGTTTTTCGCTTGCGTAATCGCGATTTTTGCAATAACTACATCTACTTGTGATTGATCCAATGCAGCCCAGTTTTGACTATTCCAAATCGATTGATTAAGTGAAATATTGTAGCCATTACTGTTGCCACCATCTTTAGTCCAGCCCGTTGTTGCACTCCCTTGAAGGCTAGGAAGTAATGCACTTTTGCTTAGTGATACACCGTATTGACTCTGAGTTTCTTCAAGCTGTTTAATACGGTAATCAGGATTGGTTTGTTTTGCCGCTTTCCATGCTTGATCAATCGTTAATGCGAAGCTTTGAGTGCATACCAAACCCAGTGAAAGACTCAATAGTGTGTTACGCCATAAAGCTGTCATTATAAGCCCTCGACCATGCTAGCATCGATGATACTTTGTTTAGGTTTAATGCCTGATAAGACTTCAACATTAATACCGTCTGATAAGCCTAGCTTCACGGGAATCTCTTTATAGCCTTTCGTTGAGTCATCGGCGATAAGTACAAAAGGATCATTACCTTTAAAATGCAGAGCGCGTTCAGGTACCGTCATTACGTCTGTCGCTTTTTTCAATGTGATATGTGCAGTAGCCGTAAAGCCTGAGCGTAAAGTAATATCTTTAGGAAACTGAATGTCACTGACTTCAACCGCAAAACCATTGTCAAAGCTTTGTGCTTGTTGATTATTATTACTATCGTTGTTTAGTTTTTCTGATTGCACCGCAACTTTCGTGAGTTTTCCCGCTATTTTTAGATCAGGATAAGGCGCAAGGGTTAATTCAACAGGCATTCCCTCTGTTAGTTGGGCTGCATCATGCTCACTCACCGAACCTTTAAAGATGATATTTTTCATATCAGCCATGGTCATAATTTCTGTTGCTGCTTGGTTTGATTCCGTTGAAGTGATCGGTTCACCGACATCGACTTTGACATCTAATACCGTACCGTTAATCGGCGCATAAATAATAGAGGTGAGTTTGGTGGAGCCTGCATCTGATTCGCCTTTACTCATTAGATCAGATTCTTGTTGTTTTTGTTTTAACTCAGCGGTTCTCGATTTCACATCTGCTTGTGCTTGAATATAGGCATCGAAATTAGCGGGAATAATTTTTTGTGCCGCTAAACGTTTTAAATTCGCTAATTTTATTTTGGCTGATTCCAAATCGGCTTTGCTTTTTAATAAGTCAGCATTAACACGAGTCAGATCTTGCGGTGTAGGGTTTGGACGAAGCTTTATAACGGGAGAGCCTGCCTCTACTTTGTCACCTAGATTGACATAAATTTTATCTACTATCCCTTCTATTTGAGATTTAATCTTTACCGCTTGAGCTGGCATGATTTGTCCTACCGCAATGGCTTGTTTCTCAATCGTCGCATTTTTAGCAGTCAGCATGGTGAAATGGTGTTCATCAGAAGAGGGAGCTTTAACTGCATAAATACCTAAGGCAGCAATAGCACTTAGGGTTGCAACGACAATCCAGCGTTTTTTCATAGTAATACTCTAACGGTGTAAATCGAAAAAAGGAATCTAAGTAAGACAACTATGAATAGCAGAATTCATAATTACAATGGTTAAATTTTAAATAGATATAAATTAAAAGTGTTATTTAACTGTCAAGTTATTTTTAGAGCAATAAAAAGGAAAACGATTGTTAACTAGAAAAGAACACATTGTCATTTAGCGGCAGGAGCAATATGTATAAATAGGCGTTAACCTTCCTATCAACTGATTATATTGTGCTTAGTTCTGAATTTAATTTTTTATTGTGATTATTTTACGTATAGGTTTATGTATTCACAGCTGATGATGGAATATTTTCTCCGGCTTATTAAAATATTGACATAACCGAATAAATGTAACCTGCCTTCTTTTTTTTTGATAATTAATGGATTAAACCACTGATTCTCTGTCTTGTATTAGATTAATGTTTTAATTTTATTCTTTTCTGGATTTAGGTTTTGGAATTTATGTTCTTTTTGGCTTATTTGATTGAAATTAAACACTTTAGCAATATATTATAATGTTAGTTAACGAGTTATTAACATGGATAGAGGCGAGGGTGTTTAATGGAGATAGAAAATAAATTCTTAATCGAAGCTTTCCAAGTACCGTCAAAGGTAGCAGCGAAAGTTGCTCCATTCTTTGACTTGCTCCCCCCTGACAAGTACATCAACAGCGATCATCGATTTCGTGCTTACGCGCGTTTTCAGTTTGAAAATGGAAGCATCATTAAACTTCCCCATTCAAAATTTAAACAGTCATCTCAAGTTAACCGGGTGCTCGGTGACGTTGAGCGAGACTTTTCTGATATATCACAAGACATGGTAAATACCGTTGAATTTCAGCATCTTTTGAAATCATTTATGGAACGCACTGGGGCTATAGATGATCACTCAGTTGTGGATGTTCACCAAATTCGTGTTACTTGCGACCATGATGCTGCAAGTGCACCTGCGCCAGAAGGAATACACCAAGATGGCTTTCGGTATGTTGGTATTTTCTGTGTTCAAAGAAAAAATATCTCAGGCGGATATACGCAAATCTTTGCTTCTCCAGTAGAGCAGCATCCACATATGAATACAGTGCTTGAAGAAAACCAATTTGTAATACTCAATGACGAACGCTTTTATCATTACATATCTGAAACATTATCCAATATTGAAGGGCAAAAAGGAGTAAGAGATGTCTTCGTCTTTACCGCTTAGTCAGCATGTAGATCTTCTACGTAAACAATTTCCAGCGTTAAATTGTGAGGTTGATGGTCGTCAAGCTATCTATTTTGATGGTCCAGGAGGTGCACAACAACCGCTTAGCGTGATAGAGAGTTATGGTAATTATCTTAAGCAGGGTAATACTAACCTCGGCGGTCATTTTTCTGTCAGTCGTAAAACGGTAGAGCTTGTCGATACATGTCGTGAGAAAGCGGCAGCACTTTTTGGCGCAGAGAAAAAAGAAGAAATTATCTTTGGGGCTAATATGACCTCGATGACTTTCCATTTTAGCCGTGCGATAAGTAACGATTGGAAAGAAGGTGATGAGATCATACTGAGTACTGCAGATCATGGTTCAAATCGCTCATCATGGGCGATGGCTGCTCAAGATAAAGGGGTAAAAGTTCATTATATTCCTATCTTGGATAATACTTGCCAACTTGACCTTGAAGCGTTTGAACGCCTACTAAATGATAAAACCCGACTTATTGCTGTGACTGCAGCGAGTAATCTTTCGGGTACGTTAGTCGATATTGAAAAAATAACCCGTCTTGGTAAAGCCAATGGCAGTGTCGTTTATATTGATGCCGTGCATCTTTTACCCCATAAAATCATTAACGTTGCTTCTTTAGGCGCTGACTTTGTTGCAGGCTCTGCCTACAAGTTCTTCGGCCCTCACCTTGGTGTCTTGTACGGTCGCCAACAGGCGTTAGAGTATTACTCTCCTTATAAGGTGGAGCCTGCTCCTTCATACTCACCGAATTGCTGGGAAACAGGAACGCTAAATTTTGAGGCGTTATCGGCATTCTCTTCGACAATTGATTACTTAGCGTCTTTAGGACACGGAAGGTGTTTACGAGAACAATTAGAGAGTGGTTATGAGAACATTGGCAATTACGAGAGTTTTCTCGCGAGCAAGTTCCTGACACGTTTGAAAGACTACCCTTCAATTGAATTGTTTGGCGAGCCTAGTATTAATAATAGAACGGCAACGTTTGCACTGCGCTTTGGTGAGTTGAACCCAACAGAGGTAGCCGCTCATTTAGGAGAGCAGGAGATTTACACCTGGAGTGGTCATCTTTACGCTGATATGTTGACAGATGCACTTAAAATAACAAAAAAGGGTGGGATCTTACGTGTCGGTTTAATGCATTATAATACCGAAGAAGAAATCGAACGTTTTTTCAATGCCCTTGATCAGATACTTTAACGATTGAGTAATTTTTAATGAGAGGCCTTACTTTTCAATGAGTAATGTCTTCGTGTTATTGATACTTGATTGGGTTGCGATTTAATTATCTGTAAATTAAATAAGTTAAAAATGGAGGATGAAACATTCCCATTTTTAATGTGTCGCAGCCTTATTGACGCCATGTGTAACGATTTAAGCTCTCCATTGCTTTTACTCGTTATCAATCATGAGTGACACTTATTTTTCCTAGCTGAACAGCTAATCTCATCTTAAACGCAATCATATAAAAACTACAGCTTGAAATGCTGTGCTTTCGAGTCTTTAAAGTGGCACTAAAGACCATGACTTGAAATGCACTCTTAATGCTAAGTGGCTCCCTACAATCGCCATGAAAGCAAAAACTTAACGTGAAAAGGTCCTGAGAAAAAATGAGTCCAGAAAAGCACTTCCGAGAATGGCAAACGAGTCAAACTTACGCCGAATCTATTGCTCCTGTTTTAGGCCAACTGTACCGTCAAAAAGGTGTTGAAGTTATACTTTTTGGTAAAACATTAGTTAATGCGACAACAATCGACATCATCAAAGCTCACCGTGTTGCCAAGCGTTACATTGGTTGTTCACTTACAGTTGAACAAACGCAACCAATTATTCAGCATCTTATTAAGATGGATTTGTCACCTTGTCGTATTGATGTCGGGCGCCTCGCATATACATTTTGGGAGAGTAATGTAGATACACATGGGCTGGATGATTTCTTGCAAACAGCATTGAAAGATTCACTTGAAGATGATCCAATGACAGAGCCTCGTGATGTGGTGCTGTATGGTTTTGGTCGTATAGGTCGTTTATTAACTCGATTATTAGTTGAAAAGAGTGGGCCCGGTTATCCATTAAGATTACGTGCTATTGTGGTGCGGGGTGGAAAAGACGGTGACTTAGAAAAACGCGCCAGTTTATTACGTCGAGACTCTGTGCATGGTCAGTTTAATGGCAGTATAGTCATCGATCATGAACGTAAAGTCATCATTGTGAATGGTAACTACATTCAAGTGATTTATGCCAATAAACCGCAAGATGTCGATTACTCCACTTTCGGTATTAAGGACGCCTTAGTTGTTGATAATACAGGTGTGTGGCGCGATACTGAAGGGCTTAGCCAGCACCTTGTTTGTAGAGGTGCCAAAAAGGTGTTGTTGACCGCCCCAGGTAAAGGAGAAATAAAGAACGTTGTATTCGGTGTAAATGAAGATGTTATTGACCGTGAAGACACGATAATTTCTGCTGCAAGTTGCACGACAAATGCGATTACTCCGGTATTAAAGGCAGTACATGATAAGTTTGGTGTATTGTTTGGTCATATTGAAACAGTACATTCATTTACTAATGACCAAAATCTGATAGATAATTTCCACACCGGAGATCGTCGTGGCCGTGCTGCTTCATTGAACATGGTGCTGACATCAACCGGTGCTGCTAAAGCAGTGGCAAAAGCCATGCCTGAAATGGCAGGTAAATTAACAGGCAACGCGATTCGTGTTCCAACCCCAAATGTATCAATGGCGGTAATGAATCTTCAATTAGAGCAAAGTACCGATAAAGAAGCGTTGAACGCTTATTTACGAGAAATGGCGCTCTCTTCAACGTTATCTGCACAAATTGATTTTACTGACTCGACAGAAGTTGTCTCGACAGATTTAGTTGGTTCGCGTTATTCGGGAGTGGTTGATGGTGTTGCGACCATTGCACAAGATAATCGTGCCGTTTTGTATATTTGGTATGACAATGAGTTTGGTTATAGCTGTCAGGTTGTGCATTGCATGGAGCAGATGATGGGAGTGCGTTATAAAACATATCCTTACGTTTAATGAATAGTTTTCTTAAATCGATCTTAAAATAATAAAGATACCAGTAAAAATATAATGGTTTCACTTGCCTCTTTTTATGAAGAGGATTGCCACTTAGCGCTACTCCCCATAGTTCTGAGTGGCTTTTATTGACGAAAGAAAACAGTGAAACAACGCTTTATCGATAAAATCTGGATGAATAAAGCGCTGCGAGTCTTACATAGATAATTGCACCTAATGATTTATAACCCCATGTATGCCATGAGTTCACTCTTGATACGATTATATTCTCGATTCGTTACTTTTTGTGCTTGATAGTCGGTAGATTCTGCCTGCCCATCTTCTGCGACTTCAATTTCAAGAAAAGGTAGTTCATTGCTATTGGTCATTAGGTACAAAGCACGATTACCATCAATTTTATAGTCAAGATCAAAAGCAACAATCGTTTCCATATTGATATAGACAGTATTTATTTTAAGCGCTTTTTTCATCACATCACCTCATCCCTTTAAAATCAATATTTAAGCATTAGAATAAGCATATTCTCGATTATTTCTTCTGTCTTTATTGAGTTATGCAAACATACCTTTTGCTATTGCATAATCGTCTATACGTAAATGATAAGGGGATTTTTGTTACATGAAGATGTGTCGTACTTCGCCTTTATTTGTATTCGAAAAGAAAGACAAGATAAGAAGTTATAATATGAGTAATTTATTATTAAGTTGAACGAATGCAAAAATTTAATATAAGTCGAATAAACACTGATTTTGGAATATTTAACGTTATAGGCACTTACAATAAAAAATGTAAAGAGCTAAAGGTAAGTCAGTTATACCAGATGGGGACTGATGGTTGGTTTGAACTGGATATTAATAGATCTCCATCTGTTGTTGAAAAATTAGAGTCTTTAATAATAAACCACATTAATTAAAGAACTTTATATTGCTTTATAATTGGTGGGTATTATTTATATCTGGTTTGGGTTTATGGACTTGGTTTAGACTTTAAATCATTAATATCACAAGTATTCAAAAAGGGTTAGCAGTGATGATGTCAATATTATGGATGATGGGTGCACTTTGCTCGTTTTGTTTAATAGCGATTGGTGCTAGAGAGTTATCTGGTGATATCACCACAGCTCAGTTAATGGCACTGCGTAGTATAATTGGGTTAGGTATTATTAGTGCTATTATCTTATATTATCAAGATAAGCGTTTATTTCAGACACAACGCTTGCGGTTACACGTATTTCGCAATGTATTCCACTTTGCTGGTCAATATGGCTGGTTATTAGGGTTAACATTATTACCCTTGGCAGAAGTTTTTGCGATTGAGTTTACCGTACCTATTTGGACTGCAATTATTGCCACGTTGTTCTTAAACGAACGCTTTACCTCAAAGCGTTTGTTTTCCTTAGTGCTGGGTTTCATTGGCGTACTTATCATTGTTCAGCCCGGTATTAAAATCATTAATAGTGCTTCGCTAATCGTACTAGGGGCGGCGATGTGTTATGCCGTATCTCATGCTTCAACTAAATTGCTTTCTACTTCAGATAAGCCATTAACTATTCTATTTTTCATGTGTTTAGTACAACTTCCGTTTGGGTTAATACTGGCTTACCAAGGTTGGCAATCACCCAATATCTTTGCGTGGGGTTGGATTGTTTTAGTGTCTGTTTCAGCACTATTAGCCCATTTCTGTATGACCAAAGCAATGCAATTTGCTGATGTAACCTTAGTGGTTATGATGGACTTTTTGCGCTTGCCTTTAATCGCGATTGTAGGGTTTTATGTTTATGAGGAAGGGATTGATTGGACTCTCTTCTTAGGTGCCAGTTTTATGCTGGTGGGTAATTTAATGAATGTGAGTTCACCTAGAAAAGAAATGGTGAATAGTTAATGTTGTCGTTATTCGCATCGTTGGGTTATTACGTATTTCTTATTTTTAGTGGGTTATTATTTCTGATTTTGGCGCCGTCTACATTGGTCTATGCAGATGCTCATAAGATGTTGTTAATGATGACAATATGCTCCTGTATTATTCTTTGGTTACTGTTTTTTTATTTTCTCGTAACGAATGATACCTTTAGAGAAATCGCATTTACACGTATAACAAGGAAAGGAAATAAAATATTTAGTATTGCGCCAGCATTCATTTTCTTTATTATAACACCGCTCTTTATTTATATTTTTTATATAAAATTGATCCCTAGTGTAATAACGGCCTTTCCTAATAATATTGCGTATCAAACTGTCGTTATTAAAGATCTTTCACAAGATAGAAGCATGCAATGGTGTATTGAGCCTGAAGAGTTTACACAGTTCATGAATGATAGTATTTGTGAGATTCCCTCTGAAGTTGGGAGTAAATTATCATTAAATGATCGCGTTATTTTAGTGGGGAGAAAAACAGATCTTAGTTTTGGCTATTATGCGATGGTCGTGACGAAACCTGAATTAGACACTCCCATTAAGTATCACTTTTAACAGCTTTGATTTGAGGATAGAGCAAGGCAATGTCGTTTTTACAAAAATTTAAATGCGACCTATTGGTTGAATTGAGTGTTAAACAGTTATCTGTTCAGGTATTTGGAACGGGTGAAAGGGCGGATTTATCTCCTTATATTGCGATTGAAGGTAAGAAAAAGAATGTACTAGCGGTAGGAGATAACGCAAAACATTTATCAGGTTCAAATATTACAGTAATTAATCCGTTTGATCATAAACGCTCGTTTGTCGGTGATTTTGCATGCGCTGAAAAGCTGCTGCAATATGCTGTCCGAGAAGTATTAGGTAATAACAAGTTCTCAATAAGCCCACGTATTGTGATACATCAATTGGAAAAAGTAGACGGTGGTCTCACTGATATTGAAGAGCGGGTGTTAAAAGAATTAGCAATGGGAGCTGGGGCAAGGCAGGTTTTAGTTTACAATCACTCGGTTCGCATTCATGCTCAGCAAACCTCTTATGCAGCGTTGAAAAAACAAATAGGCTCGTAGTTTTATAGTGCCATTAATTTTTGTTGCGTGGTTTTATCCAGTTTTTCTAATGCATAGCGAAAAGCCGTACGGGTCATCGCGCTGCGGTGCTGAGTTAAGTATTTAATCACAGTTTCAGGTTCGTGTTTAGACAGTACTTTTAGCATCCAACCGTATCCTTTTTGCACCAAGTAGTGCTCATCATTCTGGAGTAAATTCGCCACGGTTAACGGGGATAAGTCGCTGTAGTCTTTTTTGTTCATTGGATAAATCAGGATCACCGCCATAGCACGACGAACAGCAAAGTTATCATGGTTTACCCACGGTAAAATTTTAGGAAATAGTGCTTTATATTTCAGTAGCAATTCACCAAAAGCATGGGTACAAAAATCATCACAATCGTTCCAGTCAGTTACGTAAGTAAATAGCCAATGTTGGAAAGTTGTAAAGGTTTCAGGAGTGTATTGCTTCCTCATTTTAAATGCCCAATCGTAAGCAATAATACTACAAGCCCAATCACGCTGTTTTAGCAATGTTTCACACACTGATAAAGTTGAATCAATATCTTGGATTTCTAATTGTTTAAAAAGCGCAGCAGAAAGGGCCCGAACCTGACTGGTTTTAATCGCTTTGGCGGGATAGCCTATTTCTGAAAGGGCATTTTTAACGGTTGATATGATCGTCATGGCGTCCTGCTTGTTGGCATTTATTGTAAATCATTTTAAGGGTATTGTTGCCAATGGTATTCCATTTGATGTGCCACTTGTTCTGCAAGCACTAAGCTGTGTAATTTTGATACGAGGTATAAGCTCATATCTATTCCTGCTGATATACCTCCGGATGTTATATATTTTCCATCACAAACCCATCTCTTGTTATCTATGACATTTAGTTCAGGGAAGGTTTCGATTAAAATTGGGATGTCCTCCCAGTGGGTTGTGACAAACAAATGGCTAAGCAATTGGGCTTGTGCGAGTAAAAAGACGCCAGTGCAAACAGAAACAACGTGAGTTGCTGTTGTATCAATATGCTTTATCCATGCTAATACTTCTGTTTTATTCATTTCTTCAGTGTGAATACCACCGACAACGATGAGAACATCTATATGCGGGTGATCGTTGAAGCTGTAATGTGGTAGTACTTGGAAGCCACCTCGTGCTGTCACTGGATCAGACGTTTCAGCAATGAGGAATATATTCCAATCTTTTGCATGTAAGCGCTTAGCGGTACTAAAAACTTCAAAAGGCCCAGAAAAGTCGAGAACTTCTGCATTGTCGTAAATATAAATACCGATATTCATTTTTGCTCCATGCATGAATGAACTTAAATGAGAAAGGAACAGATATAACGTTTAGTAGGGCTATCATATCGCGCAACATTACTGGAGGTAAGAGAGAAGATTGTGATGAGTGATACATTTTTGAATGTTTTAATAAAACAATGAATGACTCTGTTATTGAGTGGTTATTTGTAACGAAGTATTGGGATAGCTGAATTAGAATAATTAATGAAGTGTTAGCATAATCGAAATCATTATTTTTAACACTTCATGCTCGGTACTTAATCAGTATTTAGTTAGTGACTTGACCAATAAAAATAAATACAGCAATAACCGTTGGCATATAAGCGTATTTGAGAATTTGTTTTAATTTAAAGCTTGTTAAACGTGGTGCAAAGAGACTAAATAAAATGCTTACGTTACATAGCAGAAAAAGTCCGTATGTTTTAATGGTAACGTCGTGTGTTTTTAATAACTTAATTTGTGCGAGGATTAATACCACATTAAGAATGATGCTAAAGATGCGTGCAATATTAAACTGTGCAAGTTGCATATCATTCGTTGAATTATCTCGCTCAGTTTTATCAACAGTGTCTACTGGTTGGTTCATGAATGTACATTCCTGAATGATGATGTTTAAAAGGGCAAAAAAGCCCAACAATGGCATGATAATCAGCCATATTATTTCGATATTTTAACTAAAGAGAAAATTTGTGACACCCCTAATTATAGCTAATTTTGCAATATCAGGTTGGAAAATTAATCGCTATTACATTGGTTATTCAGATTAATGTTTAAGTTTCTCTTTTTCTGTGTTTTTTATGTTAATCATGAAGCTGTTAAAGTGCGTCATTAATGGTATTCAAAAGGTTGTAAAAGAGGCAGCGAAGAAAAAGTTCTTCTAATAATGGATTCGCAAAATCAGATTCTTTTCTATACCAATTCGCGAGGCTTAAACTTGATTGAATGTAATTAGCAACAAGATCATGTTCTAACCCATTCTCATTTTGATGAATAAGAAAGAGATCTTCTGCTTTATAAAATGATCGGTATAAAAAAGTGGTTTCAGTCATTATCCGCATCTCGATATGAATCTTACTGATAACTATTATCATCTTTGTTGATCTTGCTTATTGTTATGTTATAACATAACCAAAAGGCAGCGAGGGAGAGTAATAATGAAAGAAGGTATACACCCAGAATATCGAACGGTGGCTTTTCATGACACAGGTGCAGATAAGTACATAATGGTTGGTTCAACAATACAAACGTCAAGAACGGTTGAACTAGAGGGAGAAATATATCCTTATGTCACGTTAGATGTTTCTATGCACTCTCATCCGTTTTACACCGGTAAGCAGAAGATGACGAAACGTGATGGGCGTGTTGCTCGATTTAATAAACAGTTTGCGATGACAGGGCTAAAAGGGGAATAACGATGCAGGTATTAAGCTCATTAAAAAGTGCAAAGCAGCGAAGTAAGGATTGCCAAGTCGTTAAGCGCCGTGGACGCCTTTATGTTATTTGTAAATCAAATCCAAGATTTAAAGCAGTACAAGGCAAGGTAAAGAAGAAAAAGTAAGATAGCAATAGTGAAAGGATGAATCCCAACCGGCTAGGTATCATCATATTAAAATAATATATTGCATATGAAGCCCATTACAAACGTGATGGGCTTTTTGTTTATTATCGACGTTGACAACTGGTACATCCGCGACAAGCTTGTCTTGTTGATTTATCTAATAATGAACGTTGTACACGACAGTAGGCATTTTTCAATGCTCGGCGGCCTGAAAACCAATCATCAGGCTTTTCCATGATCAAATAACCACCAAAGCGCTTTACTAACGCCTCACGATTGGCATTGATAAATTGGCTGTCGTAGCTAATCTCAAAGTAATCAAGTGCCTGCTCTATAGCAGTGAAATCTTTAATAGTTGTGAGAATATCTGGTTTGGTCATGGTGTTGTCTCTATTTATTGAAAGCGCAAGGTAGCACAAAGGGAAGTAAGGTATTTTGATTTTGATCTGTATATTAGGTTGTTAATAAATTGTTTGTTTTTTAATTGTTTTTAACTATTGTGGAGAGTGAAAAGAAAAGGAGACTGAAATGGAATTATTTACGACCTACCTAACAGAATTAATAGCCGTTGTTACTATCACGGTTTTAACCATTATTACACCGGGACCTGACTTTCTGATTGTGGTTAGAAATAGTCTCGTTCATTCAACGCGTTCTGGTATTCTCACTGCATTAGGTGTTGCTGCTGCGATTTGGGTACATACTTTTTATACCTTAGCAGGGATTGGCGTATTGCTTTCTCAATCTATTGTTCTCTTTTCTATCGTTAAATACCTTGGTGCGGCCTATCTGCTTTATATTGGTTATAAAAGTCTAAAAAGCACAGCGAAGACAACATTAGAGAATAGTGATCTTAAAAAGAAGGATGTTAGTGCTATTGCAGCTTTTAAAATGGGTTTTTTAAACAATATGTTAAACCCTAAAGCAACGTTATTCTTCTTGAGTTTATTCACTCAGTTAGTTAGTGCGTCGACACCTATCGCTATTCAAATTACCTATGGTGCGATTGTGTCATTTACCTGTTTTGTTTGGTTTTCTATGGTCGCAATTTTCTTAAACCGCAGTTACATTAAAAATGCTTTCTTATCAGCTCAGCAGTATATTGAAAAAGTCATGGGTGTGGTGTTAATGGCATTAGGCGCGAAGGTTGCTTTATCTAGCTCTAATTAATCTTATGATTTATTGATAGTAAAAAGCGATCTAACGATCGCTTTTTTGTTCGTATTAAAAATAAAAGCTCAGCAAGTGTTAGTTAAAAATAATATTTGGAGTGGAGGATATTAAGACTATTGTATTCAACCCATAAGAGGTTATTCGCGTCTAAAGTGTAGCTGTGTTCAATCTAATTGGTATTTAGCTGAAGTAATAAATTGACCAAAAGATTCACACCACACGATCACTGTATCGTATTCAGTGATATTAATATTCTGAGGCACATTGACAACGAAATTATTAAAGGTTTTCACGTTTCCTACCAACACCATATTGGCTTTTTCTTGGTTAAATTCTGTTTCGGTTTCTACAAATTTAGGTGATAGGTATAGTTTATAATCAGGCCCTGGTGCGAGTTTTCCCATTAAGGTTATTTTTGTTGGTGAGATTGAAACTTTACCTTCGCCCCAATGGAGAAAGTCGCTACCAGCTAATCCTTTTGTGAACTCACCAGAATACTGGGCTTGCTTCGAAATGCGAGAGACTTCAGATTGTGTTGGTGCCGTTGGCGCAGTCAAAATAGGCAGTAAATAGATCCCTAGGGCAACACCGAATGCACCGGCAAGTAAGTGAGTGATAAAAAGTGTAATTGTCTTTTTGATAGTCATAAGTCTACCTGCGTTTAAACAATAGGTTTTTATAGGTATTGCTTAAAAATATTATAAATTCAAATTCTTAATGCTTTATTTCTAATAAATATACAAAAAGCCCATTACGAACTATCGTGATGGGCTTTACTTATTGTTATCGGTTAGCCAATAACAAATTACACACATAGAGTTATGTGTTGCTGTTTGTTTTTAAAGTTAGCGCTTTTGAATGATTAAAAATCTGCGATTCAAGTGATAAATACAAAAACGCCCTAGTGAGTAGGGCGTTGAAGTGAATAGAAAGTGAGTTAGACGGCAATGCTGTTAGGTTGTAAGTATTGCTGCCAAGCGGCTTGGTATAAATGTAATGACTCTTGACGTAGTTTTTTAATTTTCTTCTCTTCAAACTCTGTCAGGGGGCGTTTTTGATGCAGAGCTAAACGTTCAATTTTCTGAATTTGTTCGTAAATATCATGCTCTTTACCATTTTTCACATCAGAAATATCTTTTAAGTGAAGTTGTACTTCGGCAATGATTTTACTTTGTGGCAGTTCAACTAATACATTCAAATCACGGTAACCAGAAGCTGTTGGTTTTTTAAAGCGGTTTTTAACACCTACAATGGTCGCTTCTTTGCTTAGTAGTTCAAAAGATTGCACTAACGATGAAACATCGTTAGCAACGAGAGAAGCACGCGCGATATCCGTAATTTTATTCGTTTGACCATTTAGCTCTGTTTCAATTTTATGTTGTGCGCGTGCCATTGACTTAACGGCAGGAACTAATGCTTCAGTTGATGAAACTAGGCTAATGCTACGCATAAGATGTGCTAATTCAACTTGTGCTTGAGTTGATGCTTGGTACAAGGTAGTAAAGTCATCATACGGTTGTGCAATGTTATTATTTTTCCAAGATTGAATGCTATATAAACCACTTAAATCACGTTGAAATGACTTCCGGCTTGCTTGAGATAAACGGGTTGGTGATGGTTGGTCAGAGATTGTGTATGCAGGCGCAACAGCGGGTGCTGCAACCACAGAACGGCTAAGCATACAGAACAGAATAAAGCTTGTACGTAGAACAGATTTTACATCCATTAAGCAACTCCCAACGATATTGTCCTTCAATATCAAACACACAAAAAGAGTATTTAAAAGTGTTGTGTAGTTTGTTGGCGCTTGGTTTTACTTTCTGATCTGATGTTAGCAATATAGCCTGAATGGGAGGTAAACTCTGTGTCAATATTCATAAAACGATAAAAAAACCGCATAAAAATGCGGTTCTGATCACATTGTTGTATGTTGTTTTATTAGCTGGCTAGATTGAAATGCTGAGTATAAGCTTGCCACGCTTTTGCATATAGTGCCTGGGATTTTTCCTGTAAGCGTTTGATTTGCATTTTTTCAATATCATCTAGCGCTCGACGTTTAATTATCGAAATACGCTCGATGTTTTGAATGGCTTCATAGATATCATGCTCTTCACCATTTTTAATTTCTGCAATGGCTTCAAGGTGTAGTTGAATTTCAGCGATAAGCCCACTATTGCTTAACCGAATTAACACTTTGATATCGCGATAGCCAGATACTGCAGGGGAATCAAAACGGTTCTTCACTCTAACAATATCGCTATATTGAGCTAGGTAGTAATAAGCTTTCACTAAATCGCTAATGTTTGTTGCGACAACACTTCCTCGTACAACATCGGTTAGCTTATTTACGTTACCGAGTAACTCTGTGGCTATTTTCTTCTCAGCACGTTTTTGGTTTTTAATTCCTGGTAAAAAAGCCTGAGAATGGCTAGCGAGTGCGGCGGATTCTAATAGCATATTTAGCTCTTGTTGAGCTGGGTACGCGTGCTGGTATAACTTCTCTAACTGATTATAAGGCTGTGTAATATTATGCTGACGCCAGCTAGGAATTTGCTGTAGCTCTTTGATAGAATGCGGTGAATTGAATAATACACTCGTTTTATTAATGAGCTTAAAATTATGACTATTTTTTGAATGTTGAAACATCGCATCAGCAATTGTGTCATTGCTAACCGCAGAAGGTAGTAGACGATGAGTACGAGCGACAGTGTGAACAACCATTTTTTACTCCTTTAGCACAGCGCACTAGCAAATGGCAGCTAAGTCTGTGATTTATTCCTGAACGTCCTGTTCTGGCGCTAAAGATAATACTTTATTTTGAAAAGTGGTAATAAAAATGTTTATTTTTTTTAACGATAATCCAACATTGTGAGAAGGGTCATAAAACCATACTTATTGAGAGGTTAATTATGCTTTCAATGAGGGGGATAAGTTACTTTTGTTGTTTGAAGTTTGTTCAATGTGAAATTTTATAGTGTTTAATCGTAGGGATAGTAAGTAATGCAGGAAAATCTATTAATTGGCTTTATCGTTATTTGGGTTGCACTGGTTGTGGGTAGTGTAATGATATTTCAACGCGGTAAGGATGTAGCAAAAAAGCGTAAATTATGGCCAATTTATACCGTGTTTAGTAACGTCGTGATTGGCGGGTTCATTATTTATATGCAACCACCAATGGTATGGTTAGTTGCGATTCTAGTGTTATTGGTGCCATTAACATTGTTGACTATTCGTTCTACCAAGTTTTGTGATAGCTGTGGGCAGGCAACTCGCTCACCATTTTTTATGAAGCCGCCGCAGAAATGTAGTCATTGTAATAAGCCGTTAAGTTAATTTTTCAATTATTATATTAAGCAAGCCATCATCGTATTGTTCTAAGTTGATAGAGAGTAATTATCGTGATGGCTTGTTTGTGATTAAGCTTTAGCTGTTAACGGGAATGTATCAAACTGAATGCCAGACCAACCGTATTTAATAAAATGACGAATATTTTGGTGGTCGTTGTTTTCAGGATGTTCTAACACATCTTGACGGTAATATTGACCAAAACAAGCTAGCGTTTCTTGTTCTGATAGTTGATTTAATTGCGCAAAAGCAAAAATCTTACATGAACCTTCATTTGTTCCTGCATCATTCTTTAACGTATCGTCTTTTAAACCATTGTAAAATGTGGTGGCTTGGTAATCGTAATGTTCAGTGATCACTGCCATAACGTGTGCAAATTCAACGATGGTTGGATTTTGTTTAATGGTTTGAAGTAGTGCGTCCATTTACGTTTTTCTCCTATAAAAAAGGCCAGAATAACTCTGACCTTAGTATTGTAAATTCGTCCAGCGATTAACGCTGTTTTTTTGCTTGGTTCTTTAGCTCGTAATCTAACTCGTCAGGGTAGATCACTAAACCCTCTTGATCTTGAATTGGAAATACAACGATTGCCAGTTCGTCATCTTCAAGGCCATGTGTCCAACGGCTATGCCATTTGTTTAATGAAATAGCTTCTGCTTTACAATTATCCCACTCACCAGTTGCCCATGCTTCTGCAAACTCTTTATTTGGCCATACTGGTACACAGTCTTCATCGTCGGTATTAAGCATTACACAACCGTGTTCATCGATAAGGATCCAAATTTCACGGTTAGCGACAACTTCTTTAACTAAATGCTTGTAACGCTTTTCGGCATCAAAACCTTGGATTGTTTCAATTGCTGTTGCATCTAATGGCGTAGACATGGGTGTATTACCTTGGTAGTTATGTCGATTGATTGTAAGAATAAATCAAAATAGAACAGAGATCTTGTTTTATCCTACTGATTATTACAATTTTATGGGGTTTTATTAGATTGTCATGCAAGATGAAATAATAAAGGGATTTATCTATATAGCACAAGGAGCCTGTGTTGTTTACTTACCGTTCTATTGCAACCACTGTGTCATTATCATTACTACTCTCTGGGTGTAATTGGGTTTATTGGGATGAAGATTTTGAGAGCTATCATGATCTTTCGTCATCGAATCCTTACCCGTTTCATCAAGTTGATATTTATCAGCCGGATAGCGGTGTAGGGCGCAATGACATAACAGTACTTAATAGCGGTATTGCAGCATTACAAACCCGTATTGATATGATCCGACGTGCTCATAAAACGATAGAGGTGGAATACTTTATTTTCTCGCCCGATATGAGTGGGAAAATAATCGTGCAAGAATTAGTGTCAGCAGCAAAGCGAGGAGTAAAAGTACGGGTATTAATTGATAAGTCTGCCACCGTATTTGAGTTTGATGAATACTACGCCGATGGTTTGAAAGATCATGGTATTGATGTTCGTTATTATAATGCCGCACCGCTGTATTATATTTCTACGATAAACTTTCGTAATCATCGTAAATTGTTGGTGGTTGATGGTAAAGAAGCGGTAACGGGTGGACGAAATATCGAAAATGATTATTTTGATCTTTCAGAACAATATAACTTTCTTGATCGCGATCTGCATGTATCAGGGTCTATTGTTAAAGCGATGCAAGATTCTTTTAATGCGTTTTTTGAACATGATATCAGTGAACGTTATCACTCTCCTGAAGTACCTAACAATCGTATTGAATTGCAAAAATACGAGCGTAAACAGGAAGCCGTTCAAGCCTTTCTTGCTCACACAGAAATTGAAGAGGCGACAAGAGCAAGAATAGAAGCCATCGCAAGACCGATTTTAATGGAGAAAAAGACGTATTTATGTCCTGAAACGACATTTACTTCAGACGCACCAGGAGGATCATTCTGGACGCGATTTAAAGATCCGTATAGTGATAATTATCGTTTTTTACGTAAAACTATTTTCGATAAAGTGATGACAGTCGATAACAGTTTAATATTGGCCTCTCCTTATTTACTGAATAATCGAAAATCAGAGCATTTAATGCAAATATTACTCGATAAAAATATCGATATGACGTTATACACCAATTCTTTATCCTCAACCGATGCCACTTATGTAGCGGCACAACTCTATAGTCATGTTTATGATTGGCAAGCTAAGGGAATGCATATCTATCTCCATGCTGGCGAATGGCTAAATGAAACGGCATCAGTGAGTAAAGCGGTGGAAAATGCAAGGTGGGGAATGCATTCAAAAACACAAATTTATAAACGCAATAGTGATGCTCAAAATGAAGTGATGGTGGGGACGTACAATATTGATAACCGTTCTAATCACTATAATACTGAAATGGGACTTTTTTGTCGTGGCAACGATCAGCTTGTCGCTGAAATTGAGGAGAGTATTCGTTCACGAGCAAAGAATGGATACCAAATCGTAGGGAATGAACAGGCAATAGATAGTCAAAATAACCCAGTTAATGTTTATGGATCTGGTGAGCCTGATACAACAAAAATGAAATTTATGTGGTTGCCGTCATGGCTGTTTAATTTCTTATTATAATAAGAATGTAAATATAGTTATACAATACAACATAATTAATTAGATATTTAAAATGGATTTATCTCTTGTATTTATTTGTCAAAAAAAGAATCAGATAAAAATATAACATCATAAAAACAGTTATAATTAATAAATAAGATGATGAATTAGATATAATAATGTATTTTTTGCATTTTGGTATGCAAAATAAATAGTATATATTTTATTTATTTAGCGGTATTAATACGAGGCATATTATTCATTTGTTGCCTATATTATAAAAAAGAGGGGAATCAACGATATTATAAAGGTGGCTTCAATGCTAGCACAGTGTGATAAGAAAACGTTCAAAGCTAAACTCGTTGCTATTGGCTGTACTTATGAACCTTGGATTGCGTTATTAGAACAAACTGGATGGAAAACACATTGTTGTTATGACCTTCGTACTGCTGATGCCATCTTGGAAGAATATAGTCCTTGCATTTGTATTGTCGATCTTAGTAATAATGATTTTAGTTTAAATAGCATTTCTTTAAGGGCAAATAAAACCAAGCAAGTAAAATGGATTGCTGTAATTAAGAAAGAACAGCTTGGTATGGATGCTATTTGTCAATTTATAAATAATTATTGTGTTGATTATTTTTCAATTCCCATTCCATCGACGCATCTATTGGAAACTGTCGGCCATCAATTAGGCATGTTAGAAATTGAATCTAATTCTTGGACAGATGCTCAGCAAGATGTCGGTTTATTTGGTGAATCTAAATCAATTAAGCATTTGAGAGATATGGTTCGGCGTGTTGCAATGACAGACGTTAATATTTTTATTAGCGGTGAGCAAGGAACCGGAAAAGATCTTATTGCGAATTCTATCCATAATTTAAGTAAACGAAGAAATGACAGTTTTACTATGATCAATTGCGCATCAGTTATGGACGATGATGAGCAAATAGCCTTTTTAAATTCAGACGGTGAACATGTATCTGAAAACACGATAAAAGCGGGTACGGTTTTACTTAATGGTATTGAAGAACTGTCTAAAAACTTGCAACAGAAGCTTCTCGCTTATTTACAAAAACCGACTAATGACTCTTTAGAAGATACCAGAGAGTGTGATGTTCGTGTTATTGCCTGCTCTAGTGCTAATTTAGAACAAGCAATTGCGAATGAAACATTCAGTAAAGAGTTATTTTACCGACTTAATGTTTTCCATATTTCAGTACCAACGTTACGTGAAAGAGGTGCTGATATTATTGCTTTAGCTGAATATTTCTTACATAAGTATTCAAGCGAATATAACACCATTGCAACTCAGTATAATGAAGAAGCAAAGCAGTTACTTCTCCGTTATAACTGGCCGGGTAATGTACGAGAGCTAATAAATCAAGTTAAACGCGTTTCGTTATTAACAGATGGTAATGAAGTGGGTGTTGAACACTTCGACTTACCTAAGAAAATTAATATGAAGCAAAGTTTACGTAATATTAAAGATGAGGCAGAAAAAGACGTACTGGTTGCTGTATTAGAAACTCACCGTGGTCAAGTAGCATCAGCTGCAAAAGATCTTGGTGTTTCAAGAGCAACAATGTACCGCTTGTTGAATAAACATAATATTGTACCTGATGTACGTTACTACAATGGCTCCAATTACGCGACAGAATAAAATTTGATGAACAATACCCACTTATTTAACACTTTCTCGTAGGGTGTCGGTAAGTGGGCTTTTCTTTGACTGTAGTTTACAACTTAATAAGTCATGAAGAAATAAACGGTGTAAAACTGAGGCTAAAGATAACTGGACAGTGATCACTCAATTGGTAAGTTGATACTTGCTCGAAGGAATAAGGTACCTGCTGGATAGATGAGATAGTAAAATGTTCACTACTAAAACCATGGTCAATTAATTCTTTATAACGACGATAATAGGTTTTATTCTTCTTTCTTCTTTTTGTTAAACAGTTACCTTTAACATTATGAGTAAGCCATTTTAAAGAACCTTGCTGATTATTATTGGAGAAAAAGTAAGTTTTGTTATTTGTTGTATTAAGAGATATACGATGATTAAAATCGCCAACTAAGATAAAAGGCTGCCTTTTCACTTCTTGCTGTTCTATCCATTGTTGGATTAATGTTCGTTGTAAATTCAGTGTGCGACAGGATTTTTTACGGTTGTTCTTTAGCTGTTTAGGAGTAAAGCAACCTGATTTTAAGTGTACATTCACAACGATAATATCATGCTGATTAAGATTGACTTTAATTGCTGAACCATAACGTAACTTTTGTGGGTAATACGGCTTGTTTCCTAATGCTATAGCGGGAGAGCTCAACGTGGTTATATCTGGGTGTTCTTTAACGGTAAGGTGTTTTTTAACGGCAAAACCAGTGAATTGGTTGATCCCATTAAAAACGTCGTCTTTGTTTTTGACTCTTGATGATATGTATATTTGATACTGGTCTTTAGGAACAATGCGATGAAGGCTTGAGGCACTATCGACTTCTTGAAAGGCGAGAATATCGGGTTGGTGAGTAAGAAAAATTTGCTTTAATACTTGGTAGTCTTTTGCTGTTCGTTGTATGTCGTTTTTGGGATGATCTGCTAGCCATTGAAAATTCCACGTCATTAACGTTAATGAGTGTGCATGACAAATATTAGCGAGTATGAATTGAATCGCAAAAAAGAATAAATACGGGATTATGTTCTCCTTATTTTAGGTTAATTTTTTAGCCTTATTATAATATTTATGATGAAAATTCAGTTTCACTATTCTTGGTAAACATAGTTTTCTGGAGTGAGTTATCACACCACTTGAAAGCTATTCTTAATATCGTATGCAGTGTGTTATCTCAAACAAAAATCATGAGTTATAACTTTTGTGGCATCTTACTGTCAGCTTTGTTTTAGAAAGGAATCTAAGGTGGAAATACTACTGCTTGAACCCGAAGTTTCGTGGGGGAAATTTAAGATCCTTGCGTGGTTTGCTGCTTTATCTATTGTATTGGTCTATGTTGTGCTGCGTGTAGAAGCATACATGAAATTTAAGTCATTAACCGTTAAAAGCATTGTGTTTAAGTGCTCTTTTCTACCTGTATTATTTTTAACAGTAGGCTATTTAGAGCATTTAGATCGATTTTATAGTTTTGCGATTCAACCTAATGGCAATGTTATTTTGAACTATGTCTTTCCTGAAGGGAAAAAGGTAGCGCTTGAGCCAGAAAAGGCATGGATATCTCATGATCGTGCTGGCTGCGCTGTGTATATCAAAGCGCAAGCAGAACACTATAAAAGTGTAATGTCGATACGAGTATCTAAATGTCGGCAAGCCGTTGACGCAATATGACCAAAATAGCCACAGATGGTTATTATACATAGCTCAAAGTGCGGTATTTACTAAGCAGCGATATAACAATTTCGTCCTGATTTTTTTGCATCATATAAATTGTGATCTGCTTTTTCTATAAATTGCGTTGAACGTTGGCTTTCCTCATAAGTCGTTATACCTTGGCTGATTGTCACGATATGACTGGTTTGTGAGGCGGGATGATCAATCGCTACTTTAGTTAAGTTTTCCTGAATACGTTGGGCGACTAAAATAGCGCCATCAAGGTTGGTATTTGGTAACAAAACCGCAAATTCTTCTCCACCGAAACGAGAAACACTATCTGTGCCTCGAAGCAAGCTTGCATCAATCACTTTTGCAACTAATTTTAAACACTCATCCCCCGCAATATGGCCTTGACTGTCGTTAAATGCTTTAAAGTGATCAATATCAATTAAAATTAGAGACAAAGGGATATGTAAGCGTTGGCTATTTTTAATTTGCTTCTCAAGTTCTATTTGGAAAAAACGGCGATTTTTAATTTGGGTTAATTGGTCACGAGAAGCGAGTTGATTTAACTCTTTTAGTAAACGTTTATTCTCATGTTCTTGTTGAATACGATTACTGAACCAGCGATATAGCACACGGCGTCCAGATTCAATGATGATGAGAGTGATCATAAACTTTTCAAACGAAAACAGTAATGTTAAGTGCTCATCTTTGATTGTTATCCAAGTACTCAAAGCAAGTATTGGTGTAATCGCTAAATATAAGGCATTTCGGTAGGTATAAAATCCAAGTAATGCCACCATAGTTGTCAGGTTGGCTAATACTTCAGAGAGTAAAGTGAATTGTGCATACAGGCCTAAGATTAAGATAGTTGCTCCCCAACTCAAACCATAGGTGAAGCTATAAAAGGCACTCACTAAGCGATAATTTGCAGGTTCAGTGCTGCGATTAAAATAAATGATCCCGAAACCAGAAAGTATCATTTGCCAAGTAAACTGGGCTGTTAACAAAAATGATATATCAGAGTCATTAGTGAAATGATTGAGCCATAATGTGACTAACATTAAAGATAAGATCATCAGAGATATCTTAGATGACCATAAAAAACCAATACGAAGGTTTTTATAGGTTACTTTATTGATACGCTGTGTAAGTGTTAAGCCATCCATTAAATATTCAAATCAGCCTGGTAAAAGTGTTTAATCAGTCTACTTCATTCAGCAAAAAATCAAGAATTTTTTCTCATTATTTTTACTTAAATACCAAATAATTTTATTGACAAGCGTATATGTAAATTTGCTTTTATAAAGAATTTTGTGACGCATCAGATGCATCGTTCGTATCGTAATCTCTCTTTAAAACAAATTGATTTGGATCAATGTTTGTTTTTTGAAAATCTCGCCTAATACCCACATCTTGTTGTTGCGTGTATACCGAATGCCTATATTTTGTGTTTACGTGACACTGTAATGAATATTGTATATTTAGGAGCCTAGTGTGAAACTTGTTGTGATTAAGCGTGATGGCTGCCGTGTACCTTTCGAAATGCAACGCATTAAAGAAGCGGTAATGGGTGCAGCTCAGTCAATCAATGACATGAATATGAGTGAAGTGGATGCAATGTCTGTTGCTGAAGCGACATTAGCTCAATTCCAGCATGCTGAAGAAGTAGATATTCACGCTATCCAGGACGCTGTAGAGAATCAATTGATGATTGGTCCTCACAAAACAGTTGCCCGTGCCTATATTGAATATCGCCATGATCGCGATATTGCACGTGAAAAGAAAAGCCGCCTAAATAATGAAATTCGTGGTTTGATTGAGCAAAGCAATGCATCTTTACTTAATGAGAACGCGAATAAAGACAGTAAAGTGATCCCAACGCAGCGTGATTTATTGGCTGGTATTGTTGCTAAACACTACGCGACTCAACATTTGTTGCCGCGTGACATTGTTAAAGCACATGAGTGTGGTGATATTCACTTCCATGATCTGGATTATTCTCCTTTCTTCCCTATGTTTAACTGTATGCTGATTGATTTAAACGGCATGTTGACCCATGGTTTTAAAATGGGTAACGCAGAGATTGATACTCCTAAATCTATTTCTACCGCAACAGCAGTTACAGCTCAGATCATTGCACAAGTAGCAAGCCACATCTACGGTGGAACAACCATCAACCGTATTGATGAAGTATTAGCACCTTATGTTACTGTTAGTTATAAAAAGCATTTAGAAGTAGCAAAAGAGTGGGGCATTGAAGACCCAGTTGCTTTTGCTAATGCGCGTACTGAAAAAGAATGTTATGACGCATTCCAATCACTAGAATATGAAGTAAACACATTACATACCGCAAATGGGCAAACACCGTTTGTTACTTTCGGTTTTGGTTTAGGTACGTCGTGGGAATCACGCTTAATTCAACAATCTATTTTGAAGAACCGTATTTCAGGTTTGGGTAAAAATCATAAGACGGCAGTATTCCCTAAGCTTGTGTTTGCCATTAAAGATGGGTTAAACCATAAACAAGATGACGCGAACTACGATATTAAGCAATTGGCGTTAGAGTGTGCTTCTAAGCGCATGTACCCAGACATTTTGAACTATGACAAGTTAGTTGAAGTAACGGGTTCATTCAAAACGCCGATGGGTTGTCGTAGTTTCCTTGGTCCGTATGAAGAAAATGGTGAGTTGATCCACGAAGGCCGCAATAACCTTGGTGTTGTAAGTATTAACCTTCCACGTATTGCATTAGAAGCAAAAGGGGATGAAGCGCGTTTCTTTACTTTATTAGATGAGCGTTTGGCCTTATCTCGTCGTGCACTTGATGCACGTATCTCCCGTCTTGATGGAGTGAAAGCACGTGTAGCCCCTATTTTATATATGGAAGGAGCATGTGGTGTACGCCTTAAAGAAGATGATGACGTATCAGAAATCTTCAAAAATGGTCGTGCTTCAATTTCGCTTGGCTATATTGGTATTCATGAAACAGTGAATGCACTATATGGCAATGATACGCATGTATACGACAGTGAAGAGCTTCGCCAAAAAGCGGTTGCCATTGTTCAGCGTTTACGCGATGCAACAGATGCATGGAAGAAAGAAACGGGGTATGGCTTTAGCTTATACAGTACGCCAAGTGAAAACCTATGTAGTCGTTTTTGTGCAATTGATACTAAAGAATTTGGTGTTGTTGCAGGTGTGACGGACAAAGGCTACTACACAAATAGCTTCCACCTAGATGTTGAAAAGAAAGTAAACCCATACGATAAAATTGACTTTGAGATGGCTTACCCTGATATCGCGAATGGTGGCTTCATCTGTTACGGTGAATACCCAAATATTCAGCATAACCTTGAAGCACTAGAAGATGTATGGGATTACAGCTATTCGCGTGTTCCTTATTACGGTACTAATACACCCATTGATGAGTGTTATGAGTGTGGCTTTACGGGTGAGTTTGACTGTACAAGTAAAGGCTTTACATGTCCTAAGTGTGGTAACCACGAGCCATCTAAGGTATCAGTAACACGCCGTGTATGCGGTTACTTAGGTAGCCCTGACGCACGCCCGTTTAACTTCGGTAAACAAGAAGAAGTGAAGCGTCGTGTTAAACACATGTAATTTCTATTTGAGTGCATAGTGTAACAAGATAAAAGTGCCTGAGAGGGCACTTTTTCTTTTTAAGATTATTATTTAATAAATCACTAGAGAGTGTAGGTGACCAATATGAATTATCACAACTATTACCCTGTCGATATAGTTAATGGACCAGGCACTCGTGCAAGTTTATTTGTTTCTGGCTGTATTCATCAGTGTCGAGGTTGTTATAACCAGAGTACATGGCGACTAGATGCAGGGCATTTTTTTAGCCAAGAGATGGAAGATCAGATCATTAATGATTTGAACGATACTAGAATTAAACGCCGTGGTTTGTCTTTATCTGGAGGTGATCCGTTACACCCAAACAACGTGCCTGATATTTTAAAGTTGGTAAAACGTGTCCGTAGTGAATGTATTGGTAAAGATATTTGGTTATGGACGGGGTACACGTTCGCTGAGTTAACTGAGCAGCAACAGGAAATTGTTGATCTTATCGATGTTCTTGTTGATGGAAAATACGAAGAATCTCAACGAGATCCTGCTTTGGTATGGCGTGGTAGTGAGAATCAAGTTATCCACTATTTAACTAAAAAATAATCATAATGAGAATTACATGATAATTTTGACTTACTATCGTAACTTACTGATTATTTAAAAATCCCACCTGTATAAAAAATACACTAAAAGTGTGTTTTTTCACAGCGTTAGTAAAGTTATCCACTGTTTCTGTGTATAAGTATGGGAAAAGGCAGTGTATGATTTTACCCATGCCCTATTAACGAGAATACGTTTAAAACATGTCACATTTTAATTATTACTCCTGTGGTTACATAACGGTATTTATCTCTTAATTCTTTGATATGCAGCTTTAAATAGTGTTCGAAGTATACTTTATTAACAATCTCTTACATGTTTTGTGTGAAGTGATAGGTAGCACAGTATTTTATAAATTTTCATGTATAATAAACTGATATGATTGATAGTATAATTTACTGAAATAAAATAATTAGTTAGCGTTGTTCGTGATGATTAGTTGATGTTATTAACACGAATGTTGGTATTGAGTAGTGAAATACAGGCAGCATCGAGCTGATAGTATTTATCATAATTAAATAAGAAAATAGTTATGACTGTTTACAGAGTAATGTCAGAGCTCTCGTCGAATAAATATCTTGTTGCTGTTTCGAATGTCTTTATCATGGCCTTACCGCTGGCATTAATCTCGACGTTCTGTGAACTTATAGCGGTATTCTGTGAGTACTACGGCTATGACTCATTAACTGGCACGATAAGGTATGTAGGTGAATCAACGGGTTTGATGTTTCCTATATTGATCAACTTTTATCTTGTTACATACCTCTCTTCTGTAAAACGTATCCCTAAAGGGGTCTCAATAGCCAGTGCATTAACTGTGTATTTTGTTGTGTCCTACCAATGGGGCTTTTTATCGCAAATTATGCCATTACCTAATAGTTTTCCGTTGTCGTTATTAACGGCATATATTACTTGTGGACTGATTTCTCGATTAAAGAAATTTCGTGTTTTTAGAGGCAGTGATCGCGACTCCGTCATCGACAGCTCAGCAAACATGCTACTAGGTGCGATAGTCTCCATTGGTGCATTGATAACATCCAGTCAGCTTATTTACTTTGCTGTTAATTCGGTAAGCATTTCATCTTCATTATTACCCTCGCTTGATCCTACCTCTTTTGTTGATGGCCTTATTTATGAGTTATTGCGCGGGGCGTTTTGGTCCGTAGGGATCAATGGCCATAATGTACTTCATATGTACAAAGCTGAACTTTACGATATCACTATGGTGAATATTTCAGCATGGCATAATTTTGGTGCAGATCTTAATATTATCAGCACCAATTTTTATGATTTCTTTACGGGCATTGGTGGTAGCGGCAACTTATTGAGCTTAGTTATTTGTATGCTGTTATTTGCAAAAAGTGAAGGCTATAAAGTATTAGCAAAAGCGTCCCTTATCTTGTGTCTTTTTAACGTCAATGAGCCGGTGCTCTATGGTGTGCCTGTTATATTTAATCCAATCATGATTATTCCTTTTCTGATTGCACCTGCAATTGGTTTTGTGGTGGCTTATGGGGCGATGTATTGGGGAATTGTGCCACCATTAAGTGAAATCCAAAGCTGGTTAATGCCGCCTTTATTAAGCGGCTATGTTGCAACAGGAGGGGCTATTTCTGGCGCAATATTACAGGCTGTTATCATCCTAATTGGTGTCGCGATCTATTACCCATTCTTTAAACTAATGGATAAGCGTAACCTTGGTATTGGTGTGTCCGATGTCTTCTCCAATCGCTTATTTACCAGTGATGAGATTGAAGTTAAAACACGTTTAACCAGTTTTATACCGTCTTTACATCGAAATTTAAAAGCACAAAAAGAGATCGAACGGCTACAAGCTGAAGGGGAGTTTTTACTCTATTTTCAACCTCAGGTTGATGTGAATACGAATAAGATCATTAGTTTTGAAACACTTATTCGTTATCATGATAAGGATGGAAAGATTTTACCGCCGACGTTTTTAGCCGCCTTTAATCAATTAGGGTTAATGCCAGATTTAGATTATTGGGTTTTTGACAAAGCATTACGTGCTGGCGAACGATTTGCGAAAGTGAATGAGAACATTAGATTATCGATAAATATCTCACCAGATACTGTCTTAAAGAAAAATTTTGTCCAAACGATTAAAACACATATTGAAGAGAGCTCACTGTCATTCTCTCAAATTGAAATTGAGATCACTGAAGAGTTATTGGTGCAAAATGAAGCCGATGTTGCGAAAGTCATCGATCAATTACATCAATTAGGCATTGCCGTAGCATTAGACGATTTTGGTACTGGCTATTCATCACTGGCTTATTTATCGCGTTTTGATTTTGATAAAGTAAAAATTGATCGAACACTGGTACTGAATCTAGAAACACAGCGAGGTAAAGATCTGTTTAGCTTAGCTGTACAACTCGGTAAGATCACCAATGCTGAGATTGTTGTTGAAGGGGTAGAGCATCTTAAAGAAGTTGAATTTATTCAATCTGTGGGGGTACGCTATATTCAAGGTTTTTATTACTATCGACCAATGTCGCAACAAGATGTTTTTGCTAATGAATTATTACAAGACTTTGTTTCTAATAACGATATAAATAATGATCTGACAACCAAGCAGGTAACAGCTATCGAGGTATAGTTTAATGGTGACGGATTTATTAAATAATACCGCGTTGTTTAAGCTTCCATCTTAAAAGGATATACGGTAAATTTCGTATCCATTTTATGCTCTACTGGGGACGTTATGTCACGCACTATTATCTATACCTACAAAAATGAAGAAAAAGAGCTTATTTTTTCATTTGATCAATACCGTAATATTCATGAAGCGGTAGCTGCTGCAGAAGGTATCGACTTAACGTCATTTCTAAAAATGGAATTGCAAGTTGAAGCAGTTTCAAATTCAAGTAAAGCTGCCCGTGACTATCGTGATAGTTATTTTCGTAAGCTAGGCTTTGGTAAAATTGCTTTAGCGAAAAAAGAAAATCGCGGTGTTGGCCAAAAATAGTTGGCAAGTAAATGAAAAAGGCTGGCTATAATCGCCAGCTTTTTTGTTTTTACTGAACGCTGTTATAACTCATTATATTTTTTCGCTGATCCATAACATTTCTCAATAGGGTATTTATCAGCATTTTTTATTATCTTTCTCTGGCAAGCCTCTAAAATATCCACATCGCACTTATCCGCTAATCGAACCAAGTACATCATCACATCCGCAAGTTCTTCTTCTAATTGCCGTTTTTTTTCAACTGAAAGGTGTTGGCTTTGCTCGGGGGTTAACCATTGGAAAATTTCTGTTAATTCACCCACTTCACCACTTAAGGCCATTACTAAGTTTTTAGGGGTATGGAACTGATCCCAATTGCGCTGTATTGCAAAGTGACGGAGTTGTTCTTGTAGTTGCTGTAGCTCTGAAGGTGGGTTTGATGACATGATAAAACGTTCTTATTTGGACAATAATTGAAGGATAAACAAAAACACCGTACAACGCACGGTGTTTACATTTAAGACAATTACGAGTGAGGCAGGGTAACGTTACGCTTTTTATCGAATAAGTTGGGTAATGCTTCAAGTGTACAAAAGATCAAACCTGCCCAAATAAGGCTAAAACTGATCGCTTTAGTATGATCAAAGACCTCACCAAATAAGAACACGGCTAATAAGAACTGTAATGTTGGCTCGATATATTGCATTAATCCAACCATTGTTAAGCTAGTACGATTCAGTGCTAAAGCGAAGAAGATTAAGGGTGCGACTGTAACTGGCGCAGAGCCTACATATAATAGGAATGTAGTCGTACCTGATGTTAACGACACACTATCACCAGAGAAGTAAAGCCACAGCATATAAATTACAGCAAAGGGGGTAAGGATAGCGGCTTCAATAGTCACCGAGGTTAATGCATCATATCTTATATACTTTTTGGTTAATCCATAGATAGCAAAAAAGCTGCCCATAAGAAGAGACAACCAAGGTAATTCCCCGTACTGCCAGACTTGATAAGCAATACCTAAGATAGCCAGAACCACAGCGATTACTTGAGCTTTTGTGAGCTTTTCTCTTAAGAAAAACATACCTAAGGCAATAGCAAATAATGGGTTAATAAAATAACCAAGACTTGCGGCAAGCACTTCACCGTGGGTAATCGCCCAGGTAAAAGCATACCAAGATACACTCATAATACAGCCAGCAACACCGCACATGAAGAACGATTTCTTATCTGCCAACAGTTCCGTAACGTTAGGTAAAGGCCGTTTAAGTAGTAGTATGACTAATAACATAACAGGCACTGAAAAAATAAGTCTTAGTGCGAGTAATTCATTAATATTGGCTTGTGGCAAGAACTGATAATACAGTGGGAGAATTCCCCAAAGCACAAAAGAAAATGCCGCCAGCATATTTCCAGCACGACGAGATTGCATTGATTGACCTAACAGTAAGTGTAAATGTTTGATGTAATGTGTTGGCAAGACTTTGCCATATCGGGTGGAACAGAATGAACCTAGACGATAATCGCGACATTTTGCCATTGAATAGGTATATGTCAATATTAATTTATATTCATAAAGCATAAAAATATAAACAATATTTAATCACTGTTTATTCTGTTTTTTGTTAAACTTCATGGGTTAGAGTGCTGTGGTGATATAAGCTATGGTTGCTTGCCATTTAGGTTTACAACTGAGAGAAAATAGATGACTAAATTAACGTCAGATATCCAAGCTAACAAATTAATGTTTGTTGAAGAAACACAAAATACACGTATTGTTTGGAGCCTTCGTAATGAAGAAGGTGATTGGCTATCTGTTGCTTCATCTGAGTTTGAAGATTCGGAAGTAATGCCATTCTGGTCAAATGAAGAAGATGCGAAAGCGCAATGTGCTGATGAGTGGGCTGAGTTCCAACCAAGTGAATTGCCACTAGATATTTTCTTAGAAGATTGGATGATCACATTAGCTGAAGACGGTGTTCTTGTTGGTTTGAACTGGAACGAAAGTCTTGAAGGTGTGGAAGTTGAGCCTAGCGATGTTGCTAAGCTTTACATCTAAGCTTTAGATTGTTGATATAATTTACACCCAATGAAACTCATTGGGTGTAATTATTTTAGGCTTTATTCTCTTTTGATGTCTCTTCACTCGCCAAATAAGAATCTTTCGATAATTCATTATCAAGTTGGGCGATCTTTTCTGCCATAAGTTGATGGCATTTTTCAGCTAACTGTCTTGCGTCAGTCGATTTAAATGTTTGAGTGTCGATTGGGGCTAGCATTTCAGCTATAACATTACCGTTATCAAGTTTATTTAAATCAATCTTATTGTGTGTCGTACTGATCACGACAGGAATAATAGGTACACCTGCTTCTATCGCCATTCTAAAAGCTCCTGTCTTAAAAGGCAGCAATCCACGTCCTTTGCTTCGCGTGCCTTCTGGGTAAACCCAGACAGATAAATTTCGCTGGTGGATAGCATCAGCAACTTGCTGAATGGTATTACGCGCTTTGGCTTTATTCTCACGATCAATCAGTATATTGCCCGTGATCCAGTAAAGCAGCCCGAAGAAAGGGATCCATAATAAGCTTTTTTTCCCTAGTGACACGGTATTTGGTTGCAACATACCAGGGGTCGTAACAAAGTCATAAACACTTTGGTGATTGGATATATAGACGGCATTAGCAATATTGGCGCTGTTACTGAGTCCACGTTGCTCAACACGAACACCTGTAATTTTTTGCAATTGGTTAAACCAGCGGCAAAAGGTGTAGACATGTTTAGGTGCACGAGGTCGGTTTATTAGGCAGTAAAGTAGTGCACAACAGGTTGTAATGATAATAAAAAGGGTTGCGATGGTAATTCGAATTAAAGCCAGCACATATACTCCTTATGCTGTTTAAGTTATGTCGCATGACTACATCTTTATACATTACCTAAATAGTTATTATTGTGATAGTGTGGCTTTACAAATAATTAACATTTTATAGTGTGTTATCACGATTTATAAAAATATACGGTATCTGGTCAGATGATATATTGCTTGTTAATAACATTAACAGTTACATTTTCAATCTAGGCGTGAAGATAATCGCATATGTATTTATAGATAAGTAAATGACTGGATCTTAAATAGGATAAAAGTAAAAATTATATATAGATAATCAATACGTTATAGACGTAGTTTTTATCTCTTCTGTTGTATAAATTTTTGAGCTTACTTAACAGTAAGCTTTTTTTTTCCTTCCCTACAATAATTTTACCATGTTGTAGCGTTCGAACGTAATGTCGTCACGGATAGCAATTTCTGTATCGATTAATTCAAAACCTAGCTTGCTAAACAAGGGTAGAGAGAGTTTACTGGCTGTAACACTCAGTGTTGTTTGATGGCTTATATGTGCTATTTGTTCGAGCTTACTATAAATAGCACTCGCGACACCCAAGCGATTAAACTCAGGCCGGGTATAGAGTAAAGCAATATAATTTTTCGGATGAAGTTGACCGAACCCCATGACACTCCCTTCATTGTTAATTGCCATTATTACAGCACCTTGTGTTAATAATTTAGCAAATTCGTTTGGGTGTTTGCGCGGATAATCAGCCCATATTTTGACTTGTTGTGGATGATAATAAGCAGGCGCAATTTTTGTAATAGCGTCATAGTAAAGCTGAGACAATTCTTGCTCATAATGGGGATTATAATTATGAAATTGTATTGAGGTCATATTGTTGAGCGTATACGTTTAATGTTTGTATCTAATTTTAAGATATTAGAATTGTTATTGTTTGGAATAGGTCAAATTTATTCTGATAGTGTGCACTTTGTCCTTATTATTGGTATTATTTTAAGCCATAATCAATAAAAGTATTATCAAACGATCAGTACAGGCTAAATTTTGAAGAACGGATTTAAATATAATAAACACGCATTATTTGCATTGGCGCTTGTGTCAATGATTGGGTGTTCTTCGACTGACTCTGTAAATGATAAAACATCAAACAATAAGGCTGCTGAAACAACGTCAGTAGGCAAAAAAATTGCTGTTAGCAATGATATGTTGGAAGAAGGTTTGAAAAAGAACGCTTCTGTAGATACAGGTATGTTTGATGGTGTTTACCATTCATGGAAAGGAACACCTTATCGTCTTGGTGGAACAACAAAGAAAGGCATTGATTGCTCAGCATTTGTGCAAGTAGGTTATTCCAGTGTTTACCAAATGATGTTGCCAAGAACAACATTACAATTGGTGAAAAAGGGACGTAAAGTTTCACGTAACAGTGCAAAAGAAGGGGATTTAGTCTTTTTCCGAACGGGACGTAATACACGCCATGTTGGAATATATTTAGGCAATTCAGAATTTATGCACGCGTCACAATCAAAAGGTGTGATGATTTCACGGTTAGATAATCCTTATTGGAAGCGACATTTTTGGCAAATTAGACGTATGCCGAAACCACAATGACAATTAGATGATAAAAAGCCCAGCTACTCTAGCTGGGCTTTTTATTTATAAATATGTTGCGGCCATTACTCTAGCGAATAAACCAACAGGAGTTGTCACACCTGTCGTAGAATTAAAGACTTCGCCATTTTTAACAATAAGAATAGTAGGTGTAGCACTTATCCCTAATTGTTGGCTAATAGAACCATTTTGGTCATTAATGACAGGAAAGCGATATTCTTTACTGTTCATGTATGCTCGTAATGAACGGTCATCTCCAGAGCGAATAGCAACACTAAATACCTTTATATTCAGATCACTTTGATATTGCTGCAGCCAATTGATTGATGGACTTACAAAGCGGCAGCTTGGACACCATGTTGCCCATAAATAGAGTACAACAGGCTGTTGATAACTGAGAGTTAGCCAATCAATATCATGCTGGTTTATAGTTTTTTCTACCGAATGGTTATCAACAGAAACCGTTAAATCTTTATTTCGCCAGATATCAACCACAATACTTATTGCTGTTACTAATATAGCAGTGATAAGTATGTTTTTAAGCCATCCTTTGGCAGACGTCCTTGTCATGTATGTTATTCCTTTATTCCTTACTTGCTTTTTTAATTGCGTTAAGCACTTCGTCACTTGTTAAAATTACGGGCAATGGGATACCTTGAGGCGCATTAGGACCATATACAATATTAAATGGTACACCAAAACGTCCATGTGACTGTAAGAAGCCTGTGACGTAGTCAGAAGGTTTCGTCCAATCACCGCGCATTAACACGATGTTATCAGCAGATAAGGCTGAATATACGGGCTCTTGCAGTAAAACACCGACTTTATTGGCTTTACATGTGATACACCATTCAGCCGTAACATCAACAAAGACTGTTTTTCCTTCAGCAACTTGTTTTGCAATGTTATCAACGTTTAGCGTTTGCCAATGGTGGTCATCAGCTAGCGGCTTCGCCCAATGGTTTGAGGTTAAGCTACCCACGATAAGGCTACCTGCAACACCCAGTAAAAGAACTGCTGTTGTGATGATAACGGCTTTACGTCCTTTCTTACGACCTAATTGCCATAAGATAACAAGCATGATCAGTAGACCAATCACCCAAACAACCGCCGCAGAAAAGAAGCTAGTCATTAAGCTTAATAGCCAGATACTGGTTGCCAGCATCATCAAACCAAACAGCGTTTTAACCCTATCCATCCATAGACCAGGTTTTGGCAATGCGTTTGCCAGTTGTGGGAAGAGAGCAATGAGCAACCATGGTGCAGCCATACCAATCGCTAACGCGGTGAAGATGGCAAAAAGTGTCACATAATTAGCACCTAATGCGAACGCGACAGCTGTGCCTAAGAATGGGGCACTACATGGCGTTGCAAGAAGGGTGGCAAACATTCCTTGAATAAAGTGCCCAAGGTGTGAGTTATCCCCTTTGGTTGCCATCCAAGTATTGGTGTTACTTGATAAGCGAATTTCAAATAAGCCTAACATATTTGCACCAAACAGGGCGGTGATCGCAATCATGGCACCAATAAACCAAGGGCTCTGGAATTGGATTCCCCAGCCCAACGCTTGGCCTGATAATTTCATTAATGCTAAAAAGCCAGCCAATAGCCAAAATGAGGTGATAATACCTGCAGCAGAAGCGATAAATTGGGTACGGATTTGGCGTTTTTCTAAGCCTTTCGCTGAAACAACGCTACTTAACTTCATGCCTAATACCGGTAATACGCATGGCATGATATTTAGAATTAAACCGCCCAATAGCGCAATGCCAATTATTTCTAATAAGTTACTATTAGAACTTGGCACAATCACTGGGGTATCTGTTGCTGTTGCTGGGATCTCAACAGCGAGATTATTATCACCGAATGTGATTTGAAGTGGTTCACCAACAAGCTTTGGTGTACCAAACCAACTGGTCACCGGTAATACCGCATACAGTGTTTTATCTTTAATCGTAACATTCGGCGCTAAAAAAGAGGTGTCTTTAACGGCTTTATTATGTCCGTCAATCAACACATCTGGTTTTATCCAGCCAGCCTTATTTGTTGCAACCACCGTAATTGCTTTTTTGTCCTTGTTATAAGAGACAGTATCCAATGTTACTGCTTGAGACGATTTAGGTACTTGGCTATAACCCTTGTTGTATAAAAACATCGCGTCAGTCGATAAGCTGAGTTTTTCAGGGTTAAAATCAAGTGCTAATTCATAGTCAGTCAGTACACAAATACTGGTACAGGAAGACATGGTTAATTTACCTGCAAGGAATACAGGCTTATTCATGTCTTTTACATGAATTGAAAGTGGGAAAATAACATCATGTTTATAGCCCAGCGTTTCAACACCTAAGAACTCATAACGTTTTGGCATCGGCCACTGCCAGTCAACACTTTCAACATTACTAGACATATCCCAGTTTATAGATGGTGCGACACCACCTTCACCAGGCGATCGCCAATAGGTTTTCCAATCTTTATCAAGTTTAACTTCTAGCAGTCCTTGAACTGTATGGTTAGCTGTGTCTTTTTCACCCGTTAGCACTAACCTAACTTGCACAGGGGGATGCTGTGGGTTTGTTACCCACCCCGTTGTAATCTCAGTAGCCGCAAAGGTTTGACTGGAAAAAGTGATACTGAGTAATGCGCCGAGCATGGCACAGACGAAATAAGTATTGAGATATATCTTTTTCAATCTAGAACTCCGTTTTAACAATGCGCATGTCATTGCAACGATCATGAGCGTATAAATTTTATACTATGGTCTTGGTGATAAAATAGAACGGTAAAATAACGACTCTATTTCATCGAGTTAGCAAAATATTTAGATTATTAGGTGACAGTCTATTTACGTTTTGGTTCGCGTATTATCGCGATAAGTTATGCTGTCATTTCCTATTGTTGTTGCGATAACCTGAACATACGCTTTAGTTTTGTGAAAAGGCTTTGCTGCGTCGTATTTTTTCCTTGATAGTATGCTTGCAGTAACCGTTGTCGAAGCTGTTCATCTTTTTTACTGTCATTCGACTGTTTTATCTCTTCACTAATGTGATCTAACAGCGTCTCTGCTTGTTCATTAGCATAACTATAATCAATTTTATTTGCCCCTTGAACAAGCAACCATAGTAGAGTGATCAGAATATATTCATCGATATCTTGATTAATAAATTTGCTAGCGTGTTCAACCCCTACGGTTGATTGAAATACCGATTGCATTTGATGATAGGCGGTCTGTTGTTCAGTCCAACGAGACGAGGCAATGTGATGTTGTTGCGTCATATAGCCTAATAGTAACGCTAAAGGCTCTTTATCTTGTCGTTGGTGGCAAATATCATTAAATCGAGGTGTTGATTCATGAATAAAAGCATTAATAATGTTTTTCTCTTTTTCTGATAAATCAAGTTGTTCAAGGCCAAGAGAAAAAAATAAGTGTTTGAGATCTGTCATGCTATTAACTTCGTACAAAAGGACGTCGACAGAATAACATGGACAATTAGCGAGTAATAATAAATAGGAATGAGAATGACAAAAATTTATGACTTCGAGGTTAAAGCACTTTCAGGGGAAGCGCTTTCATTAAGTGCTTTTGAAGGGAAGGTTATACTCGTTGTAAATACTGCTAGTAAGTGTGGTTTTACACCTCAATATGAAGCATTACAGGCATTATATGAAAAGTATCGTGATCAAGGATTAGTAATACTTGGTTTTCCATGTAATCAGTTTGGTGGACAAGAGCCTGGAACTGAAAGCCAAATTAAACAGGAGTGTCTAATCAATTATGGCGTAACATTTCCGATGTTTAGTAAGGTGGATGTAAAAGGGCGTGATGCTGAACCTGTATTTTCTTATCTCGTAAAACAATTACCTGGTTTGCTAGGCAATGATATTAAATGGAATTTCACCAAGTTTTTGATTTCAAGAGAGGGTGAACCAATGAAACGCTATGCACCCACCACAAAACCATTTGCTTTAGAAGATGATATTATCAAGCTACTATCATAATGATTAATAAGCAGTATTTTGACTACATAGGATGACTTCATTAATCAATTGCTGCTTATTTTCTAGATGCCGTTGTTGTGCTTTTTGAAGTAATAAACCAATCGCCTTCGCACGTCTCCCCGTTGTTTTGTATTGCTCTAAATAATGATTAAGAAAGTCAATTTGTACCGAGCTATCATTGAAGTCACCTAATTTGGCTTGTAGAAATTTCACTGTTTTTAATTTCAAACGAAGTGATAACTGTTCTGTTAATGGGTGGTAGTACTCCAAACCATAACGTAATTTTTTATATTTGATTCTCAAGCGATGAAGTTGCGCGTCAGACGTTTTTGAATCAATAGCCTTCATTGAGGTGATAATACGATTGTTTAAGTTTACGAATAGCGTGTTTATCATTTGTTGTGGTGGTGTAGATAGATCTTCCATGAGAGGCGATAGCTGCTTTAACTGTATACAGATGAGCTTATATTGCGTTTTATATTCTTCGCTTTTTAACCAATGCTTATTTTTCTTATAGGCTTTTTGGCGTTGGTGCTGCAGATCGTCAAAAAAGCGTGCCAGTCCTTGATGATGCTTATGTTCGACTAAGTAAAAGTAATGCTCCATTTGCATGAGATAAACATCGAGATCGCGTTGTAAATTAGTGGGCTGCATTAAACTTTTGATAGCTAAATTAGTTTCTTTTAGTTGTTCTGGAATGAAAAGTGATTGATGGAGACTAAGTATGGCGCGTATACGGCGCATGGTAACGCGATATTGATGAAGAAATTCAGGATCATCATCTTTTACAATGCCTTTTTGATAGTTTTCACAAAAAGAGAAGCTCTGTAATACGTGAGCGCGAATAATTTTAAATAGTGGCAAAGTAGAATGAATAGGATAAACACCTGACGTTTTTCGAGGAAGCTGAAAAGTGTCTCGCTTATGCATGATTTTGCCTAACTAGTAAAATTCACTTTAAACCCTAAATATAGAACAAATAAACGTTTACAGCTGAAACATGAGGCTTATTTGTGTATGTAAATATTATGGAAACAGTACGTTACAATGAAGAATAAATTAAATGAACAATGACGAAAGATAAAACTGCCCGTTATTTTGAAGTGCTGCTAAAGCTTAAAGAGTTAACAATAAGTTTTATAGGAGTCACTGTATGTCAAAAGTATGTAATCCATTAGGCACTGATGGTTTTGAATTTGTTGAATACACTGCTCCAACAAAAGTTGGGATCACTAAGCTTAAAAAATTATTTAGACAAATGGGCTTTGCGGAAATAGCGAAACATAAACATAAAATGGTGTGGCTTTACCGTCAGGGGGACATAAACTTCATAGTTAATGGCGAGTTAGCTTCGCAAGCAAGTTCGTTTGCATTGCAGCATGGCGCAAGCGTTAATGCGATGGCATTTCGGGTGAAAGAGGTTAACAAGGCGTTAGACTATGCTATCAAGCATGGTGCAACGAGGTGCGAAAATAATGTTGGGCTTATGGAACTCAACATTCCCGCTATTGAAGGTATTGGTGGTGCATTATTATATTTTGTCGATCGTTATGGCGAACGAGATATTTATGAAGTGGATTTTGAGTATTACCCAGACGCACAACAGCGTTTAGCCGCTATAGATACAGGGTTATTAACGATTGATCACCTTACGCATAATGTTGCAATTGGACACATGGATAAGTGGTCTGATTTTTATGAAAAAATTGCTAATTTTCAAGAAATTAAATATTTTGATATTAAAGGGAAACTGACTGGTTTAAAATCTCGCGCAATGACATCACCTTGTGGCAAAATCCGCATTCCTATCAATGAATCAAGCGATGAACATTCTCAAATTGCAGAATACTTAAAACAATATAATGGAGAAGGGATTCAGCATATCGCTTTAAGTACTAATGACATTCTTTCATCTGTGAAAAAACTTCGTCAATTAGGTGTTATCTTCATGGATACACCAGATACTTATTACGAACTGGTCAATAAAAGGATTGATTGTCACGATGAAAATATTGCATTGTTGCAGCATGACAAAATACTGATCGATAGCGATGAACATGGTATTTTGTTGCAAATTTTCACGGGAACTGTGATTGGCCCCGTATTTTTTGAGATTATTCAACGCAAAGGAAATCAAGGATTCGGTGAAGGTAATTTTCAAGCTTTGTTCGAATCAATTGAACTTGACCAAATACGCCGAGGTGTCCTGAGCGAAAAATCTTAGCTTAATGAAAATAAGCAATTTGTTTCCCTGCTGTTAGCTATAAATTTTACATTTCTTCAATGTAAAATTTATACCAGAGGGTCTGGTTAATGTTCTCTATACTGTAGTAGTATCATTTCAAGGTATTGGGTTTAATGCTTCTATAGTATATTGGACATCTAATATGGTTAATAAAGATACAATAGTGAATAAAAATAATAAGTTTCTTGTTGGGTGGCGTGAAGTTGCTGCATTACCTGATCTGGGTATCAATAATATTCATGTAAAAATTGATACTGGTGCACGTAGTTCGTGCCTACATACTTTCAAAATTGAAGAATTTACCCGTGATGGTGAAGATTGGGTGAAGTTTTGGATTCACCCAATCCATAACAACACCGACGTAGAACAAATTTGTGAAGCTAAAGTGGCTGATAAACGCGTTGTAAGAAACTCAGGTGGTGATGAGCAACTGCGCTACTTTATCGTTTCTACAATTGATTTTAATGGTCAACAGTGGCCGATTGAAATTTCGCTAACCAGTCGTGATAATATGGCTTTCCGTATGCTACTAGGGCGTACAGCTATGCATGATCGTATTATTGTTGATCCAGAAGCATCTTATCTTATTAAAAATCAAGGCTAGTTGTCATGAAAATTGGAATTTTATCTCGCAATCGTTCACTGTATTCGACAGCTCGTTTGATTGAAGCCGCTGAACAACGTGGCCATGAAATTAAAGTGATCGATGCACTGCGTTGTTATATGAACATTAACTCGCAAAAACCTCAGATTCACTTTAAAGGTGAAGATTTAGTGGATTTTGACGCGATTATTCCACGTATAGGTGCATCAGTAACATTTTACGGTACTGCTGTTTTGCGTCAGTTTGAAATGATGGGTGTATATACCGTTAATGAATCTGTAGCGATAAGCCGCTCACGTGATAAGTTACGTTCAATGCAACTACTATCACGTAAGTGTATTGGTATGCCTGTGACAGGTTTTGCAAGTAAGCCTGATGACGTTAAAGATTTACTTGATATGGTTGGTGGTGCGCCAGTCGTTATTAAGCTATTAGAAGGCACACAAGGCATTGGTGTTGTTCTTGCTGAAACACGTAAAGCTGCTGAAAGTGTTATTGAAGCTTTCATGGGTCTTAAAGCGAATATCATGGTTCAAGAATACATTAAGGAAGCAGGCGGTGCAGATATCCGTTGTTTCGTTATTGGCGATAAAGTGATTGCAGCAATGAAACGCCAAGGTGCAGAAGGCGAGTTCCGTTCAAACCTACACCGCGGTGGTAGCGCAGCACTGGTTAAGATCACACCTGAAGAACGTAAAACAGCCGTTGCAGCTGCAAAAATTATGGGATTAGGTGTTGCTGGTGTTGACCTGTTACGTTCAGAGCGTGGTCCACTTGTTATGGAAGTTAACTCTTCACCAGGCCTTGAAGGTATTGAGAAAGCGACAGGTAAAGATATTGCCGGCATGATCATCGATTACATCGAAAAAAATGCAGTGAAAAAAACGACACTTCGCAATAAAGGCTAATTGAAAAATCAAGCATAAAAAAGGCGCTCAATGAGCGCCTTTTTTGTCACTATTTAATGGTTATCTTACCGACTTATAACTGTTTCTCTATTGGTAATACACCGGCCGCCCAAGCGCCCATTTTAAGCCAAATGCTACTGTCTGGCTCTGATGTATACTGCTTGCCCGTTGTATCATCATTCCATATGATCTCACCATTTTCGTCCAATGCTAAACGGTAAGCATCTTTAACTAGTGAGTTATTGATCGTGTTGTAAACTTCACCTGAGAATTTAGGTGAATCAACAATCACGCCTAACTCTGTATTTAAGTATGCAGAGCGTGGATCAAAGTTAAATGAACCGACGAAAATTTTCGATTTATCAATAATAAACGTTTTCGCATGCAAACTTGTACGAGAGCGACTTAGCCATTTGTGTTTTGTTTTATGGCCGGGTTCTACTTTTACTTCGTATAGCTTAACACCACCTTCTAGCATGATTTTACGGTATTTGGCATACCAGCCATGTACAGCGAAAACGTCATTAGAAGCTAATGAGTTGGTAACAATAGTGATGTTTTTGCCGTTCTTTGCCACTTTAGCTAGCACTTTAGCCCCTTCTTCTGTTGGGACAAAATACGGTGAAACTAAAAAGAAATCATGCTCTGCTTTCGCGATCATCTCTGATAGCTTATGTAGCAATAAATCATCTTTACTATTCGCAATTTTATACGGTGTATCGTAAAGCAGTTCTGCATCTGTCCAGTATAGCGGTAATGTCTCTTCCATTAACTGCTGTACCATTGGGTGGTTTTTTAGCGAACTTGCATAGTCTGATGACATGTACTTAAGCTGAGCATCTTTCCACTGTGCCAGTTGTTCTTTTGTAGGCTTATGTGCTGATGAGACTAAGGCTTCAATCGGTGTTGCTGGTTTACTGTTCCAGTATTCATCAAATTGACGTGCGAATTGTGGGATCACTTTACCCAGCATAATGAGGTCGAAGTCTCCGAATTCTACGTCACTATTGGCAGAGAAATACTCGTCGCCGATATTACGTCCTCCGGTAATGGCAAACACACCATCTGCAATAATGGCTTTATTGTGCATACGGCGATTTAACCGATCAAAGTCAGTTAAGAAACTTAATGGCTTAATAGTACGGTTTGAAAATGGGTTAAATAAGCGTACTTCAACATTAGGATGAGCAGAGAGGCTTGCTAATGCTTGATCGTCACGATTTTGCATATCATCAAGTAATAAGCGCACACGAACGCCACGCTCAGCAGCTTGATATAAATACCATGTCATCAACCCACTTGTCGCATCATCACGGTAAATATAGTACTGAACATCCAGTGTTTTTTGTGCATGTTCAATAATAGCCAAACGTGCAAGTAATGCGGCTTGACCATCACCAAGAGGGTAGAAGCCTGTTTTATCAGGATGAATGCTGGTATAAGGCAAAGAGCTTTGGTACAAGCTAGTGTTGAAATTATCAACATTGGAATAGCTTGCTTGCTTTTCTAGTGATAACGGTTGAGCACAACCAACAAGTGCTAGAATACTTGTTGCGATAATAGTACGAGATAACAGCTTCTTATAATCTTTAATACGGATCATGGCTAAGACATTGAAAATAAATGTGACTGGATTCTACAGAGGAATAATTGGGTAAGCTGTAATTAAAAATACATTATGTGATCATTTTCTGCTTTTAGAAAACTAACTGATAAGAAGTGTAACAAAGTAAGAATCTATTATTATATTGAGTCAAAAAAAGCCCGAAATAATTGCTTATTTCGGGCTGGTATTTTGGTTAATCTATCACAGTGATGCGTTAACTCGTCGTGGTTGTAAGTCCATGCCATTGGTAATGATTGTTAGGCTTTTTACTCACAATACCTTCATCTAATAGCTGTTTGAAAATACTATCAACCTCATCGGTTGAAATATTTAAAAACTTACTTACAGCGCGTTTACTGCAATTTACTTTGTTATGACTAAGCGCATCAACGGTTAATTCATAAGGGGTTTTAGGCTGTTCAGGTTCGACAATAATTTCTTCTGGCTCTTGCTCATGTACATTAACTTCTGATGTTCCAATCGTTGAAGGGTCAAAATGTTCTAGCAGTTTAGGTTGGTCAAATTCATTGTATCCTGCCATTTCTAACACTTTGTTATGGCGATACTGATGACGAAAACGATTTTCTTCACCGATTAACCCTACAAAGAATGCAGCAAAGAAATCTAATAATACTGATAGAAACACCACTAAACCTAACTGTGCGGCTTGAGGGGTTACATGTAACGATTCTGCAAGACTATCAATCAATCCTAAAACCGAGCCTTGGCTAACGACAGGAATGCTATCACGTTCCATTGCAAGCTTTTGTTGTTGCTTACGTAATTCATCATTTTGTTTTTGAATGCGTGCAACACCAGAGGCAATGCGCTCCATCTGGATGTATTTTTCTGCTGCGACGTTATTGAGATCAATTTGTTTTTCAATGGCTTCAATCTGCATGTTGAATGCATTGATTTTGCTTTTTTGAACGTTAACTTCACTTTGTGCTTTATTCGTTGCGCTGTTAATACCGCCAATAGATCCACCAATCGAAATTGCGGCAAGAACGGCGTAAAAAGTAAAAGCAGATAGTGTGCCAGTATAGTTACGACGTGCTTTACGTTCCCCAACTTCGTACCATGCGAAGAATTTTCCTAGTTCGAAAATAACCGCCAATCCACCAAAGAGAAACTTCATTAATGGATCATCATCAATGGAAAGGAATAATAGCAGCGAGAAGATGATAGAGGCGAGAATAGCTGCACCTGTGAAACTATAAACTGTCCACATCGCAAAAAATCCTTTCGGGTAGCGGATGTGACTTTTCTGATCGTAAAGCATAAATTAAGTCTGAGTAATGAGCGTTTGCTCGCTTGTCGTTATTAACGCCAAGCAAAAAAGGAGTCTATAGGATACCTTAAAATTGTTCCCAGCCCTTATAAAACCTAGCGTGTTGTGTTTTTTCGATGAAAATTTACACGCCGCTTTCATTGCTGTTTAAAATGCCACCATAGAGTGATTACAAACTAAACATAATCGAAGGTTAAATAAGACTACTGTGCAAAAAAGGGGGAATATCTAACATGATGTATAGTGGTCATTTATTGCTAAAGCTATGAGTCTTTATCCATCTTTTATATAAACTAATTAATACGGATTGAGATAAATTGTCATTATATTGACAAAAATATCTAGCATTATTTGAATAATAGGAACAATAAAGTAACCACAGGTAGTTTTGTGAAATATCAACCTCAGTCGAATGTGATGGGAAGTATCGATCAACAGGTTAGGGATAACACAACACCGATTTATTATACTGAAAGAGAACGCGTAATGTATGAGCGCTTAGGACAGTCCTATGCGTGGTACAAAATTATGGACGATGAATTATCGCTCATAGAGCAAAAGTGTCTAAGTGCTTTTTATGATACTTGGCCGCAATTGCAAAAGTTTGATTTTCAAAGTTATAAAGAAATTGTTAGTAATAAAGTTCATGTGATGTTTGAAATTCAACGTATTAAGACAAAATACCCGGCGTCAGAACAACAACAATCCTTTATAAATAACTTATTGATAAAAAGAGATTTATTGTATCCTGAATGGTTAAGAGCCAAAAAGTCTTTAGAGTATATAGAATCTGAAAAAGCCTATTTACGTGCAGTTAAAGATATCGCCCATAATTAATTATGTAAAAAGCTGACCTATACTTATTGTTAATTTAACGGTTAAGGAGGGTCAGTGATGTTCTTTACCAGTGAACATAAAATGACAAATGAAGAGCAATTTTTCATTAAGTCGCAGTATATGGGGTGCAATTTACCATCTAATTTACAATTACACCTTGCTTTAGTTTATGTTGATAATCAAACGTTTCAATGTGTTTGGGAAGCAGAATCTCTTGAAATGATTGAGCATTATGTCGATGCTCAATTAGCAGATTGTTGTCAGAGCCACTATTTTGAAGTTGATCCATTCTCAGCTATTGGTGCTTAAAAATTTGTTATTAATATAATTAATATGTTGTTCTGATGTGATGGATTAAAATATTACGTCTTATTAATGTTAATGCTTGTATTGCGTTATTCCTTTGTGTGATGAATATCGAATTATCATTTATATGAAGGGTGATTCTCTGCGCAAAAATGATTTCTATTAATAACTACTCTCAATTTATAAATATTTTGTAATAAATATCGAGAGAAGTATTAATGAAAAAGAATTTAGTTTGCTTAGGTATCTTGGTTGCTGGTTTAAGTTTTCAATCATCCTCTTTTGCTCAAGGTACTGAACTGCCTAATATTAAGATATTAGCAACGGGTGGAACAATAGCTGGTGCAGGGCAATCGGCAACAGGCAGTGCGTATACGTCAGGACAAGTCGGTATTGATGCCCTTATTAATGCTGTACCGGAAATGACAAAAATTGCCGATATCAGTGGCGAGCAAGTTGCGAATATTGGTTCGCAAGACATGAATGATCAGGTATGGCTTACGTTAGCTAAACGTGTCAATGAACTCTTAGCGAAAGACGATGTTGACGGTATTGTTATTACACATGGTACTGACACCATGGAAGAAACAGCATACTTTTTAAATTTAACCGTGAAGAGTGATAAGCCTGTTGTATTAGTGGGTGCAATGCGCCCATCAACCGCGATGAGTGCTGATGGACCTGTTAACTTATACAATGCTGTGATCACCGCTGCTGACACTGATTCAAAAGGCCGCGGTGTGTTAATGGCGATGAATGATGTGATTTTGGATGCGCGTGATGTCACTAAGACCAGTACAACAGCTGTCGATACATTTAAATCACCTAATTTTGGTGAGTTAGGTTATATCCATAATGGCGATGCGGTGTATCAACGCAGTCCAGAGCGTCATAATACGAAAGATTCTAAGTTTGATATATCGAAAGTGAAAGCCTTACCTAAAGTCGGGATCGTTTATAACTATTCCAACGCCTCTGACTTACCTGTTAAAGCGCTAATTGATGCAAAATTTGATGGTATTGTGAGTGCTGGTGTTGGTAATGGTAATATTTATAAAGGTATTTTCGAACAACTCGCTAAAGCAAGTAAAGACGGGATCATGGTCGTTCGGAGTTCTCGTGTACCTACTGGCGCGACAACACTTGCGGCAGAAATCGATGACACTAAATATGGTTTTGTTGCATCCGGAACTCTAAATCCCCAAAAAGCCCGTATTCTATTAATGCTGTCATTAACGCAAACAAATGATTATCGTGATGTACAAAAGATGTTTCAGTATTACTAGATTATATTTATTGGCTTGAGTTTCGTGTTTACGTAGGTTTGTTATAGTAAAAAGCCAGTCTTCCTGACTGGCTTGATACTCGCTTAATAACGTACTGAATTATTTAGCGTTGCTCTTTACTTCCGCAATGGCATCTTTAAGCCCCTGAGGATCGTAGCCATTAATAATGTGAACATTGTCTGTGGTTACATTATCTGTTGGCATAACAATTAATGCCGGTGTTCCTTGAAAACCTAATTTACTAAATAGCTGGAAGTTGCCTTCAAAACTATTGTTTGCATCAAACTTACTAATATCAATGCCCAACTTAGTTGCAATATCATTAACATCTTGTTTGGTTAATTTGCCTTCATCTTTACCTGAGGCAAATACGGCATTATGGTATTTACTGTAAAGGTCACTGCCTTTATGGGCAAAAATCCAGTTACCCATATCTGCCGCATATTTTGAAGCTTCCCAACGTGATGCAAAGATTGGCGTTTCTTTGAAAATGAATTTTACATCGGGGTTTTCAGCTTCAAGTTGTTTCACGATAGGTGAAATTTTTGAGCAGAACATGCATTGGTAATCAAAAAACTCAATAACGTTTACTTTGGCATCTTTAGGGCCAACATATGGTGTTTTAGCATCTTTAATAAGTTGGTCAGCATAAGCGACAACAGTTTGCTTCGCTGATTGTACCTGCTTTTCCATCTGTTGCTTTTGCAATGTTTCTGATGCTTTTACTAAAACTTCAGGGTGCTCAATAATATATTGGCTGGCAATCTTTTCAATTTGTGCTTTTTGCTCAGGGCTAAAGTCTTTATTATTAACTGCTGTTGTTTCATTACAGCCAGCTAATAGTACTGTCACCATAAGCGGTAAAATTAGTTTTTTCATTTTATCTCTATACGTTAGATAGCGTATTAATTATCACCAATTAAATGATATAGAGTATGAATGTAACCTGAATCAAATTGTTAAATATTATAGAAATGTTTATTTTTAAATAAAAAATTCAATAGAAGAAAGTGAGTTAATTAAACTGTTATATAAAATATAGATCTTATTTTTCATTATTTGAAAATATCATTGTGATGTATTGCGCATAATTATGAATACTTTTGTTGTAAATTATTCATAACGAATGAACAGAGATCTTATTATGAAGAAAAAATTTACATTATTAGCCGTTAGCTCATTATTTGCTTTATCTACACTTTCTACAGCGGCTTTTGCGGATCCTAAAGTACCGGCGACTGATCCTGGTTATAGTACGATCCAAATAATGGAAATGGGGCAACCAAAAGACGTCCATTGGATCTCAGTTAAGCAAATTGCTGAAAAATTAAAAGGTAAGCCACCAATGGCTGTCGGCTTTGACATTGATGACACGGTATTATTCAGTACACCGGGTTTCTATCGTGGTAAGCAGGAGTTTTCTCCAAATAGTTTTTCATACCTGCATGAGCAGAAGTTCTGGGATAAAATGAACTGTGAGTGGGAGAAATTTAGTTTACCAAAGCAAATAGGTAAAGAGTTGATTGCTATGCACCAAAAACGTGGCGATCAAATTTACTTTATTACAGGTCGTACAGCGTCAAAATGTGAAATTACCACGCAATATTTAAAAGATGTATTTGGTATTAAAAATATGCATAAGGTGATATTTTCAGGATCAAGTAAAACAGAATTTACTAAAACGCCTTACATAAAAGAAAATAATATTAAGTTATATTATGGTGATTCTGACGGTGATATTATTTCAGCTCGCAAAGCGGGAGCAGAAGGCATTCGTATTATGCGAGCTGCCAACTCAAGTAACCGACCAATTGCTAAAAATGGTGTTTTCGGTGAAGAAGTCGTGACTAATTCACAGTACTAGTTGTTAATGAATTTAATAAAAGCGACCGTTATGGTCGCTTTTTTTATATATGTTTATTTCGTTGTGCCCAACAGCCAATAAAGATAAAAAAGGTGCTTATAATACAAACTGACAAATAATTAGGAAGATTTAACAGCTCACGATATACCCAAGGTGATAAAGTGATAATTAAAAAGCCATAACCGAAGGCATTGACGAGAATAAATACAATAGTCCTAATAATAAAATTGTAATGGGACAAATGCCTGCGTAAAAAACGATTAAAATCCCCACCGAAAACAACCAATGAACAAGCGACAATCGCGGTTGAAATATCATCTAACCAAGGACGAAGATCGTGTCCTAAATCAGATAAAAGACGAATAATGAGCTCCATGTAAGTATACTATTTCTGCTAAATAATGACGTTTGAGGGTAGTTGTGTTGATGATAAAAAACTAGTGTAGTAGTACAAACTTGCCAAGAAGATCACGGCATACAGAGATATACTTAACTGGCTTCTATTACAGTATTTAGATCCTTGTCGAGGCTCTGAGTACGAAGAAGGCATAACTATTTCTTTCCATATTGCTATATAACGATTTAACGCTCTCTATGGTAAAATTGACGTAAGAAATGCAGAGAGTAAATACATGTTAGTTATTTCAAATTCAGTCCAACTTGCCGATTGGGAAATAGAGCTTACCGCTATCCGAGCTCAAGGTGCTGGTGGTCAGAACGTCAACAAAGTGTCGAGTGCAATCCATTTGCGGTTTGATATCAATAGTTCATCCTTACCTGGCTTTTACAAAGAACGCCTTTTAAAACTATCTGATAGCCGTATAACAAAAGAGGGTGTCATTGTTATTAAAAGTCAACAACATCGTACTCAAGAGATGAACCGTGATGAAGCATTAGCACGTCTAAAAACACTTATTCAAAGTGTTATGACAACCCAGAAAGCGCGTAAAGCGACACGTCCGACGAAAAACTCACAGGTACGTCGTGTCGATAAGAAAACCCAGCGAGGGAAAACCAAAAACCTCAGAGGTAAAGTGAATTTTTAACCAATATTAATGTGACCTTTACGGCATAAGTTGCTGTAAAGAAGTGACATTGTGATACCTAACCGAATATCTTTGCTATCAATAGCTGTGTAAATTCTTTATTGCATTTATTTATTATTGGGTGGCAGGGATGTTCGAGAAAAAAACACTTCAACTTTTACAGTTGTTTTATCGTGAAACAGAGCGCGTACGTTTATTCACTTTAGACGATCTCCCGCCATTAGCTGTTGAACAGCAACAACAAATGAATCTATGGTTAGAAACCAAACGCAATTTTGAACACAATGAAATTGTGGAGCAGATATGGTTAAAAACTTGTAGTGCAGGGTACATAACAGAGTTAAGGTTACATGATGACGGAACGCTTGATGAATACACGCTATTCAATCGTCTACACACCACTGGCTATTGGGAGCTAGTAGATGGAGCGATCGAAATAGAAATTAAAAAAGCAGAGAATACCTATCGCTTTACTGTCTTTGCTAACCGTCACGCTAATATCCATTCCGCCATCGAGTACAAAAATGGCGAGCTGCATTCGTATCTTAAATTAGCGCAAACACGACCTATTAAATTCTAATCTATAGCTTTTTGGTTGATAAAATAGACTGGTATCGATGTATATTATCAGTACACTGATAAAAAGGTTTGGATATTAGGAAGGTCAAGGATGAGTAAGATAAATAAAGTTGCAGTTGTTGGTGGTACTCACGGTAATGAATTTAGTGGTATTTACTTACTCAAAAAGTGGCAAAGTGATCCCCTGCAATTAGCGCGTGAGAGTTTTTCTGTCGACACTGTCTTTGCTAACCCAAAAGCATACGGTGAAAATAAGCGATATGTTGATCATGATTTGAATCGCCAATTTGGTATTGATGATCTCGTGAATAATGAGCTGACGAGTTATGAACAGACTCGCGCTAAAGCAATTAATCAGCAAATTGGACCAAAAGGAAAGGCAAATACTGATTTTATTATCGATTTGCATAATACCACCAGTAATATGGGACCTTCGTTAATCTTACTTCAGTCTGATCTATTTAATCGTCAGTTAGGGGCGTATGTTAAGTCTAAAATGCCAAAAGCAGTGGTGGTATTTGAAGATCATACCTCTGTTGATGAGCATTTATTTCTTTGCTCAATTGCCAAGCAAGGTGTGATCGTTGAAATAGGGCCGCAACCACAATCGGTTATCCGTCAGGATGTATTAGATTGGATGGAAGCGATGACAAAACATATTTTGGATTTTGTTCATTTAAATAACACTAATGAAGTGCCTGACTTACCTGCAAGTTATGACGCTTACCGTTATGAAGAAACCCTCAAGCTTCCAGTAGATGAACAAGGGGAGCGAATTGGCATGGTTCATCAATCTGTTCAAGATAATGATTTTGAACCACTGCGCTCAGGCGACCCTATTTTCACCTTGTTCGATGGTACAGAGATTTTCTGGGAAGGGGATTATGAAGCGTACCCTCACTTTATTAATGAAGCCGCTTATTATGATAATAATCTTGCGATGTCATTAGGTAAGAAAATCGTGGCATCAACAAACTAATATTTAGCCCATATTATAAGTCATCAAATACTTGCCCGTAACAGACGCACATTGTTCTGTTACGGGCTTTTTAGTTGTTATTATTATTTAATGCGTTGTTTTCAAGACTACAATAGGGGTGTGATCAACCATAATGATATGCGAATCAACATTAAATACCGCAGAAATAAGCTCACTCGTTACTGTAGCTTTAGGTGAGCCATAATCAAATAATTTGCCGTTATGTAGTACAGCAATATGGTCGGCATATTGAAGCGCCAAGTTAAGATCGTGGATCACCATAATTACACATGCCCCTGTGCGTTTAGTATAGGAGCGAACATAATTGAGTAATCGCAATTGGTTTTGCATATCAAGTGCTGAAGTTGGCTCATCTAGCAGCAATACTTTAGGAGTGTTTATTAACGCTTGGGCAAGTCCTACCATTTGGCTTTCACCACCAGAGAGTGCAAAACATTGTTTATTAGCGAGATGTAAAATCCCCATATCTTTTAATAAGAATAACCCTTGCTCTGCACTTTCTTTTTTCGCGATCAAAGACGTTGAGTGAATGTACATTGTCGTGATCAATAACTCGAGTACCGTAATGTTAGCGTGGATACGATGCTCTTGCGGTAAATAGCCTATATCCTTTAATGAAAGCGGTTGTTTAAGGTATCGAATTTGTTCAGGATATTGTTTAAGCAGCGCAGTCATTTGGCGTAAGAGTGTCGATTTACCTGCACCGTTTTTTCCTATTAAGGCTACCATTTCGCCGCAGTGGATAGTGGGTAATGTTAAGTCATTCAAGACTGACTGTTTACCAAATGTCACTGTGACATTATTGATATCAAGGCTCATGTTAGCGTCCCCCTTTTTTAATCACAAGAAAGATAAAGAAAGGGATCCCAACAATCGACATTACAACAGTAAGAGGCAAAATGATCCCAGGCATAATTGCTTTACTCGCAATAGAGGCTAACTCTAATAATACCGCTCCAACTAAGAATGATGCGGGCAAGAAGAAGCGTTGATCTTCACCTAAAACCATCCGTGCAATATGCGGAGCCACTAAACCTACAAATCCGACTGCGCCAACAAATGAAACCGAGATAGAAGTAATAATTGAAACTAACACCAAGGTCTTCATACGTAGACGCTTGACGTTAATTCCCATCGATTCTGCACGTTCTTGTCCCATTTTTAATGAAGATAATCGCCAAGCATCTTTCATCATAATTATTAATACAATGGGTAACAAAATCAGTAAGAAAACAATTTTTTCCCAGCTACCGCGATCTAGCGAGCCCATCTGCCAGAAGACTAATGTTTGCAATTGGGTTTCGCTGGCAATGTATTGCATCATGATCAGCAAACTATCGTATGCAAACATAACGGCAACACCAAATAACATCACACCTTCAATTGAAATACGCTTTATCGACGAAATCCCCGCTATCAATAACGTCGTTAGTAAACACATAATGAACGCCATTACAGCGATTTGATATTGTGCAGGGATAAAGGGCAGAGCAACAACATTGGTGATAACTAAAGACGCCCCGAATCCTGCCGCCGCTGAAACACCAAAGGTATAAGGATCGGCTAGCGGGTTATGCAATGTTGTTTGCATTTGTGCGCCAGCCAAGGCTAATGCTCCCCCAATAAAAGGGGCCATGAGTGACATTGGCATGCGTATATCCCACACAATGACTCGACTGGCGATAGCACTTTGGCTTGGTGAAAAAATCGCTTGGATCACTTGTGAAAAAGAGAGGCCTTGTGAGCCAATAAGCACATCAATAATGACAAATAACACACTTAATATGGCAAGGCTGATCAGTGCGATTCTTTTATTACGAGAACGAATATGGTGAGCTCTCAATTCAACTGTAATGCTATTCACTGATTCATTGCCTTGAAGTTATCTTGACCAAACTGACCACTCAGATGACGATGACCAAACTTAAGGTTCATCTCTTCAAATGTCTTTTCTGGCTGTAACGTTGAAAAAAGTGAAGGGTGTAACCATTTTGCAAAATACTCAATCGCCACTAAGTTATACGGCGAGTTGTAAAATGGCATATAAATCGAATAAACATTCTTTTGTTGATACGCTGTTAGTGCTTGTAGCCATGGTCGATTCATCAAATCGGTGGTCGCTTGTTTAATTGCGGCATGGTTAGGAGAGTAACCAAGAGGAATCCCACTTGTTGGCTGACCGTCATTGGTGATCCAACCGGTTGTTTGCATAATATAAACATCAGGCTGTGAGGTAATGACTGTCTCTGGTGACATCTGTCCAGTTTCAGAACCATCAAGTGGCGCTATCGCAATATTTTCAGCTTTAAGCATTGGGATGTAAGCGCCCATATTACCATTAGCAAAAGTACGGCAGCAGGAGTCACTGTAACCTGCAGCGCGTTCAATAAACACGCGCGGAGTCGGTGTGTTTGGGTGCTGTGCCAGTGTCTCTTTTATCACATTCAAGTGACTTGTATAGTATTTGGCGAATGCATCGCCTTGCTTTGAGCGGTTAACAGCATCAGCGAAAACCTGTACTGATTTCAGTGTGTTTTTGAGTGGATTTTCACGGAAATCGACCGTTAATACTTTAATGCCAGCATCATTGAGTTTTTTCAATAAGCCTTTATCTTCAGCCAACTTAATATTTGATAGATCAACAATAAAAAGATCAGGTTTAGGTTTTAGATTAATAAACCGTTCAACATCAAATTCACCAGATTTAATAAGACCAATAGTCGGAACATTTTTTAGTGAGGGGTATTGCTTAATATAGCTAGCATACATGCTTGGCGCTGAAACTCGCATATCATCTCTTGCCGCAACAAGGTGCTTTGCTGCTTCTTTTTGATAAATAATTTCTAGCAATGGAAAAATTCGACTGGTTGAAAGTGCAATGTTTTGAGGTTGATGATCAAAGGTAACTTGTCTACCCGCAACATCCGTTACTGTGATGGGATAGGTGCTTGCTAAAGCGATATTGGAAGCTGTTAAGCCAACAGTTAGAGAAAGCAACGTTTTAATGGGCGTTTTCAAAATGGCTATCCTTAAAAAATTTTCGAAATAGTAATGATAATAATTATCGTTATAAATGTGTTTTATTGAGAGATAAGGATCCATTAATGAATGGTAATAAGATTTATTAACATTTACTGGTGTGTCAGTTTTAGATTAGTTGCAAGGGGAGAAGTGATCGTGAAACGTATCGGAGAGTAAGGATCCAAGAAAATGAATATTTGAGTATCACTAAATAGTACTTGGATCTCTTGTTGATATTAAGGCTTTGATTACAGTGCGTTTACTGCTGCGGTAAAACCGTCAGCCGATAAGTTGAAACCTGCGATGTCAACGTAGTTTTTAGTTTGAAATAGGTCAAGAACTTGCGACATTTGTGCGCCATTATTACTGGCGTAAGCATAGGCCGTACAGGTGTTATTGCTTGGATCGAAGCTAGTAGATACACGTAATAAGGTTTGTTTAGCCACATTGTAATTACTTAGCGCTGAAACATATTTCCAACTTTTACATACACTTTGGTTAGTAGGCATATGGTCGATAAAGTCGATACGGGCGAGTTGATGTGAGCCGCTACTAAAGTGAAAAACATAGGTTTGATTGCCAAAATCAGTTTGAGTGATCAACTCATTTTTGGACGGGACAGCTTGGTAGGTATTATGTTGAGTGGTATCAGCAAAAGCATTAGAAATACTAAAAACAGAAAAAGTAAGTGCAACAAGTGAGGTAGAACGCTTAAACACTAATATAACTCCACGAAATTAGATTTTAATTAAAGCCTAATAACATGCCTTTTACGCATTCATAATGCAAATATTTTACTATGAAACAGCGGTATAATTAAATTCCATTTGTAGAAATAGAAGTAAAATTTAAACGATACTCAAATAGTTGTATTTCATGATTTGTATAATAGCTTTATATGTAACGCCATGTGTATTTTTCAATATAATTTCATGTGTATTAAAACGTTACATTTTTGACCTTTAAAAACAGTAAATATACTGCCATATTTTTGACTTAGTATTTTATCTCTAAAAACGTTAATTTTTTCACTTAAATAATGTTAGACAGAGGCGCAATCGTTCTTACTGGAATGGATAACCTAATTCATGGATATGACATCAATAATATTTAATGCTCTACAGCCTTTATGTTGGATTATTCCGGTTGTTTTTATTCTGTTTTTAGTAAATTCACCGTGGTTTAAAGGTCGTGCAGGTGAATTAATTGTTCATTACCGATTAAAACTTTTGCCAGCAAAACATTACAAAGTATTAACTAATGTAACCTTGCCTACTGAAAGTGGTACAACGCAAATTGATCATCTTGTTGTTTCTCAATACGGTATTTTTGTCGTGGAAACGATAAATATTAAAGGGTGGATTTTTGGTGGGACCTATCAGTCAGTATGGCAACAAGCATCGTTTAATCGCTCATCAGTATTTAAAAACCCGTTACATCAAAATGCTCAACATACTAAGACACTTCAATATTTATTGGGTGTTGATGAAACGGCATTTCATTCCGCAGTGGTTTTTGTTGGTGATTGTACTTTTAAAACCGAGATGCCTGATAATGTAGTCAAATCAGTAAGTGCAATGATGCATTATATCCATACATTTAAGGCACCGTTATTTACAGACCAGCAGTTACAGCAATGGGTTGCGAGTATTGAAAGGACATCATTTAACCCAGATCTTTGCAACTAACGGTTAAGTAAAAGTATTATGATGAGCTAAATTACTCGCAAGACTGCGCTCTATATACAGAGGGTATGTGGATATATTCCGTTTTTAAGCCAAATTATTACTTTTACGTGCTACAGAACTGCCTTTAACTTAATCCAGATTAAAGTTTTCACCTTCCTTTATCAGTACTATCCCCTCCATCTGTTCAAAGTTGACAGATATTAGAAAAAAGAACCGATACCTTGATCGTGTCGCTGTTCTTTTTGTTCTTCAATCTGATGATAAATCATAAAAAGATGTAAGAGGCTTCACCTTGAGTAATTTGTTTTCTACAACTCACATTGGTTCGATGACGTTAAAAAATCGCTTTGTACGCAGTGCAACGTGGGAAAATATGGCGACAGAAGAAGGTCATATGACAGATAAGCTTTATGCTATCTATGAAGAGCTTGCCAAAGGTGAGGTTGGTTTAATTGTCACGGGTTATGCCAATATTGTAGAAGAAGAAAAGCCGAATGCAGGCATGATGGGGATGTATAACGATTCTTTTATTGAAGAATATAAAAAGCTTACAGAGCTTGTACATCAATATGATTCAAAAATTGTCATGCAGTTAGCCTATGGTGGCACGAAAACAACCTATAATCTTGGCGAACGTGTTATTTTTGCACCTAGTGCCGTGTGTGAAAAAAGTACCCAAACATTGGGTAAAGCAATGACACAAAAAGAAATTGATTACATCGTTAATGCATTTGCCCAAGCAAGCTTACGTGCTCAACAATCGGGTTTTGATGGTGTAGAAATTCATGCGGCGCATACTTATTTAATAAATCAGTTTTTAAGCCCTTACTACAACCAACGTGAAGATCAGTACGGCGGTAGCCTTGAAAATCGTATGCGTTTCTTAATTGAAATTTACGATGCGATCAGAAAGTTAGTCGGTAAAGATTTCCCGATCCTAGTGAAATTAACCGCGACAGAATTTTTTGAAGGTGGATTAACTTTTGAAGAAACGCGTGTTATTTGTAAAAAACTGGAAGCGATTGGGGTTGATGCCATTATCATCTCAGGCAATATTCATGGCAAAGCCGATACTATGGTTGGTGAAGTGCATGATGGTTATGAGATTCAAGCGGAAGGTTACTTTAGCGAATATGGCCGTGTGATAAGTGAAGACGTTAAAGTGCCTGTTATGACTGTTGGTGGCTTAAGTAATTACTGTGCAATTGAAGCGCTTGCTGATAATACAAATATTGAATTGTTTGCGTTTTCACGTCCGCTACTGACGGAGCCACAACTGATCAAACGTTGGAAAGAGGGGGATCGGATCGATGTTGAGTGTGAAAGATGCTCAAAATGTCGAACTCGCCGTGGGAATTTTTGTGTGACCTCTAAAACGCGAAAAGCTGAAATTGCAGCATTGTAATTTTTAAGAGGGCATAAGAAGAGTTAGTGTTCAAAAACACTAACTCTTTTTTTATTCAGCGGGAGTAATAGCAAGTGAGGCGCTTTTTTGTTGCCACTGCTGATACCATTGCTCAATACTGTCATATGGCAAAGGGGGAGATATAAAATATCCCTGTGCTTGTTGACAGTGCATTTCCTGTAATTGCTTCCATAAAGCAAGGTTTTCAACGCCTTCAGCAATAGTGATTAAATCTAAGCGTTTAGTGAGTAGTAAGCATGATTCCACAATGGCTTGTGCCGTAATGCTTGTTGGTAATGCCTGAATAAAGCCAAGATCAAGTTTAAGGGAATTAAACGTTAATGTTTCTAACTGCTTAAGTGACGAATAGCCAGTACCAAAATCATCAATGGATAAAACAAACTCGTGCATACTCAAGCGTGATGCAGACTCAATGGCTTCACCGACTGATTCAAATATATCGGACTCTGTTAGTTCAAAATATAACCATTGATTTAAATCGTAATATTGTTCTTTTAATTTCAGTACGCAGTTGATGAAATGTGGATCAGCCAATGTTTTAGATGAAATATTTATCGCAATTTTTCGATTATGGAAATATGAACGATAACAAATTACGTAATGAATAATGTAAATTGCTAATTGCTTTTCTTTATTGTGCGCCATGATTTGATCAATAAACTGGTAAGCCGGAACCGTACCATATTCAGGATGCACTAAACGTATTAACGCTTCACAAGCAACCCATTCACCTGTTTCAAGCGATACGATAGGCTGAAAGTAAGGCACAAACCAGTATTGTTTAAAGGCGAGATCGATAAAGGCTTCATCCAATTTTATATCACAAGACGGTAGGCGTTCAGGTAATGCATTAGTTTGCTTTGCTGTTTCAATTAAAGCACTAATTTGCTTTAAACAGGTAGGTTTAGCCAATGTGCCTAATAAATTAAGTTTATAGTTAAGACACATTTTCTCAACACTGGCTAAGATATCTTGTTTCAAGGCGCTGGTGATTATAATAGCGCCCTTAAACTGCTGTTTTGCAATATGACCAAGAAAACTGATGCCATCCATTTCCGGCATATTTAAATCACACAACAATAACTGTGGTTGATATTGCTGCATAATTTTTAATGCTTCGGCACCGTTAACCGCGCAATGAATTTCATCATTAACAGGATCGATAATACGAGCTAACTGCGTTGTTAGCACTTGGCGCTGAAAATCATGATCTTCTATCAATAGTATGCGCATTTTAGTTACCTTTTAAATTATCGATTTGTTGAGTGAGTTGACCAACTAAAGCTATTAATGATTCATAATGGTGCTGTAAAGTCTCTATTCTATGCTGTTGAATATCCTTTTCCACATCGATGCAAAGTGCATCAAGCTGGTGGAACGTCATGACGCGAGCTGCACCTTTAATTCGATGAATAATTAAGCCTACTAATTCAATATTATTTTCGTTAATAGCCATATTCAATTCATGCTGGTCTTTAATACATGATGCAAGATACTGATCGAGCAATGTATAGGCTGTTTCACTATCACCGAAGATATCAATAAGCTCGTTAATATTAACTAAATCCGTTGTGCTTTCACTATCCGTTAACGTATTAGGCACGAGGTGCTCATATGTTGACGTGACATTGTCACAATTTCTACTCGGTAGCCATTGGTTTAATACGGTATTTAATTCATCTAATGTTATTGGCTTAATTAAATACGCATCAAATCCAATCTCTTTAAAAAATTGTTCGTTAGATAGCGCATCTGCTGTTAACGCCAATACAGGAAGAGGCTTAGCAGCTTTTATCTGTTCTTGTTTACGAATGGCTTTAACCAGCTCAAAACCATCAAGCTCTGGCATATGGCAATCTGTTAGTAATAGATCATATGAATTCTTGCTTAATGCATCTAGTGCTTTTTGACCGTTATCTACAATATCAACGGCATAGTTAAGTTGCTCTAGTTGTTGTTTAAGGATCTGCTGGTTAATAGGGTGATCTTCTGCAACCAGAATGTAACGCCCTTTTGCAACAGCCTGCTCATAGGTGTATACACGCTTTTCTGTGGTGGTTATATCAGGGTATAGGGTATTTTTACAGGTCTGTTTTGCTAGCGCTTGATAGAACAGATTCGGCAATAATGGATTACAAGAAATGATATAACCTTCCGAGGTGCTTTGAGTGAAAAAATGGCTCGGAGAGCTAATTGTAATAACGTTTATTGACGGTAAATTAGCCTTAAACCATGCTGCATCAATATTGTGATCAGTAAGCCATGTGTCTTTCACGATAATCGTATTGATTTTATTCGTTAGAATGAATGCTGGTAATTTAGCTTTATTTGCAATTGCAATTTTTGTGTATGAGCAATGCCATGATTGTAAATATAACTCTAAAAACTGCTCGTCAATATCGCCCAAAAAGCCACAATGTTTATGTAACGGCTTGACTGATTTCTTTTCAACAACAGTGAAGGGGATCGTAACACTAAATGTAGTGCCAACATTAATGTCACTTTTCGCGACAATTTCACCACCCATTAGTTGGGCTAATTGGTGGCAAATGGATAAACCTAGCCCTGTACCACTAAAGCGACGGTTACTGTTTTGCTCAACTTGAACAAATGGTTGAAATAAACGCTCTAAATCTTTAGGTTTAATACCAATCCCCGTATCAGTGATAGAGAATGTCAGCTTTTGTTCTGATGCTGATTCTTGGATCATATCAACAGCCAGATGAATGTTTCCTTGCACGGTAAACTTAATCGCATTGTTAATAAGATTATTAAGAATTTGCGTTAAACGTACTTCATCAAACAGTAAACAGTGTGCGATGGTAGGATCGAGCCACAAGGTGAATGTAATTTCTTTTTGCTGTGCATGAATAGAGTGGGGCTGTACTAATTCATGAATAAGATCCGAAATATTATTTTCACTTGGGTTAATACTGAGCTTACCAGCTTCAATTTTCGAAAAATCTAATACATCATTGACAATGTTGAGCAAGTTACGCCCTGATTGTGACAAATTATGATGAATTTGTCGTAATTCATTAGTTTTCGCATGTGGTTCCATTAGCTCTAATAAACTTAGAATTCCGCTGATTGGCGTACGGATCTCGTGGCTCATCATGGCCAAGAAGCGTGATTTAGATTCAGTCGCAGCCAGTGATTTCTCGTTAGCTTCCATTAGTGCGACTTGTTGTTCTTTGGTTTGCGAAATATCTAGAATAATAGTATTCCACTGCCAACCGTTTTCAACTTCCGATATTTGGCAACGTAGTTCTATCCAGCGCGGTTTAAGCGTGTTGGAATGAATTTGTAAATTAGTACTCCAATAGCCAATAGAAACTGCCTGTTGCATTGTTAAATAAAGAGATTCGAAGTCTTCTCGCTGTTTTAATATATCAAGTAATAAAGCCGGATCTTCATATAGTTTAGATGCATCACAATCAATGAATAGATTGATTTTTTCGCTAATGAATAAAAATTCAATATCAAATGGGTTTGCACTGTTTTGTAAGTGCTGAATCAAAACACCATCAAAATTATTCGTTAGGTAAGTTAGCTTTTGTTCGGCATTTTTCCGTTGCGTGATCTCTCGACTTAAACGACGATTCCAATAGATAATTACAGTAATAATACTAAAAATTACCGTTGTAACGATGATCGCCCAGCCAATGATTTGGCTGTAATTAACGTCAGATTTTATGGTTATAGAATGCCATTTTCTAAAACTATTCGTTAGATCTTCTGGTGGCAATGTCATTATCATTTTATTGATGATATTTCTTAGCTGAAGATTGTTATTATCTACTGCAAAATTAATTGAACGTTGGTGGTTATCCAACTTGCTAGGGACAATTTTTAATTGGCCAAGGTATTCATTTTGTAACAACACATGCGCTTGGCTGAGTGAAATAACAGCATAATCGATTTGATCATTGATCAATGCAGCAAGCATGTCATTTCTTGAATCAAAACTAATTGTTTTATTATCTGGGTATAAGTTTAAAGCAAGGTTTTTAACAAAACTTGATTGAATAACACCAATACTATTCTTAGGTGTAATTCCGTAGCTATTTCGTTTTGAAATTTTATTGACAATAACCCAGCCTTCTTGCCCATAAGGCATGCTAAAAAGCAGTTCTTTTTTCCGTAATGACGACGTGGCAACGGCGCTAAGAATATGTATATCTCCTTGTGCAAGCATCGCTTTAGCTTGGGAGTAGTCATTAATATGGATAAACTCATAATTAACACCGAGTCCTACACTCATTTTTTGAGCGATATCTTCAACTTGCAGATATAGAATATCTTCTTCTTTTAGATGGTTAGCATCAAATTGGTAACCAATTTTTAGCGTAGGTAAAGACTCAAGAAAGTTTTTTTCATCGCTAGTAAGTTTAATTTTACTCGGATCTTTGAGTAAAGAAATTTGATTTTTTGTCAGCCATTTCTTGTGAAGCCAATTTATTTCGGTTTTAGATAGGGCAACGATAGTGCTATTGAGTTGTTTGATAATGGCACTATTTTTTATTGAACTGGCAAGGTGCAGTTGCTCTAAAGGTAACTGTTCAAGTATTGTTACTTCAAATGGGATCGATGGATCATTACTTTTTAGTAGCTTATTTAAAAGAATTGAATTGCCAATGTAAGCGTCAGCCTCGCCTCTTTTGACAGAATCTAAGGCGGTTTTTGAATCAACCATTGAAATCGTGGTGATACTTTCGTTGACTTGAGGTAATAACCCATTGAGAACACTGTTCTCTTCAATGGCGATTGTCTTATCATCAAAATTTAAGAGGATATTGGAAGACGAATAGCTAAGCATTGCGTAAGGAAAAGCCAATAGAGGCTCACTAAATGCAAAAAACTTTTCTCTTTCTGCACTGTTGCTTACCCCTATGGCAACATCAAGCTCATCGCGTGCTAATGCTGTTAGAATTTCAGTCGGCGTATCATAAACAATATTTTCAATAGTGTACCCAGCGTTATGGCTGATAATTGACATATAGTCAGGTAATAGCCCTACGACTTCTTGCTTTTTATTGAGTGAGGATAACGGTGACCAATCTAATGAAAGGTATCCAACTTTTAATGTTGTTTTTTGAACATTGTCATCAGCCCAAGTTAATGAGCTAATAAATAAAATTATTAGTAAAGTAAAGTTACGCATGACTTAATTCTCATTAACGTTTAGTAAAGGCGCTGGTTGAGTACGGTATGTTTCGTTTTTAATGTTTTATACCATTCAGGTTTAATATCTTGTGACTCAAATACCCACCTTGCTTCGTTGACAGTATTTTTTTCACTAACATATAAATCGAGGTGTCCACGAGCAAATAGTTCCACTATGCAGCGTGCTAAAGTGATATCAAAACGGTACATCGGCCATAATGTAAAAAGTAACTGTCCAGCCGTCACAAATTGTTTTTGTTTTACCAACTGTAAGGCATAACTATACTCAGCACACTTGCTCTCATTAATTTTAGCCGTCTGCGCTTTTAGCCACATCTGCTTAATGACATTATGTGGTTCATTAGGTTGTAAATTGAAAATGTTGGTCAACTGCTTTACAAACTTAATGATATGAGTATGCATTGAAAGCTTAATGGCTGTACTTAGCGCAATAATAAGAAATTCGCTTGGTAATTCATTATATTCATGGTGCTCTACATAATTTAATGCATTCATAAATTCACGATACGCAATCAAATTAGAATCATTTTCAGCGGCCTGATATGCCTGTAATAAATAGATATAAGCGCGATCGTGCTTAGTGATCTTCTGCTGCTGATTAATAGAGCACCATAGTTTCTCTATCGACTGGTGCTTTTTGTTGTATTGTTGTAGCTGTACCCACACTAAAAATGCGTAGTTTTGAGGTTTATCCCAAATGGAAAAACGCAGTGAAAAACAGGCTTCTCTGATATGACGTTCGATCTCAGTGTCGTGTTGAAGACAAAACTCAATCCATATTAAACCAAACAAGCGGTAGAGATTATTACGGCTTACTTTATGCGCCGCTAACCAAAATTCATAGCCTATGCTTATACGGTTCTGTTTTAATGCAGAGCGAGCTTTAAGATCTAATAGTGTCAGGTGTTGTTGTGGGCTAGAAGAATTAATTGATGTAAGCAACGGAGTAAGCTGGTCAAATTTATTTTGCTCTAACCATAATTGCGCTAATAATAATTTAGCAGGCACATAGTCATTTTGTTGAAGTAAACTATTTAACATGACGTCAATATCGTTATAACTTGTCGTCACTTTATTTAGCAATAATCGTTTAGCCAAGGCTGTTACACTCGACCAATATTTATCACAATAAGAATAGTTTTCAATAAACTCTTGTACACCTAACCAACCCTTTGATTGGTAAGTGTTAAATACAGCATCTTCAAACTTATGCTTATTAAAATGGAGATTTATTCGCGTTGTCAGTGTTTCTAAACGAAAAGGCTTAATTAAATAGTCTGTAGGTTGGTATTCAGAAAATCCCATCAAAATTGATTCTGAATCATCTGCAGTAACAATAAAAATCAAAGGATGATGAGTGATCAATTGATTGTGGTGGAGGCGCTCAAGTAACTGAAGGCCTGTGCTGCCAAGACCTAAATTAAAATCAATAAAAATGATATCGAATACATTGCGTTGGCAAAGCTTTATTGCATCTTGTGCATTTGATGCAAAATAAATTCGTTGTGCTTCAAATTTCGCTTTCAACAGAATTAATTTAGTCGTTTGCTGAATAATTACACTGTCATCGACAATTAGAATTGATTGACTATTAACCATATAAGCTCAGAAAAGGAAAATGGATTTAAAATTTGTAAAGGGAGCGGGATGATAATAGCTAATTAAATAATCAACAAATATTCTTATGTAACAACGTGTAACTCAATTAAGCTTTTGTTTTTTGGTGAGTTATCTTCATGAGGAATGTTGTTGTTAGGCGTTTCAACGTGAATCAAGGGAAGAGTTGTATGAAAGGGGCAGTGCTATTGAATACGGATAATCTTATTATAAAAAAGAGGTCGCTAAGCGACCTCTTTTAACATCAATCACACATAGGCTAAGTTAATAGTTAACTTTCAGTGGCAAGGTGATGATTTTCTTCGCCAATGAAGCCACCAGTTTGATGTGCCCATAACTGAGCATAAATACCTTTCTGATTGATGAGCTCTTGGTGTGTACCTTGCTCAATAACCTGGCCTTTATCTAATACGATAAGACGATCCATCGCTGCAATAGTCGATAAACGGTGGGCAATCGCGATAACTGTTTTGCCTTCCATTAATTCAACCAAACTTTCCTGAATCGCCGCTTCCACTTCAGAATCCAACGCTGAGGTTGCTTCATCTAAGATTAAGATTGGCGCATTTTTCAGTAATACGCGGGAGATAGCAATACGCTGACGTTGTCCTCCTGAGAGTTTAACACCACGTTCACCCACCTGAGCATCGTAACCAATATTACCAAACGGGTCTGTCAATGTTTCGATGAACTCATGGGCATGTGCTTGTTTAGTTGCGGAAAGCAACTGCTCTTCACTGGCTTCAGGATCACCATAAAGAATGTTGTCTTTAATAGAGCGATGAAGCAAAGACGTATCTTGCGTTACCATGCCAATTTTACTGCGTAATGAATCTTGCGTAACTTTCGCAATGTCTTGCCCATCTATGCGAATATTTCCGCCTTCTAAATTATGAAAACGTAATAGCAAGTTAACTAAGGTTGATTTGCCTGCGCCAGATCGACCGACTAAGCCAACTTTTTCACCAGGTTTAATATTCAACGAGAGATGGTTGATAACATCTTTATTTTCGCCATAGTTAAAGCTTACGTTATCAAATTCAATGCCACCATTTTGCACAGCTAATGGCTTAGCGTTAGGCTCATCTTCAATTTCAACTGGCTTAGACAGCGTTTTCATACCGTCGACAACGGTACCCATATTTTCAAATAGCGCACCCACTTCCCACATGATCCACATCGACATGCCATTAATACGCAGCGCTAAACTAATCGCAATTGCAATCGAACCTACTTGAATTGCACTGTGCATCCACAGGTAAATAGAAAGGACAGAAATAGAAAAAAGTAATAAGTAGTTAGCTAATTGAACGCAAATATCAAATCCGGTAACCAAGCGCATTTGATGATGAACCGTTGCAAGGAAGCCCTTCATCCCTTTTTCGGCATAATCGGTTTCATATTTACTGTGGGAGAACAGTTTGACTGTTGCAATATTGGTATAACTGTCAACAATTCGTCCTGTCATGGTCGAGCGGGCATCAGCTTGCTCTGCTGCGACCTTCTTTAGCTTAGGAATAAAGTGAATTTGAATACCAATATAAGCGATTAACCAAGCCAACATAGGTAACATCAATAGCCAATCCGCTTGAGCAAGGATCACTAACATCGAAGTAAAGTAAACAGAGACGTAAACGAAAACATCAGCCGTTTTCATTACCGTTTCTCTTACGGCAAGAGAAGTTTGCATGACTTTAGTTGCAATACGTCCTGCAAAGTCATCTTGGTAAAACGACAGGCTTTGTTTGAGCAGATAACGGTGAGCTTGCCAACGAATGGACATTGGGTAGTTACCCAGTAACGTTTGGTGTGATAGCAATGATGAGATCAAGACTAATAGTGGCATTACGATAAGCACGACCACGGATAACCAAATTAAGGTTGTCCCGTTTTCAGCTAAGAATGTTTTAGGATCACTTGCTGCTAGCCAATCGACTAACTTACCCATAAAACCAAATAGCACAACCTCAATAATTGCAACAATAGCACTAAGTAACGCCATGCAAGCTAACGGCTTTTCAAATCCACGAGTGTAATAGCGACAAAATGCAAAAATACCTTGGGGGGGTTGTGTGGGCTCTTGCTTTGGAAAAGCGTTCGTGAAACCTTCGAAGCGTTTGAACATAGTTCACCTAGTTAGTATTGGCATTTTGTTATTAGCTGTGTAGTCGCGCATTCATAAGAAAATGAGGAAAAATATGATTTATGATTGAGCTTATTACAGTAAAACCGTATGCATGGCAGTTAATTATTTAAACGCTCTCAGTGTACGAATTATTATGAAGGGTCTCAATACGAGAATACAAATTTATAAAAATATACAAGTATGGCCAGATTTCATTTGTAATAAATGTATACCGATAAGAAAAAAAAGGTTTGTCATTGTTAGTGACAAACCTTTCATTGTTATATTGTCATGATTGTAGCGAATAGATTTACAGCTTTTTAGAGAAAACCCCACACAGCGCAATAATCGCTAAACCTAATAACATGATGTCGCCTTTATCACTATCAAATCCAGCTTTCACACCTGAAATTGCAACAATAGCGATAGCCACTGGAATGATATATTTAATCAATACATACCAAAGGTTGAACAGTGGGAATGACACTTTTCCGTTATTGGTAATTTCTTTTTTTAGCTCACTTCGATCTAAACGCCAGCCCGCAAATAGACACACCAACATACCACCAACAGCAAGGAAGATTTTGTCAGTAAGTAAGTCAAAGACATCAAATGCGCCAGTGTCGAATAGCTTAGGACCAAAGCCACCAATAGATAGCGAAGCAAGAATACAAAGTAGCGCCATCACAATACTTGCGCTGATCACCGCAGTCACACGGCTAAAACCTTTCTCGTCAATTAAGTAGGCAACGACCACTTCCAGTAATGACACTGACGAGGTTAATGCCGCCACACTTAAAGCAACGAAGAATAAAATTGCAAGTAAGAAGCCGATGCCACCCATTTCAGCAAACAATTGCGGAACAACGACAAATACCAAACCTGGCCCTGCAGAAGGTTCCATGCTGAACGCAAACATTGCAGGGAACATAGCGATACCGGCGAGTAATGCTACCCCCGTATCCATCGCCGTAACCATAGCGGTGGTTTGTACGATATTCTCTTTTCTGCGTAAGTAACTGCCGTATGTCAGCATACAGCCCATACCTAAACTTAGTGAGAAGAACGCCTGTCCCAGTGCAGCAAGCACAACAGAACTATCAATTTTTGAAAAATCAGGCTTGAATAAAAACTCTAAGCCCGCCATTGAGCCTGGTAAGGTAAGGCCTTTGATAGACACAATGATTAAGATAATGAAAAGCAGTGGCATTAACACTTTACTTGCTTTTTCTATACCACCTGAAACGCCTCGGATAACGACAAAAATATTAAATAAAAGGTAAAGTCCCATCCAGAAAAGCGGTTGTATAGGATCAGAAATAAAGCTACCAAAACTATCGTTAATAGCCGTTGGCGTACTTAATAATCCGGTTGAAATTTTATAGATATAAGCAATGGCCCAACCACCAACAACAGGGTAAAACCCCATGATAAGTAGGCCACTTAATACTCCCATGATGCCAACAAACGTCCAACGACGATCGGTGGTTTTAAATGCGCCAACGGCAGACAAACCTGTTTTACGTCCCACTGCAAATTCAGTTAGCATGACGCTAAAGCCAATAAAAATAACGAAAAACAAGTAAATAGCAACAAACGCGCCGCCACCATTGTCGCCAGCAGTATAAGGAAACTTCCAAATGTTTCCTAAACCAACAGCAGATCCTGCTGCGGCCATAACAAAGCCAATTCGTGAACTCCAGTTTCCACGATTAGCGGTTGGAGAAGTTGATGTGTCCATAAAACATCCTGTTAATGATTGTAGTGAGTCATAATTGTTATAAATATTTAGTCTTAAATATCCTTTTCACTATGAGAAATATGAAAATCTTTGACTATAAATCATAAAATAAAAAGTTATTTAAACTGATTGAGTTTACATAATTAACATATTTATCACGCATTGGCGGGGTTGAAAATCATTAATTGTAATGAATTAGTTAATTTCTGTAAAAAAGATAGAAGTGTTATTAGATGTTTACACTTTTTAGTTTTGCACGCTGCTCAATTAATCTGTATACAAAAAATGGAAGATTGTGCTGATAACTAGTTTGCTATTGATAACCTAAAATAAAACGGTTTCGAATCGCTTGGGATTATAAAGTGTTTTATAAATTGATTGTTTAGAGTGAATATGAAACAGTTAAGCGAACAGCGTTCCATTTGGTTCGTTTATATAATAAAAAGTCAGCCAATTGGCCATAATGTGTAGTGTCATAGCGTCATTACACAGTGCAAAAGGAAAGATTCGCCCAATGTCACTTGTTATACCTATGGTTATTTATATACAGCAGCACTTAGCCAAAGTTGCAGATAAAGCGGTTGCTGCCAATATGCAACAAACACTTAGGGTAAATCAGCCTTGCTATGGGGTTAATGCCGAGCAACGAAGTGAAATTTTTAAAGATGCGAGAGCACATACAAAAATTGATAATGCAGAAAATTATCGTCGCTTACTGCTTTGGCTATGGTCCGGTGTTTATCGTGAAGAGCGTTATTTAGCACTTGATGCTGGTGAGTATTACCATGCATTTAGAAATGAACATGCTTTTCATACTTATCAAGAAATGCTGGAAACTGTTGATGGGGTTGATATTGCTGATCGCTTAGTTGAGCAGTTAATCAGTCCTGTTGTGTTAGGGCATCGCGAATTTGAATCAAAACTAATTGAATGGCGAGAGTCTGATAATAAATGGTTGAAACGAGCGTCATTATTGGCGCATTGTCATCACAAACAGCATACCAATGTCGACTTACTGTGCGAGACAGTACTGCTATTAGCCGATGATAGTGATTATGAGGTGCAGCAAGCGATAGGGTTAGTATTGCGAAATTACAGTGAAACCGATTTCCCTTTCGTTGATCATTTTCTTATATCGAATATTGGTATATTAACGCCGCAAGCTAGGCGAGAAGCAAGAAAACTTACATTAGGTTTGTAGCGATATTTAAGCCTTTACAGTTAACGATAAAGCCCGTATTACGCTAACTCGATCATAGCGAGTTAAACGTATACGGGCTTTTTACTATTCAATGATAGTGACTTTTTCAATCACAATCGGATCACGAGGGACATCGTCATGATCGCGAACAGATAATGTTTTTACTTTTGAAATTTTGTTTACTACGTCCATTCCAGCCGTTACTTCGCCAAAAACAGTGTATCCCCAGCCCGCATTTGTTGTTGCTGTGTGATCAAGAAAATCATTGTCAGCAACATTAATAAAAAACTCAGCCGTTGCTGAATGCGGGGCATCTGTTCTTGCCATTGCGATAGTACCTATCACATTTTTCAGACCACGGTTTGCTTCATTAACAATGGGGGCGCGGGTTGGTTTTTCTTTCATTTTCACAGTGTAACCACCACCTTGGATCATAAAGCCTTTGATCACTCGGTGAAAAATAGTGCCGTTGTAAAAACCGTCTTGGCAATATTTTAAGAAGTTCTTAACCGTAACAGGCGCTTTTTTCTTGTTCAGCTCAATCGTAATATCGCCAACATTGGTGGTAAAAATAATCATCTAAAACTAACCGTGGTGTAAATTGAATCGGGCAGTATACGTAATAGTGATGCTATTTGTAGTAAAAAAGTCATTAAATATCATGGCTTAAATTGAAGGTCATTATTGATCAGCCTTAATCCTGCTTCTCTACCTTGTTGATAACCTTGATCTAATTTACTGATATCTTTAGTTAATCTTTTGATCATAAACGTTTTATCAGGTGCAATGGCGGTGATTTTGCAATCCTTTGGCGGATTATGAATAAAATACAATGCCTTATTATAGCGAGACTCTTTGGTTAAAAACTCTTGCCCAAACACGGGATTTGTTCGGAATAAGCGACGTGTTAACCATGGCACTTGTCGATTTTTAGCAAACAAACCTTGAGCATGAGATAGAATAACTGTGATATCACGTGCGCCCTTATTGTAAGCCTCGATCACTGGGATAGGATCGGCAATACCGCCATCGCTCATTTCAATACCGTCAACTTGTGGAAATTGACGGTAAATGATCGGTAGGGCGCATGTTGCAGTCATCACTTCATTTAAGTTGTTACGTGTTACTTCAACGTAGTTAGGCTCACCCGTATCGACCACCGTTGTTGTGGCGTAAAGTGGGACATTACGATTCTCATATTTGTGTAGCTCTAAAGGAAGATGACTGATACTGGTGTTCCATAACCAATCTATATCAATTAAGTTACCACCTTTAACAAAACGTCTGTAATTAATGAACTCCTTACTGCGTGCGTATTCGGTAATAACTTTATAGTTACGTTGATAACTTTCACACAGATATCCCATGAGTACTACAGAGCCTGCTGATACGCCGATAGTAAAATCAAATGGGTTGTAACTACGTTCAATAAAAGCATCTAATACACCAGTGGCAAAAATGCCACGCATTGCCCCACCTTCGACAACCAAAGCGCGTTTACTCATCACTGTTCCTTATCCTTGGTGATTTAATTATTCCATATTGGAATTAGACGATATTACCTTTAAGAATATGCACACATTTAATTCTAGATCACATTTTTATGAGTTTTTTGTTATTTAACGTATTATGACGGACATTATTTTGCGTGTTTCTCCTCCCACATATTAGATTAGGTTTGTTGATGCAAATTTTCCAAAAAGATGCGATTGAGTGGTTAACAGCTTTGCCCGATCAAAGTATTGACTTGATGATCACCGATCCACCTTATGAGTCGCTTGAAAAACACCGCTCAGTGGGAACAACAACGCGATTAAAACAAAGTAAAGGATCGAGTAACCAATGGTTTGATATTTTCCCCAATGAACGATTTGAAAGTTTATTGACGCAAGCCTATCGCGTTTTAAAACCAAACAGTCATTTCTATTTGTTCTGTGATCAAGAAACAATGTTTCACATTAAACCGATTGCAGAGCAGGTGGGGTTTAAGTTTTGGAAACCCATCGTGTGGGATAAAGTCGCGATAGGGATGGGATATCATTATCGAGCACGTTATGAATTTATTTTGTTTTTCGAAAAAGGTAAGCGAAAACTGAATAACTTATCGATTCCAGATGTATTGGAATGTAAGCGTGTTTATCGCGGTTATCCGACAGAAAAGCCCGTCCCACTATTAGAGATATTAATAGAGCAAAGTAGTGTTGAAGGTGATGTTATTGCCGATCCGTTTTTTGGTTCAGGTTCAACATTAGTGGCGGCTGATAGGTTAGCGCGTCAAGCATGGGGTAGCGATATCTCTGATTCAGCCCATCAACATTTAAAACAACGTCTATCGTCGCGATAGACGACATTTTTTAAGCTAGGAACAAACATGGCCCAACCGGGAAAGATTATTAGCTGGAATCAACAAAAAGGTTTTGGATTTATTGCACCAGATAACGGCGAGCAAGATGTTTTTTTTCATGTCTCTGCCTTGCCGGATAAACAGTGTCGTCCTCGTATCAATGAGGCCGTAACATTTCGTATAAGTAAAGATAAAAAAGGGCGCATGTCAGCAACAACAGTGACATTGACCAAAGCACATTCAGGTTTAGATAAATACACCGCACCTTTTTCAAAGTCACAGTGGTTTAGTGTTATCTTTTTGGCTTTCGTTGCGATATCAGTGGCGCTTTTTAATACCCCTTATCAAGTACTGATTGGATATTTAGTATTAAGCGTTGTGACGTTTGCGGTGTATGCACATGATAAACGTGCGGCTGAGTTAGATAAATGGCGAACCAAAGAAGCAAGCTTGCATATATTAGCCTTAGTGGGGGGATGGCCTGGTGCGTTATGGGCACAAAAGATATTGCGCCATAAATCTCAAAAACAGCCATTTAAAGCCATATTATGGGCAATGATCATACTTAACTGCGCGGCGTTTATTCTATCGTTTACCCCAGAAGGGGTGACGTTAATTAAACAAGTGTTACAGCTAATTTAAAATAGAGCGTGATTCATTATAGTAATGAATAAGATTCTATTAATCGTCCAGCATAGACCAATGTATAATGACGTGCTGGGCGATCATTCATTTATCGAATAACAGAAATGTCGCCATCTGCATCAGCAGACCAAGTAAAGTACTGGTTACCTTTACCTGAAATAATCGCGCTACCATTTGTGATATAAGGATGAACTTCATTGATATTGTATCGGTAAGTCAGTGGCGATGTAGATTCGGTAGACCAGTATGTAGTATCGTTGTCCGCAGTATTAATCAACATACCTTTAAATGTGATTTGATTACTATTATTCATCGCCATGATGTAATCATCATCAGTGTTTTTATCCAGAGATAATGAAATAATTTCGCCATTTGCAATCGCGTTGTGGGTGGTAAACTGCATCGCTTCAATGGTATGAATAACAACTCTGTCAGTTTGTTTTTCTACCTTGATACGGCCTTTTGTAACAGCAATATCAATATTTCCCTGAATTTCAGGAATATAACATTCATTAGAATTACCAACCGGTAGATTCTCAGCACAGTCCTTTGCTGCTTTTGCTACAACAGTTAAGGCATCTGCAGTTACGTCTGCATAGTTTTGTAAATCAGCATGGCTCAAGTTATCAACATCAATCCCGCCGTGATTTACAACTTCATCACCAACATTACAACCTAATAATGTTGTTGTTACTATTGCCGCTAAACATAGCTTCTTCATACAAGACCTTTTATCAATATATGTATAAATACTGTGAGAGAGGGTAGGTTGTTAATAAATTGAAAGCAATCATTCGCAGTGTTAATGACTTGGTTTTGACAAAGAGATGACAGTAATGGTTGTTTTCAAATAATTTTCATGACACTTGTCTAACAGAACTGCTCAGATATTAAATGATGTTAACTGAACCTAGAAAAGTAAAGGTTACTGCTTATTTCTGCTATCGTAGCTGGAAGAAATTTATTGTTTAATAAACAATTGGTTAAATGTAAAAAAACAGCACTAGATTATAGTGCTGGTTAATGAATGCTAGGCGTAACTCTATTGAGCGGTAATATCGCCATTACTATCAGCAGACCAATTAAATGTCTGGTTATCTTTACCAGTAATTACGGCATTACCGCTGATAAGGGATGGAAGCTTGATATTGGCATCATATTTAAGAGCTAGTCCAGTTGTTGATTCAGTAGACCAATATTTTGCATCGCTGTCAGCGGTATTAATGAGCATTCCCTTAAAGGTAACGTTATTTCCGCCAGGTAGCGTTTTAAGGGTCATGTTGTAATCTTTATCAAGGTTTTCACTGAAATTAAGTGAAATGACTTCACCGTTTGTCACTGCATTTGGAGAGGTAAACTCCATTGCTTTTGTTGTATGAACAATAACAGTTTGATTTTCCTGTTGTTCAACGTCAATTTGGCCTTTTGCTACAATAATGTTTGTCGTTGTATTGCTGGCGCTAAGGTCACATTGTTTTGTCTCGCCAACAGCCATTCCATTTGAACAATTATCAGCCGCTTGCGCGATGACTGCTAATGCATCGGCAGTTAACTCTGCGTAATCTTGTTTTTGGGTTTGAGATAAATTATTGATGTCGATACCGCCGTGTTCTACAACTTCGTCACCTGCGTTACAGCCAACAAGTACTGTAGCTACCATTGCTGCTAAACATAACTTCTTCATGTAAAACCCTTTTTCAATATATGAATAAATATTGCAGAAGATGTTAGATTGTTAATAAATTAAAAGCAATCATTTGCAGTGAGAATAACTTACTTTTTACAGGGTTATGACAAAAGTCGCTATTTTTGTGGTGTTATGTCAGGTAATTGTCAGCTTAGAGGGGGAGGTTGTTGGTATTTTTCTTAGTATTTACTAGATATTCTCTTTAAAGTGAGTGTAATGGCAAGTCGCTTAGTGCTCACAATGAGTTAGCGTAATAGCTAACTCGTTTTTGGACAAAAGTTTGTTATGCACTTTGCTCTAAAAAGTAAGGGTAACTCCAAATAATTTTAAAATATCAGTTGGTTATACGCTTTTCTCTTTTGCGACATTATGCCAATAAGCAGCATATTCAGAAGTCTTCTTAAGTATTTGATCACTTTTGAAATCACTTGGCCAAAACTGAATTAAGTATTTTTGGCCGTCGAGAGGAGGTAATAGTTCTTCGTCATCTTCCGGCTCTTCCATATTTTCATAATCATAATCGAGCTCAAAACCTTTTATGTTATAACGTACTCGATAGATTCCTTCTGGTATATTTAATGGATATTCCTCTTCATGAGCCCATTCACATAAAAGTATATCTTTAGCACCTCGTGTAAATGACACCTCAACAATCTCATCGAAGTTTTCATCTACCTCTGGCTTTGAGTCAAGTAGTTCGATTTCAAGGTTGATTAATGAGTCTGTAGGAGCCGCTGTAAAAAATAATCTTTCGCTCTGAGCAGCTCCACAGAGTCCATTTTGTTGTTTATGAAAAGGATTACTAGGTAGCAGTGAATCATCTGGGTCTTCACACTCAATGTAAAATTGACTGTATGATACAAATATATTATCTGAAAACAGGGTTTGTTGTTTCATTGAAATACGATCCTTATCTGCGTGCTTTGACTTGTTAAGGCTGCACCGCTTGCGCAATATCAGGCCTACTTTCTTTAATGAATTTCACTATGTCTGATATTTTAACTAGAAGCTCCTCAGGTGATTTCTCCGAAAACTCATTAACATTAAATATTTCTAGACTGCCATCTGGCGCCTTCATTGATTGAGATAAATTACTGACTGGATTTGCGCTAGAGTGGATTAGAAAAGGTATTACAAACGTATTATACCCCTCTAATTTCATATCATATTTAGCAAGCATCTCGGGAGGCCAATTGTTATGGCTATTAAAAGTACCACTAATAAATTGTGTGGGTATATGAATCCGTGATTTCCCTTCTGCAATTATTGGAAGCGCAGAAGGCTGCTTGGCGTGCACTAATGCGAACATAGCAAGCCAGGGTGTCGTGCCTTTTGAATTGATAAGGTATTCCGGCTTAATGGCTGCTCCATTAGAAATTGCAGGGCCAACATTTACCATAGACAGCAAGCCTTGCACTTGCCCCTCCGATAAATCTATTTCATTTGGGCTTCCTTTAGATATTCCAATGAAATACATGTGGCGCCACTCTGTCGCAGAGCTTCCTATTTCGGTTTTATCAGTCACTTCTTTCCCCTGTGCAACTGTAGAGATAAAAATAGCACTTACAAAAATTGCGATAATTCGATTTAGCATAATCTTCCTGTGTGGCCTTAACAGTATATTAATAAGCATTCTTACTTTCGCGCAAAAATATACTCATAAAATACCTTTACCATACTCGATATAATCGTTACATATTATGAACTTGGTAGCAATTTTTTACATTTACGGATTTAAAAGAGGGTGTAAAAAGTAAGAAATGTATTTAATCAATCTTATTAAATATAAAGTGAAATATTAAATTTTTTAATTATCAATTAGTATAGCTACACCTCTGTTTTGAATAAGAAATATTTCTTATTAAATACGGAAATTAAGTGATAAAATCAACACGTTCATTATAACTGTTGATATATACAGTAAATAAAACTAATCCAAAATCACGTTAATGCGATATTAATGAGTATTTGCTCTGAATGATAATGGGGCAAAAATGAGTTAGAATAACTAGCGGCATTCATGTGATCACCAAGCGATTCTGTCGTACCCTAACTACCAAGCGACTTTGTCGCTTGCTTAATTACCGAGGGAAATTGACGGTCTCCATTTTTACGTAATTCTTTGACTATCAATATGGGCTAGTCAG